>JALYQW010000092.1 GCA_030855635.1 Bacteroidota bacterium | reverse complement strand
GGCTTCACCTGGAACAGCGTGCAGGTAAGCTTGGACTGGGAACAGCGTATATTCACGGATTTAAGTGGGCGCTTGCGCGGAAGTACGATTATATTTATGAAATGGACGCCGACTTTTCACACAATCCGGTTGATCTCATTCGTCTTTATAAAGCTTGCGCGGAAGATGGTGCAGACCTGGCAATAGGTTCACGTTATATTAAGGGAGTAAACGTTGTTAACTGGCCTATTGGTCGTGTTATCATGTCCTATTACGCGTCAGCGTATGTACGGCTAATAACAGGAATGCCAGTACGAGATGCGACTGCAGGATTTAAATGTTATAAAAAATCTGTACTGCAGGCAATTGATCTGGACGCTATAAAATTTATGGGCTATGCGTTTCAGATAGAAATGAAATTTACAACCTGGAAGTTGGGATTTAAAATTAAAGAAGTGCCTATCATCTTCACCGACCGGCAGGAAGGTCAGTCAAAGATGAGCAGTGGTATTTTCCAGGAAGCTTTTTTTGGTGTGATTCAAATGAAAGTGAAGAGTTGGTTTAGGAATTATTAGCGTAACGAATTACGCCTGGCCGCCGAAGTGGAGAGTTATTGTAAATATTATATTAAAAACAGTTTTTAATATAAAAATAATTTTCATTTAATCATAAAATCCACGAAGGAGGGAATTTGCTTCGCCATACGAATCTACGAATGTTTAACAAATACTGATTATCGAAAAGGAGAGGAAGAGAAGGGCCACAAGAATTATTAAAAAATTACACAGGATTTATACAATCCGATGGCTATCCTGTTAATGATGCTTTTGAAAAAGACCGGGAATCACGCTAACCGGTTGCATGGCGCATGCACGCAGGTATTTTGAAAAAGCATTGGTAATGATAAAGCTCGAGCTGAATATTTTATCACTCAGGCGCAGCAGTTATATGCAGTTGAAAAGCCAATTCGTGATGAACAACTCACGGGAGAAAATATTTAGGCATTGCGAAATGAAAAGTCTCTTCCTGTTTTGAATGCAATGGAAGCCTGGCTCAGAGATCATATTATCCAAACTACTCCAACCTCACCGATCGGCAAAGCGATCGCTTATTCCTTGTCAAGATGGGAAAAATTAACAGCATATGTTTATGATCCCATTTTAGAAATCGACAACTGAAAATACGCGAAATATTGTTTCCATAGTGACATTTGTAGTATTGTTCTCCAGCTTTGAAATTTGAGCCTTTTGTACTCCGATAAGCTTCCCTAATTGTTCCTGAGTAAGATTTCTTTCAAGTCTTACTTGTTTGATCATATCACCCAGTAATTCCATTTTTAAGTCTTGCTCATACTTCTCCCGTTTGGCAGTTCCAACTTTTCCAATGAATTCATCTTTCACTTGATTCATAGTGTATAATTTCATTTTTTTTTGGTTGCCATTGTCCTTATTTTTTAAATTTAAAATATTGAAGTCTTAATTGTTCAGCTTTTTAATTTTATCGCGGGTTTCTAATTAATACTTGTAAGAATCTTATGAGCTTCCATATAAAAAGCTTGAAATTTTGGAATCATTAGAAAAGGTTTCCTTTCTAAGACACAAAAACAGTTGGTTTAAATGGCAACTATATAAAAAAATAACAATCAGAAAACTAGTTTTAGTGCTATGCCCGGACACGGTTTGACAGTGTGGCACACGGCACTCCGGCACACTGGCTATTATGCTACGTTGCTTCTGTAACGTAGTATTGAATTTATCTCTGCTTTCTTGACCAACAATCCTTCTTCAATATCATAGTCGTCTTGCAACCCAAGCCAGAACTTTGCAGAATTACCGAAATATTGAGATAGTCTTAAAGCTGTATCTGCAGTGATACGTCTATTTCCTTTCAGAATCTCCGAAATCCGAGTTTGCGGTATTCCAATATCTTTTGAAAGTCTATACGCAGATATTTCCAACGGAAGTAAAAATTCTTCTTTAAGCACTTCTCCAGGATGGATATTCTTCAGTTTTTTCATTTTAGTGATAGTCTATAATTTCAACTTCCGAAGCATTTCCACTCATCCATTTAAAGATAATCCTCCATTGGTCGTTAATCCTAATACTATAAAAATCTTTAATTTTTCCAGAAAGCTTCTCCAGACGATTTGCCGGAGGAACTCTTAAGTCATTTATTTTAAATGAATTATTTATCATTCGAAGTTTTCGCCTGGCCGTCTCTTGGATTATACTTGGTAATCCCTTGACTTGTTCACCTTGCCATACCTTTTCAGTATCCTTTGAGCCAAATGAAATAATCATACTCTCGTTATAGGTTACTAACGTCAAAGATAAGTAATAAGTTCAGAAAAATCAAGCTTAAAAAAAGAATTTCCTTGCAATGTGGCATAACTGAAATTTAAACGAAACGTTCCCCTTTAGTCAGCTTTACATCATTTACAAACTGCCGTATCTGCTGCTCATCCTGCTTACGGCAGATCAAAAGTACATTATCTGATTCCACAACAATATAATCATCCAGACCCTGGAGCACTACGAGCTTTTCCTTGGGAACACTTACAAAACAGTTTTTAGAATCATAAAGCATTACATTCTTCCCAACCACTGCGTTTTCATTTGCATCATGTTTAATATGTTCGAAGAGTGAGCCATAAGTACCCAAATCGCTCCAGCCGAATTCAGCACTCATTACATAAACATTTTTAGCTTTTTCCATCACACCAAAGTCAATAGAGATATTGGTACATTGCTCATAGGCTTTTCTCACATACTCGTTCTCCGCAGGTGTATTGAAATGGTTTGCCGCCTCACTAAATAATCCATCTATATCAGGAAGATGTTCTGATATAGCTTTATGGATGCATTTTACACTCCACATGAAAATACCTGCATTCCAGAGAAATTCACCGGTCTGCAAAAAGAACTTCGCCATTTCCAGGTTAGGTTTTTCTGTAAAGGTTTTCACTTTGGAAATTTTATTTTCATCCTCGACCTTATCATCAATAAACTGGATGTAACCATAACCGGTATCCGGACGGCTTGGTTGAATTCCAAGGGTAAGCAGTGAATTATTTTTTGCAGCGAAATCCAATCCCTTCTGAACAGCTTTTTGGAATTCCGATTCTTTCAGTATCACATGATCACTGGGAGCTACCACAACTTTTGCATCAGGATTCAGTTTTGAAATTTTATAACTCGCATAAGCGATACAGGGAGCGGTATTCTTGCGATGGGGTTCACCTAACACCTGTGACGGCTGCAATTGCGGTAATTGTTTCAGCACAAGATCCACATACATTTCATTTGTAACTATGAAAATATTTTCTTTGGGACAAATTGAAAGAAACCGGTCATAAGTTTGCTGAAGGAGCGTTTTTCCTGTTCCCAGAATATCAAGAAACTGTTTCGGGAAAGCATTACGACTCATCGGCCAGAAACGGCTTCCGATACCGCCGGCCATTATTACACAATAGTTATTGTTCATTCAGTTTTTTTGTTGTGGCGTAGCAGATACATTACCAGCCTGAAAATTTCTGCAAAGCAATGAAAAGTTTATGAGATTAAGGGTAGTGATTAAGGATAAGATAATACCTTATAGCTAAAAGCATACATGTTGCAGTATTAAACATTGAAAATCAAACTTTTAACAATTAGTAGGCAAAACATCTCCTTCTATTCCAACCCTGTCAATGCTTCTCTTAACTGTTCAATTATCACAGGAATGTCATCCATTTTGGCAACTCCCACAGAGATGCGGTACCAGGTATTGCTTTCCTTAGAACCAAAAGAGGAGAAGGGAACTATGGCCAGTTGTGCAGCATCACAAAGAAAGTCAGTGATGTCCTGTGTGGAAGCAATTATTTTACCGGAGCGGGTTTTCATCCCGATAAGGTCAAATTGAACAGTAAGATAAATGGCTGCTTGCGGAAAAATTGCATCAACTTTAAAGCCTTCCGCCCTGAGCGAAAGAAAACCCTGATAGAATTTAAGTAACCGGTTTTCGATGCCATTCAAAAAATTCTCTAGAAACTCATCTACTTCCGAATCATTCTGTAAAAACTTTGCAGTAGCTACCTGCTCTGCTTTGGGAGCCCAAGAACCAATATGAGATAAAATTGATTTCATTTTGCTGATGATATATTCAGGTCCAAACGCCCATCCTACCCTGACTCCTGTTGCAGCAAATGCTTTTGAAATACCGTCAATGCAAACGGTGTATTCCCTTAATTCAGGATAAAGACTCACCGGATCGTGATGTTCAGTTTGGCCAAAACAAAGCACTGAGTACACCTGATCGTACAAAATATAAAGAGGTTTGTCGTGACCCTGCCGGCGACGATTTTCCTCCATTACCATTTCACAAATTTCTGTTAATGCTTCCCGCGAGAAAACAGTCCCTGTAGGATTCAAAGGACTGCATAAGGCAAGCATCCTGGCTTCCTTTATAAAAGGCCTTAACTGGTCAGCCACCGGCATAAAATTATTGTCGGGTGTGGTTTCAACCATGATGGCCTGTGACTGTGACAGGTGACAATAATGGTTATTGTTCCATGAAGGCACCGGGAAGACTACCTTATCACCTGCTTCAACAAGTGTTTTATAAACAGCATAAATAAGTGGGCGTGATCCTCCTGAAATCAGAATTTCATCAGCGCTGTAATTTAACCGCTGCCTGACCTTAATAAAATTACTTACCGCCTTTCTGAGATCCGGCATTCCATTAGCCATCGGGTAATTTGTATGACCATTGCGATAGGCTTCTACAATTTCATTTAATAACGCTGTGGGTATAGGAAATACAGAGGGATCAAAATCACCAATCGTGAGATTAAAAATTTTTGCTCCCCTTTTAATTTTTTCGTTTACATCATTTGACTGTTTGATAATTTCAGATCCGATAAGAGTTTCGGCCATTTGCGAAACCATGTGATCAACAGCATTTGCGGTAATTGCCATAGGGGTAGTATTGATGGTCATAAAGGTAGGAAATTATTCAAATCAAAACGGAACAAAACTGCCATGTGAATTACAGGATCTTGCAGTCCTTCAGCAATAAAAAAGATAAGCTAATGTTACCGCTTTTTCCCGGAGGGAAGGAGTTTGCCTAGAGGTTGCACTTCAGTGAGTGGATTGATCACATATTTGTGTTTGCTCTTCATGCAGGTGCAGCAGAAATTTTTATTAAGCAATTCTCCTTTTATAAATTCCCTGCCCGAGCGGATTCTGAATTGAGTATTCAATGCAATTTCTTCCAGTAGTTTCCAGCGCTCATCCCGCTTATCATACCGGCCAAGTGTGCGGGTTAAATAAATATCGGAACAACTCGAAGCAGCAGGATTATTCATGTAACCATTGATTGCAATTACAAGGTCTTTGGGAAATATGTCACTTTTCAGAAAAGGCTGCATTAGTTTTTTAAACTCCGTCTTCCACTCTTTTCCATGCGGATCAATCCGGAAACGAAATTTGGTAAAACTTACCAGGTGCGCTACTTCGTGTGTGAAGGTGAGTAAAAACGCATACTTGTTCAAATCATGGTTGAGTGAAATGCGATGACCCTTGCCATCCATTGGAGGACGATAATCACCGTATTTGCTGTTGCGGCTTTTTGTAATGCGCAGTGCGATTTTGTATTCTACAATCCAGTCAACACATGTGTCGAGCGATTTCGAAGGCACGTACTTCGAAAGTGCCTGGGCCAGTTCCGAGATATTCACGACAATAAAATTTAGCTTAGAATTCTATAAATTACGAAAGACGAAATATACGCCAAAGTTCCCATAAAAACAAATTGAAAAATGGCCCATTTCCAGCTCCCGGTCTCCCTTTTTACAATCGCCAGGGTACTCATACATTGCATAGCAAAAGCATAAAAAAGCATGAGGCTCATGCCTACTGCCAGGGTATAACGTGGCAGACCCGTGTCGGGATTCTTTTCAGCTAACATTTTGGCTTTCACAGTGGTAACATCCGAGCCATCGCCTCCAACCGAATAAATGGTCGACATGGTTCCAACAAAGACTTCGCGGGCAGCAAAGCTGGTAATCAGGGCGATGCCGATTTTCCAGTCGAATCCCAGGGGCTCTATCACCGGTTCAATGGCGCGACCCGTAATTCCGGCGTATGAAAATCTTAACCGCTCGGCTGCCAGTTCATTAGACAGTTTTGGGTTGGAATCGCCTACCTGTTCGATTCTGTTATTGACTTCGCGAAAGCGCTCGCCCGGTCCAAAAGAAGATAATACCCAGAGGACCACAGAAATAGCAACAATAATTTTCCCGGCATCAAACACAAATATTTTAACTTTTTCCACAATGGTAAGTCCTACATTTTTCCAGCGTGGCATACGGTAAAGTGGGATCTCCATAATGAAATACGAACGCTCGCGGGCTTTTATGATCCATTTCAAAACTACCGCAGAACCAATGGCGGCAAGGAAGCCAATTAAATACAATCCCATCAAAACCAATCCCTGGAGATTAAATAGTCCGAACCAGGTTATATCAGGTATGACCATGGAAATCAATAAAGCATACACCGGCAAACGTGCCGCACAACTCATGAGCGGCGTTACAAGTATGGTGATCAGGCGGTCTTTCCAGCTGGCAATCGTGCGGGTAGCAAGAATGGCCGGAACAGCACAGGCAACTCCGCTGATTAGCGGAACCACAGAACGCCCATTCAAACCAAAACGGCGGAGCAGTTTATCCATCATAAAACTTACACGTGCCATGTACCCGGTATCTTCCAAAAGCGCTATGAAGAAAAAAAGAAGTGCTATTTGGGGAATAAAAATCACCACACCGGCAAGGCCCGCCAGTATTCCTTCAACAAGCAAATCATTAAACATTCCTTCCGGAATTGCATCATGAACCTGTGTGCTCATCCAGCTAAATGCCTGATCAACGAGATCCATCGGGTATGAGGCCCATGCAAATACTGATTGGAAAATCACAAACATTACCACTAAAAAAATGAGGTAGCCCCAAAACCGATGCATGAAAATATTATCCAGTTTACGGGTTAATTTTTTATCCCGCGAGGGAGCTGCATCTTTTGAATGAGTAACTTCTTTAAGCAATTCAGAAATCACCTTGTAACGCTTCAGCGTTTCGGCAGCTTGCAGTTTGTGAGGAGAAAACTCATGATCTTTAAGAATTTCTCGTATTTTTTGTTTTCGTTCCGGCCGATTATTAAAATAGCCGATCCCATCAAGGTTGTTTGCAATCTGGAAAGCCGCGTAATTACTATTAATTTTTACGGAGTTTTTTATTTTCTCAACCACCTCAGGCGCAAATTGTGCACTGTCGATGAAATCCTTTTCAGGGATGGATATTTTGGAAAGAATTGTTTTCTTCAATTCATTCAAACTACCACCTTCCAGGGCATTCATTGGAATTACCGGAATACCCAGTTTTTCAGACAGCGCCTTGAAGTCAAATTCAACGCCATTCCTGTTCACCAGATCCATCATGTTAACTACCAGAATAGCGGGCGATTTCAGGTCAACAACCTGAGTGCTGAGAAATAAACTCCGTTTCAGATTCGTACCATCAGCAATAATGACAGTAATATCAGGATGGGATTCATTGGCCGGGTCACAAAGTACCTGGAAGGGAATCTGTTCTTCGATAGTTTTGGGGTAGAGTGAATAAGTACCCGGCAAGTCGGTGATTTCAACAAGCGTATCCACTGTCCCATTTCCGGAAGGAATGCTGCAAAAGCCGGTTTTTTTTTCAACCGTAACGCCCGGAAAATTGGCAATCTTTTGCTTAAGCCCTGTCAACTGGTTGAAAATCGTTGATTTTCCGGAATTAGGGTTTCCTACAAGGGCAACTTTTAATCTCTTTTTATGCACAATGAGACAATATCAATTCGATGGAGATACCATCACATTTTCAGCTTCATCCATACGGATGCTGATAGTTGCATCTCCAACAACAATAGCTATAGGATCTCCAAATGGCGCAAAGCGGTCGACCGTGATTTTTTCCCCGGGAAGGCAACCCATTTCCATGAGTTTCAATTTCATATTTTCGTCATTAAACGACTCAACTACAACACTTTCACCTTTTCCGATTTCAGAAAGCTTCTTGTAAAGTAATATCATAATGCCGACTATTTAGAATGATTCAAAATAAAACGCTAATGTAGTTAAGTTTTACATCTTCAAGCTTGATTTTAATCACTTCCTTTATTTTTTTTTGAAGGAGTTCATTTGCAGGAGCTATCAATGCCTTGATCAGGAAAAACATCAGGCAACTTGGACAGTTTGAAAAAAGTATTAACCTGGTTTTACAATTTCTTTTGCTGGTTGATTCTTCCCGAAAGTAGGGCAGTCACATTTTTTCTTAAAAAGGAAGCAACCCTGAAAAATCATGGTGATTGTCAAAATAAAAAGAAGTTTCATCCCGGAAAAAAAATAGCTTTTACCAGTTTCAGCAAGGGAGGACACGAATTTTGATTTAATTTTCAAATTGCATTAAGGAGAGGGTCTACAAAGATAACGCTATTAATCACTAATTTTGGCTTCAAAAGGAGCAAAAACTGACATGAATCTTTTTTCCCATTTAGGCCGATACTGGATTTTTATTGCCACACTTTTCAGTAAACCTGAAAAAATTTCGGTGTATCGGCGCAGGGTGCTGGAAGAAATGGAATCCATAGGTGTGAGTTCCCTGGGTATTGTTTCACTGATTTCTGTATTCATGGGAGCTGTAATCACCATTCAAACAGTTTACAATTTGGTGAGTCCGTTAGTACCACTTTACATAGTGGGGTTAGTTGCGCGCGACACTATGATCATCGAATTTTCTCCTACCATCATAATGTTGGTACTGGCAGGAAAAGTAGGTTCCAGTATTGCTTCTGAAATAGGGACCATGCGCGTAACAGAGCAAATCGACGCACTTGAAATAATGGGAATCAACTCTTCCGGTTATCTGGTATTACCTAAAATGATTGCAGCTATCTTTATTACGCCGTTCCTGGTACTCATCAGTATGTTTGTGGGAATTGCCGGAGGATGGCTAGCTGCTGAATTATCAGGCGTTATTCCCACCACGGATTACATAAAAGGTATACAATATGAGTTTCTTCCTTTCAATGTAACTTTTGCCATGATCAAGACGGTAGTTTTTGCATTCCTGATCACCAGTATTTCATCATTCCAGGGTTTTTACACACAGGGGGGATCGTTAGAAGTAGGGCAGGCCAGCACGCGGGCAGTGGTTTACAGCAGTGTATTGATTCTCATCTTTGACTATGTCATCACCCAACTTATCCTGGCATGATTGAAGTTCAAAATGTGTCGAAAGGGTTTAATGGAAAAACTATTCTCGAAAACGTTTCTCATCGTTTTGAAAAAGGAAAAGTCAACCTGATCATCGGCGGCTCAGGATCCGGGAAAACTGTATTGGTGAAATGTATGGTTGGATTATTTGAAGTAGACAGCGGGAGGATCGAATATGATGGGCGGAATTTTTCTGAAATGAATTTCAAGGAACGTAAACCTATCCGTCAGGAAATAGGCATGCTGTTCCAGGGAAGCGCACTGTTTGATTCCATGACGGTGGAACAGAATGTGATGTTCCCCTTAACGATGCTATCAGATATGAGTTTATCAGAGCGTACCGACAGGTCCAATTTTTGCCTCCAGCGGGTCAACCTTCCCTCCTCTCATAAATTATATCCTTCAGAAATCAGCGGAGGAATGAAAAAACGGGTCGCTATTGCCAGGGCCATTGCTATGAATCCCGAATACTTGTATTGCGATGAACCAAATTCTGGACTCGATCCTAAAACTTCCATTGTAATTGATGAGTTGATTATGGAAATCACTGAAGAATTTCAAACTTGCACGGTGATAAATACCCATGACATGAACTCGGTAATTTCCATGGGGGAAAATATCCTGTTTATTCATGAAGGCAAAAAATGGTGGAATGGTACTTCTGAGCAAATTTTCAATTCAGGCAACACCGAATTAGATGATTTCATTTTCGCTTCTAAAATTATGCAAAATCTCCGTAAGTAATTGATTTTTAAATATTTATATTTTTATTTTGGAGATTTTTTGCTGATTCCTTGAAAGATTCAAAAGTCTCATAATTGCTAAGAAATTTTTTACACCCTTATTAAAAAATTATTGGATATTTTTACAACCAGATTTCATACAAACACTCTGCCCAATTAAAATTATAGAGTGGTACCTGCAAGCCTGAACATTGGTTTGCAGGTTTTTCACACCAGGGAACGCGAATTACAAGTTAACGTAATTCGCGTTTTGCTTTTCAAATGGTTTTCTTTCCCGTCGGGGTTCTCTTTCACCCAGCATTATGACATCTGCCTGAAAACTTTTATCTTGCCAATCAAATCAGGTTTCAACTATGAAATGGCTGAATGCGCTTAAATGTTCCTGCAGTGTATTTCATTCTGGCTTGCGCCCCTGCGATAATGGGTGAAAGTGCTTTGAAAAGGCTGAATCAGTTTCTGAAAAACATGGTGAGCAACAGGTCCATCATAAAACAGGGGCGCTTTTTTTTACCTTTGGGTTTCTGATTCAGATCATCATTTTGTTACTTTAATTATGAAACATACAGCTGAACATTCGGAACAACTCATCCAGGCCCTTGCAGCTTCAACGCTTTTCAGGAAAGTATCGTCCGAAATGCTGAAAGAGTTGGTGAAGAAGATGAAAATTACCAATCATGCTTCCGGTGAAACGATTATTAATAAAGATGATGTTGGGTATACCATGTATTTCATTATGAGTGGTGAAGTCAAAATTCATGATAAGGAACACCTGTTGGCTCGTCTTGGAAATGGGGAATTTTTCGGTGAAATGTCGATACTCGACCGCGAACCCCGTTCTATGTCGGTAACAGCTATTGAACCTTCTGTTACCGGGAGCATACTCCGGAATGATTTTTTTGAAGTGCTGAACCGTTACCCCGGTATGACGGTGGAGTTAATTGGTTTCATCAGCCGAAGGCTTCGCAAATTAAATAAATTCATGGTGGAGCAGTTGCGAAACCGTGAAAAGGAATTGGAACAACAGGTTGCTGAAAGAACATCGGACCTGGAAAAGAAAAATGCTGAACTGGAAGATGCCATAATAAAAATCAGGCAGTCACAACAACAACTTATTATGCAGGAAAAACTGGCATCACTTGGAAGCCTTACTGCAGGCGTGGCGCATGAACTTCATAACCCTTTGAACTTCGTCAATAATTTTACAGAACTGAGTATTGAAATGATTAATGAAGCAACTGCAACGGGTAATGTGAACGACATTGAGGTGATGACCACAACTTTAAAAAGAAACCTCGACAAGATTCTTTTCCACGGTCAAAGGGCTGAAAGCATCATCAAATCAATGATCATGCATAGTAACACATCGACAGGAAAAAAAACCCTTACTGATATTAACACGCTTTGTGAACAATCGGCGAACATGGTGAGTTACAGTACAAACAATGTGGCTACAGGTTGTCCCGTGCGGCTTGAAAAGGATTTTGAATCCGGGCTTCCCCAGATCGAAGTTATTCCAAGGGATATTTCAAGGGTACTGATCAATCTGCTTAATAATGCCTTTTACGAGGTGAACAGGAAATGGAAGAAATCACCACTTGGATATGAACCAAAGATTAACATAACCACATCACGTATGCCGGGCAGCATTTTAATCAGCATTGAAGACAACGGTTTTGGTATTCTGAAAAAAATAAGGGATAAAATATTTGAACCTTTTTTTACTACCAAGCCAACAGGCGATGGTGTGGGTTTAGGATTGTCAATAAGCAATGATATTATAGCGGCTCATGGAGGAAAGATTCGATTGGAGAGCGTGGAAAACAGTAATAGCAGATTTATTTTAACGCTGCCCAGTTAGTGGCTTTTTTGTAATTTTCTGATAGCACCATTCAGGCTTGACACAGGAAACAACTAGTTGATGTAACAGACTGCCTTTGCTGAGTGGAAAAAAGTGTAAAGCATAACCAGAACTTTCCTCGGCCAACCTCACTATTTCAATACTTTTTTGTTTCTTCGCTTATATTATTTAAAAGCACCTGTTTTGGAAATTGTTCTGGTCATAAGTTTATTAATTATTGCCATCGTTCTGTTTGCAACAGACAAATTTCCAATCGACCTTATCACTGTAGGATTACTTATTGTACTTACATCCCTCGGCATTCTCACGCCGGCAGAAGCCTTCAGGGGATTCGGAAGTGATTTTATAATTATGCTGGCGTCAATTTTTGTGGTGGGTGCTGCCATGCAAAAATCCGGTGTTTTGGAAATAATTGGTGACCGGTTCATAAAGATTCCGCGCAAGCGACTTCGGTGGCTTCCGGCCTATATCATGTCAACAGTAGGCTTTACTTCAGCATTCATGAATAATACCACTGTAACTGCCATGTATGTGTCTCCTATAGTGAGTATCTGCCGAAAATTACGGATTAGTCCTTCAAAATTGCTGATGCCTGTCGCATTTGCATCCATACTTGGTGGCACCTGCACTGTTATCGGGACCTCCACAAATATTGCTGTAAACGCTTACCTGGGTAAACATGGCTATCCGGTATTTGGAATGTTCGATTTTGCCCCGATTGGTATTATATTGGCTGTAATTGGAATTTTGTTTATGGCCACCATCGGAATAAGAATGTTGCCGGGGAAGCGGGAAGTGAATATGGTTGAAGAATTGGTAAGCAAGAATTATTTCACTGAAGTACTGGTCAGGGAAGATTCTCCTATGGTGAGTCAGAAAGTCCGCGATACGATTTTAAGTCAGATGGGCTTTAAAATTCTGAACATAATACGCGATAAGCAAAACAGCATTGCCAACGGTTATTCCACCATTGAGGCGAAAGATATTTTGCTTGTGGAAGGAAATATGGAAGAACTGATGAGGATAAAAAATGCCAATGGTATTGAGATTTATGCTGAATCAATGGTATCGAAAGATATGGTAACTGATGACATCAAAATCGTTGAAATATTCGTCTTACCTTCCAATGATTTTGTCGGACAAACTATAAAAGAAGCTCAGTTCAAAAGAAGGTTTGGCTTGCTGGTAATGGCCATCAACCGTGAGGGTGAAACGATTTCTGATAAAATTGGTGATGTAGAATTAAAAATCGGAGACCGGTTATTGATTCAGGGTCCTGCAGTTAACATTGAATTCCGGAACAAACGTGGTGATTTTACAATATTGCAGGAATACAATTATGCCGGTCCGCGAAATCAGAAGAATGCAATTTTATCGATATCATTTTTTATCGGCGCCATTATTCTGGGAAGTTTTGAAATCATTCCGCTTTCCATAGCGTTTATGCTTGCTGCATTTCTATGTGTATTATTCAATTGCATTAAACCGGATGAAGCCTATCAGAAAATTGAATGGAATCTGCTAATCCTGATCGGGGGAATGTCGTCGTTTGGTATAGCCATGGAAAAAACGGGGACAGCGGACTTTCTTTCCAATCATATCATTTCCATGTTCGGCGACCTGGGTCCCATGGCTGTTTTAGGAGCATTTTCCTTACTAACCGTTTTCTTAACACAACCTATGTCAAATGCCGCGTCTGCCATGGTTGTTTTACCTATTGCTCTTAAGGCATCTGAAACTATGGGAGCAAACCCGTTAACATTCGCGGTAACTGTAATGCTTTCTGCATCCGTATCGATGATCACCCCTTTTGAACCCAGTTGCATTTTGGTTTATGGCCCGGGAGGTTACAAATTCATGGATTTTTTTAAGACCGGAATTGTGATTACAATTATTCTGCTTGGAGTCATACTGCTGATGGTACCGTACTTCTACCCACTTTAAGGGATTGCTTCAGGCAGGTATCGCCAAAGACATTTTCATTTTTTTTGCGGGTAATGTTTTTTCACCTACTTTAACCTTTTATAATACTCTTCCTGCCATGACAAAAACTACTTTATTCAACCTTCTGTTAGCGTGTTCCTTAATAGGCAACGCTGTTCTGATTTACGCTGTTACGCAAAGCATTTGTGTTAAAACTGATCCATTTCCTGAGGCGCTTACGATTTCAACAGATGAAGCACAACGGTATTATGAAGAATTCAAAGCAACCCTCACGAGTCCTGATACCACTACCGGAGGCGTTATCAGCACTGCTGCTTTCGAAGAGATGTTGTGTATGGATCAATGTAACGGCATCACTTATTCATTCGTTCGTTCTAATAATAATCCAGATGCCCCTGACAATAGCGGCATCTTCCTGGTATTCGAAGGGGTAAATATTACCTTTGATGCCGAAGACAAAATGGTGGTCAAACCCATTCCGGGTTCGTTAACATACCGTTCCGGAAATTGGTGCCCGCCCTCGTGCATGATCTGGTAATAAAATCTGGACTAATAAAGAGTATGAATTTCGTAATTAAAAGCGGTTTCCTGATTATTTTTCTTT
Source organism: Bacteroidota bacterium (assembly GCA_030855635.1). Taxonomy (GTDB): domain Bacteria; phylum Bacteroidota; class Bacteroidia; order AKYH767-A; family OLB10; genus JADKJB01. The sequence continues at coordinate 16,429 of JALYQW010000092.1, read as the reverse complement.
TATGTATTTCCGTAGTCAATAACGGTATTTCCGCTCAGGCAAACGACAGCATTTCCATTTATATCAGTAACGGAATCCCCGATAATAAAAGTCTTGATAATGTCAACCGGCTCATAACGGAAGCTATCAAGTTGAACACATTTGAGGATACTTTGATCAGTGACGCATTGACTGTTTCGGAACTGGCAAGAAAACTTGATTATCCAACCGGACTTGCTGATGCATTGCTGAACCTGGTACGCGGGTACGTAAGCAGGTATGAAAGCACCAAGTCACTCGCATATGCACTGGAGGCCTTTAACATATATGAGAAATACAATAACCATGATAAGATGGCGTATACCCTCTTACAGTTAGGTATTATTTATTATACGCAAAACAACTACCTGAAATCACTGGAGTATTACAACAATAGTGTTAGTGAATATGAAAAAATAGGTAACAAATCCTATATAGCCACTCTCTTTTATCTTTCAGGAATTAATTATTCAAAATTGAATAATCATGCCTCAGCATTATCTTTTTTTAACCGGGCTAAGGAAATTAAAACCGGTATAAATGATGAAAAAGGCATAGCCGAATGTAACATCGGCCTGGCAGATTTATACCTGAGTATGAACAAACCCGACAGCACGATTTATTTTCTTAAACTGGCGCAAACCTATACTTCAAAAGCCAATAATAAATATGGCAGCGCCAAAGCAGGTATCCTTATGGCTGAAGCGTATTACAATAAGATGGAATATGATTCTGCAATTCAAATGGCGAATATCGGGCTAATAGATGCCGCTGAAGTCAAGGCACGAGAACTCATGGTTGATGCCCATAAAATTCTTTACAGGATAAATGCCGCTAAAAAGGAGTATGAGCAAGCCTATATAGATGTCATAAATTTTATCTCATTACGCGATTCAATTATAAACGAAAAAACATCCCGGAATTTTTCAAAACTTGAAGGGGAATATATTCTCGAAAAAAAGCAGAACGAAATCCTGTTGCTTGAAAAAGATAACCGCAATAAAGCCTTAATAATGTGGGCCTCCATAATTATTGGAATTCTCGCTTTGCTGTTATCACTTTTATACTATAATAAAAACCAGATCAAACAAAAAGCAAACAGGAAACTGGAACAAGCCTATCATGATCTTGAAACTACGCAACAGCAACTGGTGCAACAGGAAAAACTGGCATCGCTTGGGCAACTCACAGCAGGCATCGCGCATGAAATAAAAAACCCTTTAAATTTCGTAAATAATTTTTCGCACCTTTCAGTTGACCTGATCAAGGAATTAAACGAGGCTGTTGATAGTAAAGAAAAGGATGCGATTTTGAATGATTTACAATTAAACATTCAAAAAATTGCCCATCATGGAGAACGGGCTAATTCTATTGTAACACGAATGCTGGAACACAGCCGTACCGGGAAGCGGGAAATTGAACCCACTGATATTAACAAACTGGTTAAGGAATATGCACAGCTGTCTTACCAGGCCATCCGAATTAAACATCCCGGTTTCGCTAGCAAAATAAATATCCACCTTGATGAAAAAGTTCCTGTCCTTCACGTGGTCAGCCAGGAAATTTCGAGGGTGTTACTCAATATCCTCAACAATTGTTTGTATGTGGTTGCTGAAAAGCATGACGCCGATAAGTCTTTTCATCCGGAGCTGACTATTTCTTCCCATCTCAACAACAACCTGGTGACCATTGAAATAAAAGATAATGGCCCCGGCATTCCCGAAAATATCAGAGAACAAATTTTTCAACCCTTTTTTACAACGAAACCCGCTGGTGAAGGAACAGGCTTAGGACTTTCGATCAGTTATGATATTATTAAGGCGCATGGCGGAAATATTGTTGCCAAAAATAATACTGAAGCAGGGGCTTCGTTTGTTATCACACTTCCTGTCAAATAAATTTAGAATTGCGTAATTTTGCTTTAAACTTATACGATGAAAATTATTTCCGGACTCATTTTGATATTATTGATGGGATTTACGGCTCCGGCACAGGATTCTACATTCACTGTGTACAATCCGAATGCTGATGCGCTAGCTGATTTCAGGAATGCTGTTAGTAAAGCCAAAGAAACTAACAAACATGTATTGATTCAGATCGGTGGTAACTGGTGTAAATGGTGCCGCATGTTTTACAAATGGAGTCATGAAAATAAATCCGTTGACTCACTGCTAACAGCCGATTATGTTATACTTCATACCAACTTCAGCAAAGAAAATAAAAACCCGGAGTTAATGACACAGCTTGATTTCCCGCAGCGGTTCGGATTTCCTGTTTTTGTGATTGTAGATGGTGATGGAAAAAGACTCCACACACAAAATACCGGTTATCTGGAAGATGAAGGAGGGTATAGTGAGAAGAAAGTCACCGAATTTTTGAAGCAATGGAATACAATTTCATTGAAATCGGAAAATTATAAGTAAATAATAAATCCCCATACATCAGGCCATGGCGATTCATTGGTGCGATATTTCATATATAGCACCAATGGAGGGGGAATTTCCTTAACAGCAAACCCTTTTCAGGTAGAGGAATACACTCTAAGTGATTAAAAATAAATATAAATAATTAGGACGGGCTTGCTTTTTTGTTTAAGTTTGATTACAGTTTCAGTTCAGTTAAAACATACATAAAATGAAAAAACAACTACTTACAATGGTTTGCTGTTCACTAATCAGTGGAACAGCTCTTTCATTAAGCTGGGTGCCAAAGAGCAATTTTACTCCCGGCACCCGTTATGGTGCATTCGCCTTCACTGTTAATCTCAAAGGTTACGTAGGAAGCGGATTGATTCAGGCAGGAAGTTCTTTCAGTCTGGTTAATGATATGTGGGAATATGACAAGATCCTCGATAGCTGGACACAAAAAGCCTCCTTGCCTCCAGGAGGAAGAATTAGTGCTGCCACATTTACTGCACTAAACATGGGTTATTTAACAACCGGGTATGATTTGGTTAACTATCATAACGACACCTGGAGGTATGATCCGGCACAGAATTCCTGGCAACAAATGGCCCTTTTTCCGGGAGATCCCAGATATACTGCAACAGGTTTTGATGTGAGTGATTATGGTTTCGTTGGAATGGGGAAAAGTGGTGGATATTATTCCGACTTCTACCGGTATAATGCTGCTATCGATACCTGGACTGCGATTTCGGATATCCCCGGCCCGGCCCGGCAATCAGCAAAAGGATTTAGTATCGATGATTATGGTTATGTTGTAGGAGGAGCTACGCAACCCACAGGATATAACAGCAAAGAACTTTGGCGTTATGATCCTATCAGTGACATGTGGGTTGAGAAATCGGAATATCCCGGTAACGGTTCGCACGGTTTGGCGGCTTTCGTTTTGAGCGGATTAGGATATGTTGGAACAGGAACTTTTTTAGGCACGGGGCCTGGTGCGGCTTATAATGATTTTTATTCTTATAGTCCCGGAAATGACGCATGGACAGTTCTTGTAAATTTCGGTGGAGGAATACGTGCAGGAGCTGTTTCAATGACTATCGGAAACAGTGGTTTTGCAGGAATGGGAACTACCCAGATTTACCCGCTGATCGATTACCAGTCTGATTGGTGGACCTTCGATAACCCAACCGGAATTCAGGAACCACAAAATAACAATGATGTAACTGTGTATTTTGATTCGGATAATAACCTGGTGATACAAACCGGATCACCCGTGAAGGAACAAACGCATGTATTGGTACATAATTCCATTGGACAACTGGTAAGCAAAAGCGAAATATACCAGAATCAAAAAGAAGTTATAATTAAAAACCTTGAACCGGCACGGGGTATATATTATTATTCACTTGCCGGAACTTCAGGAGCTACCCGGTCAGGAAAAGTACTTTTTATAAATTAATAACTGCTTAAAATTATAATGGCGGTATCACGAATTATTCGCGATACCGCCATTTTTTGTAATAATTTTTTTATCGATCCGTAAATCAAAAACGGCAGGAAATTTATAAAGATTACTGTACCTCTTCAGCATAGCTTTCTACATCCGGGCATGTACAAATCAGATTTCTGTCGCCAAAGGCGTTATCAATTCGTTTCACTGAAGGCCAGAATTTATTTTCCTTTACGTAGGGTAGTGGAAACGCAGCCTGCTGACGGGAATAAGGATAGGACCAGGAATCACCGGTTACTTCGGCAACTGTATGCGGTGCGTTAACAAGCACATTATTATCTTTAGCAGCAGATCCATTTTCAATTGCTTCAATTTCTTTACGGATAGAAATCATTGCATCAATAAAGCGATCCATTTCTTCCAGCGATTCACTTTCAGTAGGCTCTACCATTATGGTTCCGGCAACAGGGAATGAAACTGTGGGTGCATGAAAACCATAATCCATGAGCCGTTTTGCGATATCAGTCACTTCAATGCCTGCGCTCATTTTGAAGGCACGGCAATCGAGAATCATTTCATGAGCAACATTTCCTTTTGATCCTTTATATAGAATCGGATACTGTTGTTCCAAACGTTTCTTGATATAATTAGCATTCAGTATGGCAATTTGAGTAGCCAGTTTTAATCCTGAATTACCCATCATTTTAATATAACCATAAGAAATCAAAAGAATACTGGCACTTCCCCACGGTGCTGAAGACACGGGGGTAGCATTCACATCGCCACCTCCGGTTTTAATAACGGGATGACCCGGCAAGAAAGGCGAAAGGTGCTTAGCAACACCAATGGGGCCCATTCCTGGCCCTCCTCCGCCATGAGGAATAGCGAATGTTTTATGAAGGTTCAGGTGACAAACATCGGCACCTATCATACCCGGGCTGGTAAGTCCCACCTGTGCATTCATATTAGCGCCATCCATATAAACCTGGCCGCCGTTGTCGTGTATGATTTTAGTTATTTCCTTAATAGACTCCTCGTAAACACCGTGGGTAGATGGATAAGTAACCATTAATGCTGCCAGATTCGTTCGATGCTTTTCTGCTTTCTCTTTCAGATCGGCAACATCAATATTTCCTTTTTCATCACATTTTACAACTACCACCTTCATTCCTGCCATCACTGCACTTGCAGGATTGGTACCATGAGCTGAAGAGGGTATTAACGCTATGTCCCGCTGATGCTCTCCTTTACTAAGGAAATAATTTCTGATCACCATCAATCCGGCATATTCACCTTGTGCACCTGAATTCGGTTGCAACGAAACGGAATGAAATCCGGTAATAATGCAAAGATCTTTTTCCAGTTCATGAATAATATCCATGTATCCTTCCACCTGGTTGACAGGAACAAAAGGATGAATATTACTGAAAGCAGCCCAGCTCAAAGGAACCATTTCTGAAGTAGCATTTAGTTTCATGGTACAGGAACCGAGTGCTATCATGGAATGGTTCAATGAGAGATCTTTGTTTTCAAGTCGCTTTATGTAACGCAACATTTTTGTTTCGGAATGATGGCTTGAAAAAACAGGATGCGTGAGAAAAGGAGATTGACGTGCCAATGGCATTTCATCTGCCAGCAACGAGGAACTGATATCCGTTCCAACGCCATTCAGTTTATATTCCACACCGGCCACACGGGAGAAAACGGCAATAATATCTGCAACATCCGCATCAGTGGTAGATTCATCCAAACTAATCATTATGAACTGATCATCATACCGGAAATTAATTCCCGCTCCGAGTGCCTGCTTTTCAACAGCGGCTAATTTATCACCTGCATTAATTTTAATGGTGTCAAAATAATTTTCATGTACCACTGCAAAGCCGAGCTTCTTAACGGCATAAGAAACTTTGAGGGCCTGCTTATGAATTTGCGAGGCTATTGCCTTTAAACCTTTCGGGCCATGATACACTGCATACATGCCGGCCAAAACAGCCAGTAAAACCTGTGCAGTGCAAATGTTGGAAGTTGCTTTATCCCTTTTAATATGCTGTTCGCGTGTTTGAAGTGCCATTCGCAAAGCAGGATTTCCGGCGGCATCAATTGAAACCCCAATTAACCGACCAGGTATATCACGCTTAAATTCTTCTTTAGTAGCAAAAAAGGCAGCATGCGGTCCGCCGTAACCAAGCGGTACACCAAATCGCTGTGAAGAGCCCACCACGCAATCAGCACCCCATTCACCAGGTGGTGTTAAAAGCACCAGGCTCATGATATCGGCAGCAACAGCAATCAATATATTATTTTCCTTTGCTGCTTTAACAAATGGTGCAGGGTCAGATATATTTCCATCCTTGCCGGGATATTGCAACAACGCACCAAAAAAAGTGTGATCAGGTTTAACCTGGTTTGGATTTCCTATAACCAATTCAATTCCTATAGGTGCCGAGCGCGTGGTTAATACTCCGATGGTTTGCGGCAGACATTCATCCGAAACAAAAAACTTAACAGCTTTATTGTTCATCTGTTCTTTACTCCTGGAAGCAAAAAACATATGCATTGCTTCAGCCGCTGCAGTAGATTCATCCAACAATGATGCATTGGCAAGTTCCATGCCTGTAAGGTCACACACCATGGTTTGAAAATTCAGCAACGCTTCCATGCGGCCTTGTGAAATTTCTGCCTGGTAAGGCGTGTATGCCGTATACCATCCCGGATTTTCAAAAATATTTCTCTGAATCACACCCGGAACAATCGTGTTGTGATAACCCAGACCTATGTAGCACTTGAATAATTTATTTTTAAAAGAAGCCTGCCTCAGTTTCCTGAGATAGTCATACTCGGATTGTGCTTCATCCATACCCAAACCCTCCCTAATCAGAATCGATTCGGGAATGGTACTTTCGATAAGTGCGTCCAGACTTGAAAAACCAAGTGTGTTCAACATAAAATCTACCTGTGCTTTGTCGGGACCATTGTGCCGCTCATCAAAACTATAATATGCCATGGTTGTATTTGTTGAAATAGGGTAATTAAAATTTAGGGAATCAAAGGTACTATTTTCTGTTTTACCTTGTATATGGTGCTTCTCAAAACACTTCTGAATGACCGAGGTTTCTTGAAAAGTCACATTTTGATAAAAAATTGCTTGAAATGGTGCTAAAAAAGTGATGTTTTTTGTAGTTTTGAAGGATATTCTACATTTATGAAAATCAGGATTTTCCTAATAATGCTTGCTTTTTGCGGATCAATCACCGGTTCAGCATATGCACAAGGTAAAATAGTGATGTTGAATGGTAAAGAAAAGCGGTTTGCCACCGCCGAAGTTAAGGGAGAACTTATTGAATATCAACCCGAAGACACAACCCGTAACGGGACGCGTAAATTAGACCGGTACGATGTATTTTCAATTTTAAGAGATGATGGTACGGAAGAGATCATCTATAATCCCGACACCGTTTCAGGCGAAGATCCCACAATTTCAGAAGTCAGGGATTACATTATTGGAGAACGTTATGCAGCTATCACCTACCGTAAGCCTGCCAATTTTGTTACCGGATTGGAGGTGGGGTTTGTAAGCGGTTTCGTTTTACCTGTGTTTTATGGCGTGGCAGTACCAATAATTTATCCTGCCGTAATTGGACAATTTACTCCAAAACTTGAAACACCGTTGCGTTATAATTACGACATAAAAACCGGAGGATTTGTACCCCTTCCGGAAGGCACTAATGTGAGCAATATTAATGTTTCCAAATCCTTTTCAGCAGGATACGGAAAGAAAGCACGAAATATGAAAATCAAAAGCAGTTTGATCGGTGGAGGAATCGGTTTTGCACTTGGGGCAACTGCAATCGCTCTAATACTTTCACGATAAAATAGTGGCATCTGGCAGTTCACATAATTTTTTTTCTGAATCACAATTTTTTGTCGGATTGTGTGCTGCTGCCATGAGCGCTGAAACTTACCTTGTTACCGGATCACCTGTTAATATCAATTCCATTCTGGTTATTTTTTTAGCAGCTGTATTTATTTACAATGCATCCAGGCTCAGTCTTTCGCTGAATAAACAAGACAACGCCACACGTTACATTCTCCAACTGGAAGGAAGTTCACTATCAATAACACTTTGCGTGATTGCTTTGATAGTTTTGTTCGGTTTACTTACCATGTGTTCAGTGATGCAACTCCTTGTTTTTATGGGCACGTCGCTGCTTTCACTGCTCTATATGATGCCTTTCAAAAAAAATGGGGTTCGGTTACAGGGGTTGAGAAATAATCTGGTTCTTAAAAATATTGTCCTTTCCATTACCTGGGCCAGTGCTACTGTATTGTTCCCAATCAGTCATCAGGATTTTGCATTTCCGGGTCCGGAAGTTATTTTTATCTTCCTCAGACGGTTCTTTTTCATATATGCATTAACTGTTATATACGACATGAGGGATCTCACGGAAGATACATCAGCAGGCATGAAGACAATCGCATCAATTTTCGGGGATGAGGTTACCCGGCTGTGGTCTCTGGCCTCGCTGGCAATGTTCGTGTTGTTTATTTTTATTGATCCTCACCTTGCCAGCCTGCAACAGCAGGTTATATCAGGTGCTTTGTTGCTATCGGCAGTGCTGGCTGCTATTATTATCTTAAATACTAACAGGAAACGGAACAAAGGTTATTATTCATTTGTTGTGGATGGCGCAATGACCGTTCAATTTCTCCTCGTTCTTGTTGCACGGGCAATATGAGCAGTGATTCTTTCCTAATTATATGTTGTTTTTCTTTGCGGGTTATTAATTACAATGAGATATGATGTTTGAAAATAATCAGGCTTTCGCCGATGAGATGGATGGTAAGGATGAGTTAGCGGAGTTTCGCGAACGGTTTCACTTTCCCACGGTGAATGGTAAGCGGGCGATTTACCTGTGCGGAAATTCTCTTGGACTTCAGCCAAAAAAAGCGAAAGAATATATTTTTCAGGAACTGGAAGACTGGAAAAACCTGGGTGTTGAAGGACATCTTCACGCAAAAAATCCCTGGTTTCCTTACCACGAATTTCTGCGTGATTCAACCGCACGCATTACCGGTGCGTTACCTCATGAAGTAGTTGTTATGAATTCGCTTACCACTAACCTTCATTTGCTGATGGTCTCTTTTTACAGGCCGGATGCTAAGCGATACAAAATAATTTTTGAAAAAGGACCTTTCTCATCGGATCGTTATGCATTGGCCACCCAGGCAAAATTTCATGCAGAGCGCGGTGGATCAAGATTATTCAATCCTGATGATGCGCTAATTGAATTAAATCCCCGCAAGGGAGAAATTACGCACCGCACCAGTGACATAATAGCTACGATTAACGAACATGCTTCAGAACTGGCATTGGTGATGATTGGTGGTGTGAATTATTATACGGGACAGCTTTTTGATATGAAAGCAATTACCAGAGCAGCACATGAGGCAGGAGCAGTTGCAGGATTCGATCTTGCTCATGCAGCTGGAAATGTGCCACTCCACTTACATGATTGGGATGTTGATTTCGCGGCATGGTGCTCCTACAAATACCTCAATGCAGGACCCGGTGCTGTGGGAGGTGCGTTTGTGCACGACCGTCATGCGGAAGATAAATCATTACCGCGTTTTGCAGGCTGGTGGGGAAATGATCCGGAAACCCGTTTCACGATGCCAATAGATTTTATTCCCCGAAAGGGTGCCGATGGCTGGCAACTTAGCAATGCACCGGTATTTTCAATGGCAGCACTGAGGGCATCCATGGAAATTTTTGATGAAGCCGGTATGGAAAGGCTCTCGGAGAAAAGCAAAAATCTGACCGGTTACCTTGCTTTCATAATTGACCTGTTGAACCGGCAATTTGACGGAACAAATCACATTACCATTATTACTCCTGAAACTGAAAGAGGATGCCAGCTCTCACTGGTAATTCAACACCACGGAAAATTAATTCATGATTTTATTTCCGAACAAGGTGTGATTTCCGATTGGCGGCATCCTGATGTGATCAGGGTGGCACCCGCACCGTTGTACAATTCCTTTAATGATGTTTATCTTTTCGGACAATTATTATCGAATGCCATTTCAGCAACTCATTCCAGCCCATTAACTAAATCATGACATCCAAAGCAAAAAACGTAACACTTGTCGGCGCTGGATTAGTGGGATCCTTATTATCCACTTATCTCACAAAGCATGGCTATAAAGTGACCGCTTACGAACGGCGTCCGGATATGCGAAAAGAAACAATATCAGCGGGTAGGTCCATTAATTTGGCCTTGTCGGATCGTGGATGGAGAGGACTTGCAGGAGCCGGACTGGTTGATGAAGTTAAAAAAGTTGCTATTCCAATGACCGGCAGGATGATTCACAGCATCGATGGCAAAACCAATTACCAGCCTTATGCTAAAGAAGGACAAGCCATTTATTCAGTATCGAGGGGCGGTCTCAACTGCGTATTAATGGATCAGGCGGAGCAAAACGGTACGGTCATACATTATAACGAACGGTGTATAAACGTAGATCTTGAAACCAACACCGCCATTTTTGAAAACGTGCTTACCGGTGAGAAAAAGAGTGTTACTTCTGACCTGATTATAAGTTCCGACGGAGCTTATTCAGCAGGAAGGCTCAACCTCATGCTCACCGACAGGTATAATTATTCACAGCATTATCTCGAACACGGGTACAAGGAGTTGTTAATTCCTGCGGGTGGAAATGGCTCCCATGTTATCGAAAAAAATGTATTACATATATGGCCAAGAGGTGGGTACATGCTCATTGCACTGCCGAACATGGATGGCAGCTTTACATGCACATTGTTTTTTCCATTCAAAGGGAATCCATCGTTTGAAATGCTGGATTCAAAAGAAAAAATGATTGCATTTTTTAATGAAGTTTTTCCTGATGCCGTTCCGCTTATGCCAACCCTGGAGCAGGATTTCTTTGGCAATCCTACAGGGTCACTGATGACAGTACAATGTTTTCCATGGACGTGGAAAAACAAAATGATGATGATAGGTGATGCTGCACATGCAATTGTACCTTTTTATGGTCAGGGTATGAATTGTGGTTTTGAAGACTGCGTAGAATTAAATGAACTCATCAACAAGCACAATCATGATTGGGAAAAAATAATGCCTGCCTACCAGGAACAAAGAAAACCCAACAGTGATGCAATTGCCGAGCTCGCTCTGGCTAATTTCATTGAAATGCGTGACCTCGTAGGTCATCCTGATTTTTTACTCCGCAAAAAGATTGAAGCTGCTTTCAGCGAAAAACATCCTGATAAATGGATTCCGCTTTATACAATGGTAACATTTAGCGATCTTCCATACAGCGTTGCGTTAAGTGAAGGTAAAAAACATGACGCTATCATGGATAAAATTATGGCCATTCCCGGAATAGGGAACAAATGGAACGACCCTGAAATTGAAAAACTAATGCTGGAGATGCTCTCTTAAAAATGGATTGAGGCGCTTCTCTGCTCCTACAGTGGTACTATTTCCATGCCCGCTGTAAACTGTGATATCGTCTCCTAACGGTAGTATTTTTGTGATAATAGATGCTATCAGCGTTTCATGATTTCCTCCCGGCAGATCAGTTCTGCCAATGCTTCTTTCAAAAAGCACATCTCCGGATATGATAAATTTATCTTCTCGTGCAAAAAAAGTGAGGCTTCCCGGACTGTGACCCGGAGTGAAGAGTACCTCCAGCACCGAATTTCCAAATTTTACCAAATCACCTTCATTAATAAAATTTTCTATTTCAGGGGATGGATTTAGCTGTATCTGGTACATCTGGCTCACATACCCCGAGGCGCTCAAAACGGGTAACTCATTTTCATTGGCTTCCAGTTTGAGCTGATACCGGCGGGCAATGAAACTGTTTCCCAGGATATGATCAATATGACAATGCGTGTTGATTAGCCTCACCGGCCTGAAATTATTTTCAGAAATGTAATCCGTTAATTCCTTTTCCTCCTCTTCCATATGACAACCCGGGTCTATAATAATGCATTCCAGGCTGGAATCGGAAAGAACATACGTATTTTCCTCGAAAGAGTTGAAACAGAATGATTTAATTGTTATCATAAGCGTAATAACCTCGTAGTTCCCGAAACATTACATGGATTAAAACTTACCTGCAGGTTATTTACAAAGGTAGTACAAGAAAGATAAAGTTTAATATATTCAAAATCAATCACATACAAAAAAATAATGACAAAAAAATAACAGGGAGTGTGTTGTCTCAAAACTAACCCCCCGGTTATTGAGACCCTCCCTGTTTATTTTATTATAATTTTTTTCGGTTAATCAGTCACCACCAATTTCAATGATCACTACACCACCGTCATCTTCTTTATAGTTTCCGGTTTCCTGGATCTGGATCGCCTTTTCATAAGACACCGGATTCTTTTGAATTTCTTCGAGTGTAGCATTTCTGTCTACCGAGTATCCTAACGCTATTAGGATAGCAATTAACAATTCTAGCATGTTGTTGCGATGTAAAATTAATGTGTGAGTAATGGTTTAAGGGTATCATTTATCCAAACTTGGTAACACCATTAAAACTGGAATCTTTTACCGTATATTTAAATTTTTAGTTACATTTGCTTCTATAAATAAACGATATACTGGAATATGTCAATTAAAAATTTGCAAGAAATTTCGTCATTGGTAACAAATTATACCAAAAAGAATCGTTTTGTAGAGGTTATTGAGGAAGAGGAGGGGGAATCAAAGTACCTACAGCTTATACGTGGTTTAGGAGATAATTCCTGGAATTCTGAAGATGAAGCTATCCATGGAATTTATGATAAACCACTGGGAAACAAGACTTTTGCAATGTTAAAGACCCGGGCAAAAGAACGGTTGGTGAATATGATTTTTCAATTGGATACGCAAAAACGTTTCAAAAGTTCCTATGATAAAGCGTATTTTTCTACGTGTAAGAATTTACTGGCTGGTTCCATACTTTTGGTACAAAACAGAAGAAACTCAGGTGAAGAGTTACTAGAGCTTGCATTAACATCAGCACGAAAACATTATTTCACTGATCTCAGCATCCTTGCTTTGCGACAATTGAGATATTTCAGCAGTTATTCAGGTTCAAGAAAATCTTATAAAAAATATGATGATGAATTAAAAAAGTCATTGTTAATTCAGCAATCTGAATTGTATGCTGAGGAATTAAATCAGGAATTGATTCTGGAAATTGTGAAGTCATTTTCCAATCATGAGGAGCTAATAGATAAGGCAAAAAAATCTTATCGGATCCTACAATCAAAAGTTAGAGAATTCGATACTTACACCTTGCGAATTAATATGTATAGGGTGGGGATCAGGTATTATGATTTTTTAAATGATTTCAGGAATGTAATTAAAGTGGCAAATGAATGTGAAGCTTATTTGTATTCTAACCCTCACATTTTACAGAAGATTCGCCTGGGTGAAATGAATCTTCAAAAACTATCAAGCAGCCTTCATCTCAGAGATTACAAAAATGGGAGTGTATATGCTCAGACCTGCATGACTTTATTTAATCCGGGTACTGTAAACTGGTTAATTTTCCTGGAGTATTATTTCTTGCTTTGTTTACACACTAAAAATTATGAGAAAGCCGGTGAAATTTATCACCAGGTAATCAGTCATAGCGGATTTATTAACTACTCTCCTCAAAGTAAGGAAAAATGGAAAATCTTTGAATCATTTTTGATTTATGCCTTGCCCGATGCAGACAAAATGAGCAGGAAATTTAATATCCCGAAATTTTTAAACGAAGTTCCGTTATATTCAAAGGATAAGGCAGGGTATAACCTTTCCATTATCATAGCTCAAACTTTGTTATCGCTTAAAATAGGCGATTATTCTAAAATAGTTGAGCGGGCTGAAGCATTAAAGTTGTATGCGAACCGTTATATTAAGAAAGAAAAAAATCCCAGGAGTTATTATTTCATCAAGATGCTGCTGGTAATGATTCAATATGATTTTGAGGCTAAAAAAACTGCGCAGATAGCTGGTAAATTCTACGAAAAATTAAAATCTTCACAACTTGGTATGCAAAGCGAACTGGAATCACTCGAGGTGATACCCTATGATTTGCTCTGGCCTGAAATTTTAAAAAAGCTGAATACATAACCAACTCAAAATTAATCAACACCGTAGGAGTCTAAACCACCAACCCCTGAAGTATAAGTTTCATAGAGATATTATTTTATATTTGTAAGCCTTTGTTATTATGAGTATAAATAGGTTTTATTTGCCAAATCACTTCGGGGAAAAACCCACAAATTAAATACATAAAATATGCTTACCATCCGCCCCGCTACAAAATCAGATGTGCACCGAATAACAGAAATTTACAATGAGGCTATAGAAAATACTACAGCCACGTTTGATACGGATGCTAAATCGGAGGAAGATCGCATGTCCTGGTTTATGAATCATGATGAAATGCACCCGGTACTAGTTGCTGAAAACGAAGGCAGGGTGATTGGTTATGCCTCGTTATCCAGGTGGAGCGATCGTTGCGCTTATGACGGCACAGCGGAGGTTTCGGTATATATTGATCCTAATTTCAGGGGTAAGGGCACCGGTAAAAAATTGTTGGAAGTACTTACCCTGCAAGCAGAAAAGATTGGGCTGCATAACCTGATTTCCAGAATTACCGAAGGCAATCTGAACAGTATTCACATTCACGAAATTTATGGTTTCGAACACATTGGAGTGATTCGTGAGGCAGGTAAAAAATTCGGGAAATTTCTGGATGTACACATGATGCAGAAACTGCTACGAAAAAAGTGACAAACTTGCCCTGCGCGGATGAGGCGATAGCTCTCCTTCCGGGTGACACGTTTTAAAATATTTTTAAAGCGAAGTAAAAATTATCAGTTCTTTACATGATATACATAGGACTCGCATTGAACTTATCAGTAGTATGATGTACGAACACACAAAACTTAAAACACAACTCATAACTTACAACAACAACTTATTTTTATATTTTTTTATTTGTTATTAAGTATAGGTTAAAATGGTAACCATAAGCATCCAACATTTGAAGCCGTGATTTCAGATTTTCCAATTATCCCCATCCCAGCAACGGAAATTTTAAAATCAGCTACTTACTTCCGCAAAATGAAAAAGGCAAATTGGAAATTTTTAATATTAACGGACAGCGTGTATATGAAATTAATTTGGCAGAGTGGAGTACGATGCAGATGATGAATTTGCCATTAAATTTTTCATCGGGAATTTATAGTTGTGTGATTACTTCAGATGGCGTAAGAGCGAATAAAAAAATTGCGGTTTTAAGGGAATAAATTAAATAACTACTTTTCCATCTTTATACTTTACAATATCAAACGGATTATTTTTAGTTAGCAACGGGCCATCTAAATCAACCCAATCGGCAAGAGAAGCTAAATTTGCTGCAGCGGTAATTGCACAGCCTGATTCCGACATGCTGCCAACTAAGACTTTGAGGCCATATTCTCTCGCCAGCCTGATCATCTTCAACCCCTCTCCTATTCCACCGCATTTCATCAGTTTTATGTTTACTCCATTGTAAATATCTTTTATCTTCCTGATATCAGCTGGTACTTGTACAGCTTCATCGGCGATTACCGGCAGCGGGCTTCTTTCGTGCAACCATGTCTGACCTGCTACATCGTTTTTATCAAGTGGTTGTTCCACAAAAATAACTCCCCGGTCCTTTAACCATTCAATCATTTCCAATGCCATTTCCTTATTATTTTGCCACCCCTGATTCACATCCACGCAAAGTGGTTTATTGGTAACCTCACGAATAGCAGTAATTATATCACGATCGTTTTCACCTCCTAATTTTACTTTTAACAATTTGAAATCACCGGCCTCCTCAACTTTTCTTTTAATTTCCGCGGGGGTATCCATGCCAATGGTAAAAGTGCAAAGGGGCAAACTCACATTTTCCAACTCTAACATTTCCCACACCGGCACACCTGCTTTCTGTGCGAACCAGTTATGCAAAGCAATATCTACACAAGCTTTCGCAGCAAAATTTCCTTCATCGAAATTCATGAGTTCATTTAACATGAAGGCAAGACCCTTTGACAGATCAGCATGATTGTGGAAAAAAGAGTTGATGAATCTGTGAACTGATTCCTGTGTATCGGGTAAATAAGGTGGCAGACTAGCTTCACCAAAAGCAATAATTCCTTTGTCCTCAATTTTCAAAAAAATTAGGT
Organism: Bacteroidota bacterium; assembly: GCA_030855635.1. Classification (GTDB taxonomy): domain Bacteria; phylum Bacteroidota; class Bacteroidia; order AKYH767-A; family OLB10; genus JADKJB01. The sequence continues at coordinate 321 of JALYQW010000092.1, read as the reverse complement.
CCGTGCCAGTCCGGGTGCCATGAGCGATAGCAAAAGGAGTTTTAAACTCGAGATGGTAATTTGTAATTGAGAATTTCATTTGAGGATTTTGGTGTTTGGACGCAGGCGGAAAGTTGGTGGTTGGCAGTTTGTTTGGACGAAGGCGGGAGTTGGGAGTTGGCGGTTGTATGGACGAAGGCGGAAAGTTGGCAGTTGGCAGTTGTTTGGATGAAGGCGGAAAGTTGGCAGTTGTTTGGACGCTTGTGGAAAGTCGGCAGTTGGCAGTTTTTTGGACGAGGCGGAAAGTCGGCAGTTGGCAGTTGTTTGGACGCAGGCGGAAAG
>JALYQW010000041.1 GCA_030855635.1 Bacteroidota bacterium | reverse complement strand
TTTGGGACATAGCTCCCTGCAACGACGGTGGCTATATTATGTGTGGAGAAACTTATTGCTGTAATTTTACACCGGGTGTTGGAAATACCAGCAGCATGTGGTTGGTAAGAACGGATAGTTTAGGTCTTCTAACAGGTTTTAATGAATTGGTTGATATTGAGCCTGCAACCTTGCTCGGTGTACCCTATCCCAACCCTACATCCGATTATTTTGAAGTGAGTTTTACCATTCCTGAAACACAGTTACCTGATAAAGGCCGAAAAGGTGTTGAGATGTTATTGTTTGATGAAACAGGAAAGCAAATCGCTTCTCAAAACATTTATAACAGAACGAATATTGCCCGATTCGAAATGACGGGATATGCAGCAGGAACTTATTTGTTGGTTCTTGCAATTGATGGTTATAATGCAGGTAGCAGGAGAGTTGTGAAGTACTGAAACAATTCAAAGTAACTTCAAGAACGATTTATTTCATACAAAACATTGAAAACACTTTAACATTAAATGTTCTCTGTAATTTAATTTCGTACGACTATAATTTTTTTGCTTATTTGGGATTTTCTAATGCAATCAAGCAATTATAAATTCCGGTAGAAATAGAAACAGGTAATTTTAATTGTTGCAAAGTACTCCATTCAGGTACGTGCTGTGCATACACTTTCCTGCCGTTAATATCATAAATCAAAATAACCCCTTAATTTGAATCCTGAATCAAAACCAGCTTTTCAGTTCTTCGGAACTGACCGGATGTTATGGTACATTGATAAACACCTGAGGTAAAAAACTTAGGAACAGAAATTTATTGCATAGTGCTCCATGGAGGTAAGTTCATTTTATAAACTTCTTTCCCATTGTTGTCAAAAATTTCCATTAAACCCTTCTGATTTTGGGGCAATAAATAACTGATTTTAAACTTTCCATCTGATGGATTTGGTGAAATGCCGAAATTAAAGTCGTGTTCAGACTGATCATCTATTCCGGTAATCAGGCACGGACATCCCAGAGAAGTATCGCAGCCCAGATAGTAGTTTGGATGATTAGGAACAGCACTTAAGTGTGCGTAATTTCCAATGAACACTGCATGTTGCTGCACATTGCAAGCTGTTCCTGCGCTATCCGGGTAATTGATTTCAGTAAAATGCCGGATTCCGCTTCCTGATGTAATATAGATTTTGCCATTGGCTGCCAAATACATATTAAAGAATGTAGAAGGACAACAAGTGGATGTAGGAGGAGATATAAATCCGTCATAAACAGCTACAGTATCTATGGAGAGAGTTGTTGTATTTATCTGGTAAATTTCACCTTGACTACATGCGTATGCATAGTCTCCTGAAGATGAAAATGCAAGGCCCCATAAATAGGTTCCGCTGGTTAATTGTACTGTCTGAGTATTGCTAAACATGCCCGTGCATCTGTCAAAATCAGCGATTACAATAGAGCTATTTTGATTCATATAATTATCATTATTTGAAGAATCTAGAAGCACTTTAAAAACTACATCACTAGAATCTTTCATCATCACAACCCACCAGTCTGTTCCATTGGCATGTCTACATGCACCAATTCCCCAGCCCAATGTATCTTGTAGAACAATATTATTCTTTGAGATAACACTACCAAGCCCTCCATTCTGTGTAATATCTATCAAGCTATAATATAGTTCGAGAGCTGGAAGAAAACTTCCGGAAAACTGCGTGGCAGTGTGATGCATTAACAAATATTTTATTGAATCTCCGGGAAATGGAAGAAATACATTGTTAGCGAGCATGGGTAAACCAAACACCCAGGATGAAGTAATTCCATTAGGATTAATACCGCCACCATTCATCATCGTATCATTTGTGGCATCTGCTATCCATATCCCATTACTGCTCATTAGGAAATTGCCATTTATATCACTAATATTTCCCTGAGTTCCTTTAAATGACATTTTCCTATATTCGATATTAATACTATAAGAAGAACTATCAAATAACATTCTTCCATTAGGAAAATTAATATTTGGATTATTTCCTAATAACCATAGATCCGCTTTTCCATTCCATTTTCACAAAATAAATTCCTGAATCAAGTGTGGTTAAATCAATTTGTTTAAACTGAGTCCAGGGTGCTGCATAATCACTGTGAACCAAGCCTCCGTTCACATTTAGATGTTCACCTGGGCGGCATCCGGTTGAACGTGGCTGCTTTTTCCGACAAGTTGTAAATATGACTATATGTTCAAATAATCTGAATGGTATGAATTCGCGAAGTTAATACCAATAAAATTTTTAATATGTTGAATAATTCCAACATTAAACAATACTTATTACATTTGTGATGGAATTTACCAACAATTCAATATTAATTAATTTTTGTTGGTATTTAGCAACATTAATAATCAAAAATAGTATTAACGATGGAAAAAGACAACAAATACTGGTATGCTATGAGTGATCCAGCAATTTTGGCTGTAATGGGCAAATTCATTCAACAAACCCGATTAAAACAAAACAAAACGCAACAGCAGGTGGCGGAGGCTGCCGGAATTAACCGCTCTACCCTGGTAAATATAGAAAAAGGTGGTGGAGGTACATTACTTTCATTTATTCAGATTTTAAGGGCATTAGAGCAACTACAATGGTTTCAAAATTTTGAAGTAAGGCAACAGATGAGTCCATTACAACTGGCTAAAATTGAGCAGAAAAAGCGGCAGAGAGCAAGTAATAGAAAAGATTCTGGCTCGGAAAATCTTAAAAGCAACTGGTAATGATTACAACGGCATTTATAACGCTCTGGAATAAACGGGTTGGGGCTGTTGCCTGGGACGAAAGTACACGCCTGGGATCTTTTGAATTTGAACCTTCATTTCTAGCCAATAAATGGGATTTGTCACCATTAAAAATGCCCATTGCCGGTTCAACAAAACGGATATTTTCTTTTCCTGAATTAAGAGATACGAGCACATTTAAAGGCTTACCCGGCTTGCTGGCCGATGTATTTCCGGATAAATATGGTAACAGCCTGATTAATGCCTGGCTTTCAAGAAATGGCCGGACAGCAGATAGTATGAACCCGGTGGAACTACTTTGCTTCATTGGTAAAAGAGGTATGGGGGCATTAGAGTTTGAACCCATAGTTCCTAAATCAAATAATAGTGCTACCAAAATTGAGCTGGAAAGCTTAATACAAATTGCCCGGAAAATACTTTCCGGCAGGCAGGATTTTAATACCAATCCTTCCGGCCAGGAGGCAAAAGCATTGAATGACATTTTAAAGATTGGTTCTTCTGCCGGAGGTGCAAGAGCTAAAGCCGTAATTGCATTTAATCCTGATACAAAAGAAATTTGCTCCGGTCAGGCAGATGCACCAAAAGGGTTTACTCATTGGTTACTTAAATTTGACGGCGTTACAGACCAGCAATTAGGAACATCATCCGGTTATGGTAGGGTTGAAATGGCTTATCACCTGATGGCAAAAGAAGTCGAAATAGAAATGACCGAATGCAGTTTGCTGGAAGAAAACGGGAGAGCGCATTTTATGACCCGTCGCTTCGACAGGGAACAAGGCAAAGGTAAATTGCATGTACAAAGTTTTTGTGCCATTGCTCATTATGATTTTAACGAAATTACCTCCTTTAGTTATGAGCAATTATTTGAAACCATGCGTAGCCTTTTATTGCCCTACACATATGCCGAACAGTTATACAGAAGAATGGTGTTTAATGTAATGGCAAGAAACTGTGATGACCATACTAAGAATTTTTCATTTATGATGGACACAACCGGTCAATGGAAACTGGCTCCCGCTTTTGATGTTTGTCATTCTTACAGACCGGGGAGTACATGGGTAAGTCAGCATTCATTAAGCATAAATGGAAAGAGACAACATATTACTCGTGATGATTTGCTTGAAGTTGCCAAAAATATGAACATCAAAAAAGCAAACACAATTATTAATCAGGTTAATAATGTGGTAAGCAGATGGAATGATTTTGCAGCACAAACAAATGTAAAATCCGATTTGAGGGATGCAATAGATAAGACGTTGTTGCTATTATAAATGCTGTTTGAACTTAAAATATTAGTTTTGGGTTTTACAAGGGTAAACATAATTTCCGCGAAACCTAAGTGAGAGTGTAAAATAATTTTGTCACAAATCACTTTTTCCAAACAATACGCTTATCAATGTGCCTTTGCATTAGATGGCTGCGCTCCAAGCACCAATACGAATGCAACGAATTACGCATGCCTGCCAAAGTTTTAAAATATCCGCTTTGAATAATTTGATGATCACTTGTCACTGTTAATTCAACATTTGCAGACATTGCGCAAGAATCCTTCGGCACGAATTTACGAATGTGACGAATTACGAATGCAGATTTTGAAAATCAAACGCCTCTTAGTTTTTCTTTTTGCTTGGTGATTTGTTTGCGGAGTGCTTCAATTGCCACATCGGTAGCTTCTTCAAACGTTTTGCATTGTTCTTTTGCAAACAACGTTTTACCCGGTGTATTAATTTTTATTTCGGTAATTTTATTCTCTGTATTTTCTGATTTATCCAGGCGCAGGTACACTTCGCTGTCGATAATGCTGTCATAAAACTGGAAAAGCTTATCTACTTTTTCCTCTACGAATTTCAACAATTTTTTGTCGGCTGTAAAATGAATTGACTGTACTTTGATTTTCATAACACGTAGGTATTTGTTCAGGCTTTAGGATGCGCCTGCTTGTAAATGTTTTTTAATTTTTCGATGGTGTTGTGCGTATATACTTGCGTAGCGGCCAGGCTCGAATGTCCTAGGAGTTCTTTAACTGCACTTATTTCTGCACCGTTATTTAAAAGATGTGTTGCAAAAGTATGTCTCAAAACATGAGGATTTTTTTTATCTCCTGTTGTAACCATGCCAAGATATTTCTTCACCAGCCGGTAAACGAACTTAGGATATATAGTATTGCAACGATTATCGATGAATAATGTTTCGGCCTCGCACTCCTTTCCGGAAATAAAAGTTGTGCGTTCCTTTAAATATTTCTTTAAAGAAGTGGCAAGTGAAAATGATACGGGTAAGATGCGTTCCTTGTTTCTTTTACCCAATACTTTTATGGTTTGGTTACTGAGATTAACATCCTTAATTTTCAGGTTCACCAGCTCCGATAAACGAATACCGGTTCCATAAAATGTTTCCAGGATGGTACGGTCTCTCATTCCGCCAAAGCCTTCCTCAAAAACAATTTCAGTGAAAAGGTTTTCCATTTTCTTTTCATCAATAAAAGCAGGTAACTTTTTCCCGGTTTTAGGTGATTGCACTTTCACCATTGGGTTATGTTCCAATACTTTCTCCCTGAGGAGAAATCGGAAAAAAGATTTTAACGCAGTAATTTTCCTGTTTACGGAACGCGGTGATATTTTCGCGTCAATCATACTTACGATCCAGGAACGGATGTAAAAATGTGTGATCACATTCACATCTTCCGTTTGATATTCCTTTTGAAGATAGCTGAAAAACTGCCCCAGATCGATTTCATAGGCAGTGAGTGTATTGGATGAATACCGCTTTTCATATTGTAAATGAGATAAAAAGCGTTTTACCGGCATAGAAACGGATCGATTTCTCTCAAAGATAAGGACTCTCAAAGAAAATTAGTTGGAATCTTCAAAAAAATACTTTCGTTCCTGCAACTCCCTTTCCTGCAAAACAGAAAGGCCTTCCACATAGGGAAAGCCTGTTCGTTGTTAATGTATCGGTTAGTTACCCTGGAAAAAATCAGGTCATCCCGATAGGTAAATAGTACCTTCTAAATGCTGGAACTTTCCGCAGCACGTAATGCATCGCGGTAAATTGCCTTCTTAACTGTGGTACGACGTGTAATGGAAGGTTTTTCAAAAGCAGCGCGACTGCGTAATGCGCGAACCACTCCTGTTTTTTCGAATTTCTTCTTAAATTTTTTCAGAGCCTTGTCTATCGACTCGTTTTCTTTAATTGGAACAATAATCATTTACTTGTTTTTTAAGGGATTGCAAAGATAATAAAATAAATGAATGTTGATAAAGCCTAAAATAAATTTTCATGTTTAACTGGGTTTTTCTGAGGAAGTTGCAGGAAAGGACAGCTTGTGGCAGAAAATTTAACTATAAATCATTGAAAAAGTGATATTTAACACTTGTTTTTCTGCTTCGTTATTATTTCCACTCCTAAATTCAGTTGCTCTTTCTGCCCAACCATCACTGGCATCGGATCCGAAATAGCGTCTACCAGATCAGGATTCGATTACTAGTATCGCTTTCTGCGCAAGCACCCTGCGAGTAATACCAAATTGCCGCGAGTCATTTGCTATCCACATGCAGACCTTTAGGAGACTCGATAAAGTTTGTATTTTTGTCAACTCAAATTCACTAATCCGATTCATATGGGACGCGCTTTCGAAAAACGTAAACATAAAATGTTCGCCAGGTTTTCAAAAATGGCGAAACAATTCACACGAATTGGAAAGGAAATTGCCATCGCTGTGAAGCAAAGTGGGCCTGAACCCGACAATAATCCGAGGCTCAGGATGGTCATGCAGAATGCGAAAAGCTTAAATATGCCCAAAGACCGGGTGGATGCTGCAATAAAACGGGCCAGTTCAAAAGACACTGAAAGTTACGAAGAGATTGTATATGAAGGGTATGCTCCCCATGGTGTTGCTATTTTAGTGGAAACGGCTACTGACAATAATACCCGCACAGTAGCCAACATAAGAATGTATTTTTCAAGAGCAAACGGTGCGTTGGGAAAAACAGGATCGCTTGATTTTATCTTCGAAAGAAAAGGAATTTTTAAACTGAAAAATACAGGAGTGAGTGTGGAAGATCTTGAACTTGACCTGATCGATTATGGTGCCGAAGAAGTTTTTGAAGATGAGGGAGATATTTTTGTTTACACCTCTTTCCAGAATTTCGGAGCCATGCAAAAGGCACTTGAAGACAAGAAAATTGAAGTGATAAGTACCGAACTGCAACGCATTCCGGCCACCATGGTTGAATTACCGGAAGACCAGTATAAGGAAGTTGAACATTTGATCGAAAAGATTGAAGATGATGACGATGTTCAGGCTGTTTATCATAACCTCGCCTGAGAAATAATTAAAGAATTGGAGAATGAGGGATTTGGTGAATTATTTATTCCCTCATTACCTCATTACCTTTTTTCCCAACACCATATTTGAAAATTAGTTTGCAATATTCTTTTATCCGTACTGCGATTCCATTAATTTCGCGGTTGAAAAAAAAACCGTGGAACAGAAAGCATCTCATGTAAAATACATTTTCGTTACAGGTGGTGTTTCATCGTCGCTCGGAAAAGGAATCATCTCAGCTTCTTTAGCTAAATTATTACAAGCCAGGGGTTATACAGTCACGATTCAAAAACTGGATCCGTATATAAACGTGGATCCGGGAACACTCAACCCGTACGAACATGGCGAATGTTATGTGACTGACGATGGTGCAGAAACCGACCTTGACCTTGGCCATTATGAACGTTTTTTGAATGTGCCTACTTCCCAGGCGAACAATGTAACCACCGGAAGAATTTACCAGACTGTCATTAATAAAGAGCGCGAAGGTGCTTACCTGGGAAAAACCGTGCAGGTAATTCCTCATATTACTGATGAAATTAAACGCAGGATCAAACTGTTAGGAGAAACCGGCCAGTATGAAATTGTCATTACCGAAATTGGTGGTACGGTAGGCGATATCGAATCACTTCCATTCATTGAAGCCGTAAGGCAAATGATCTGGGAAATGGGTTCTAACTGTGCAGTGATCCATCTCACCCTCCTGCCCTACCTCACTGTTACCGGTGAACTTAAAACAAAACCCACCCAACACTCGGTGAAAACCTTGCTGGAGTACGGGGTTCAGCCTGATATTTTGGTTTGCCGTTCCGAAAAACCTGTCAATCAGGAAATAAGAAGGAAAATTGCACTTTTTTGCAATGTTAATGTGAACGCGGTTATCGAATCAATTGATGCCAGTACCATTTATGATGTTCCGTTATTAATGTTGAAGGAACAACTCGATAAAGTGGTGCTCGCCAAACTGAAATTACCATTGCGGCAGGAACCCGATATGGAAGGGTGGAAAAACTTTTTAGGCAAACTCAAGAACCCCACTGCTGAAGTTCGCATCGGACTCATCGGGAAATACATCGAATTAAAAGATGCCTATAAATCGATAGCTGAATCGCTCATTCATGCCGGTGTGACCAATGAAACACGTGTGATTGTGGAATGGATTCATTCCGAAAAAATTGATGGAAGAAACGTGGATGAAAAACTGCGTCACCTCAATGGTATCCTGGTTGCTCCGGGGTTTGGTGATCGGGGAATAGAAGGTAAAATAACTGCTATTGAATTTGCACGCATCAATAAGATACCGTTCCTGGGAATTTGCCTGGGTATGCAATGCGCTGTAATTGAATTCGGACGCAATGTGCTGGGCATGGATGATGCCCACTCTACCGAGATGAATAAAACCACGAAACATCCGGTGATTGACATTATGGGTGATCAAAAAAACATCACTCTTAAAGGAGGTACTATGCGGCTCGGGGAATACCCCTGCAACATCTCCAAAAACACCAAAGCCTTCCAGGTTTATGGAAAAAGCCGTATTTCAGAACGACACCGCCATCGTTACGAATTCAATAATAAGTACCTGAAGAAGTTTGAAGATGCCGGTATGCTGGCCTCAGGCGTCAATCCAAACGGAGCCCTTGTTGAAATTATCGAGAATAAAAATCACCCCTGGTTTGTAGGGGTACAGTTTCATCCGGAATATAAAAGTACCGTCGAAAATCCACACCCACTTTTTGTGAGGTTTGTGAAAGCAGCCCTCGAGCAACCCAGGTAGGCAATTCAGGTGGAGCAATGTTCAGCTGGCAAGCAACCATAAATTGTTATCTTTGCGGCCTTATTTTACCCTATGGATCGTAATTCAATCATTGGCCTATTACTTATAGGCCTGATTCTCATTGGTTTTAGCATATGGAATCAGCCTACTGCCGAAGAAATAGCCGCCAGTCAACAAGCCCGTGATTCAATCGAGGCTGCTGAAAAAATTAATGAAACCCGGCAGCCCCCGGTAGCTGTTCAGCCTTCCGGAGTTCCTGCCGAAATTCCAATGGATTCACTGGGTGGAGGAGATTCGTTGAAGTCGGCAATGCTGGTTAACAAATACGGGGTTTTTGCTGCTTCCGCAGAAGGTGAAGAAAAATTATTTTACCTCGAAAACAACTTAATGAAAGTGGCCTTCACCAATAAAGGTGGACGTGTTCATGCAGTTGAACTCAAAAATTATAAGACGTATAATAAGGAGCCGCTGGTATTGTTTGAGAGTGATACTACCACGTTCGGACTGAATTTTTTTGCACAGAACCGTGATATTTCTACCAATGGATTATTTTTTGAACCCATACAGGATAAAGCCGGACGAATTAGTTTTCGTTTGCGTTCATCGGGTGCCGGTTATGTAGAATACATGTACACACTCCCGGAAGATAGTTATATGATGGATTTCAGCATCAATCTTTCAGGAATGGACCAGGTGATTGCTTCCAACATCAATTACATCGAACTCGACTGGAAGCAGAATATTTACAAGAAGGAAAAGAGCATTGAGATGGAGCGAAACAACTCCACGGTTTATTACAAATATCCCGATGATGAAGCGGAATACCTTTCAGAAACGGATAATGATAAAGATAATCTCACTACAAAAGTAAAATGGGTTTCATTTAAGCAACAGTATTTCAACACTACATTAATTGCAAAAAATGCTTTTGAAAAACCTACAAAAATTGAAACCATTCATTACGAAGGACAGGATTCATTGGCAAAGTTTATGCATGCCAGTTTCACAATTCCATATAGCCACAAGCCGTATGAGAATTTTGATATGTCATTTTATTTCGGTCCCAACCACTACCAGACGCTGAAACAACTCGACCTGGGCATGGAAAAACTGGTGCCTTTAGGATGGGGAATTTTTGGATGGGTCAACCGTTTCCTTGTAATCCCTATTTTCAATTTCCTGAACAAGTTTGATATGAATTATGGAATTATCATCCTGATTCTTACCATCGTTATCAAGTTGTTATTGCTTCCGCTCACATACAAGGCCTATTTGTCGACTGCCAAAATGAAGGTGCTGAAACCAGAGATGGATGAAATCCAGGCAAAGCACAAGGAAGATCCCATGAAAGGCCAGCAGGAATTAATGGCCATGTACCGCAAGGCCGGGGTTAATCCGCTGGGAGGGTGTTTCCCGATGTTGTTACAGATGCCGATTCTTATTGCCATGTTCCGCTTCTTCCCTGCCTCTATCGAGTTACGCCAGGAAAGTTTTTTATGGGCAGACGATCTCTCTACTTATGATTCGATTTTGAATCTTCCTTTTACCATTCCGTTTTACGGTGATCACGTGAGCTTGTTTACCATTCTCATGACGATCTCAACACTGATGTATACGTATCTGAATTCGCAAATGACTGCAGCCAACCCGCAGATGAAATGGGTAATGTACCTCATGCCGGTGATGTTCCTGGGAATTTTCAATAACTACTCTGCAGGCTTAAGTTATTATTATTTTCTAGCAAATATGATCAGCTTCGGACAACAGTTCCTTTTCCGTGCTGCTGTGGATGAAAAAGCCATTCATGCCAAAATACAGGAGAATAAAAAGAAACCGCAATCGCAAACCAAATCCAAGTTCCAGCAGCGTCTTGAACAGATGGCAAGGGAACGAGGTGTTAACCAAAAAAAATAATACGATGAAACCGTCATACAGTTTTTTTTCAAGATACGCTGTTCTCGTTTTTTGTATATTCACTTTATTCACATATGCCTGCACCGGTAGTAAAAAAACTGCTGATAGTGCTTCTGATTTTCCCGGTGAATCCGGCGATTCTCTTGTAGCCTCTATTTCGCGTACCCGCTGCTTTGGGATATGTCCCTATTACAGTATCTGGATCTACCGGTCAGGGTATGTGCTTTACGAAGGATATGATCATGTGCCCAATGTTGGAAGGTATTTCACCTGGCTTTCGCCGGAAGCATTAAAAAATATAGGCCTGAAAGCTGAAGAAATTGGGTATTTTGAACTGAACGATGAATACCGTAATCCGTATCTTACCGACTTCCCTACCATTTACACCGAAGTGCGCTTTCGCGGGAAGCGGAAAAAGATCACACATTATGACGCAGAACCTCCGGCGAACCTGGTGGAAATGGAAAAATACCTCGACTCGCTGTTCACTGAAGATACCAAATGGAGCCTGCATCCGTTACAGAATCTAAAAGACTGATACTCTCATTCTGATCATTGCCGTATTTTAGATTTGTTCAGCTTGACTAACTTGAAAAAAATACGGAAATTTACAGTACATTAAATTCATATCATGGAAACTATCACCACTACCAATACCGAAGATAAAAAAGCGGATACAGCGGATTTTTTACCGCTCAACGGTACTGATTACCTGGAGTTTTATGTAGGCAATGCCAAGCAATCGGCCTATTTTTATCAGGCTGCATTTGGATTCGAACTGGTTGCTTATTGCGGCCCTGAAACCGGGATCAGAGATCGTGCTTCCTATGTGCTGCAACAAAACAAGGTCAGGCTGGTGCTGACTACTCCTATGCATCCCGATTCTCCCATTAACCAGCATATCATCAAACATGGAGATGGCGTAAAAGTACTTGCGCTTTGGGTGGATGATGCTGAAAAATCATGGATTGAAACTACCAAGCGCGGAGCTAAAAGTTACGAAGCACCAAAAGTTCTGAAAGATGAAAATGGTGAAGTAAAACTAGCCTCCATTCATACCTATGGCGATACCATTCACACTTTCGTGGAACGTAGTAACTATAATGGTCCGTTTTTACCGGGATTTAAAGCTGCAAAAAGCAAGTTCTCTGTTAAATCCACTGGTCTGCAGTTTGTCGACCATTGCGTTGGGAACGTGGAACTGGGAAAGATGAACGAATGGGTGAAATTTTATGAGGATGTTATGGGCTTTAAAACCATTATCACTTTTGATGATGAAGATATTTCAACCGAATACTCCGCATTGATGAGTAAAGTGGTGTCTAACGGTAATGGATATGTGAAATTCCCGATCAATGAGCCTGCCGAAGGAAAGAAAAAATCACAGATTGATGAGTACTTGGAATTTTACCAGGGTCCCGGCGTTCAGCATATCGCCATCATTACGAATAATATTATTGAAACTGTTACCGACCTGATCAGCCGTGGAGTTGAATTTTTATCAGTGCCTTCCACCTATTACGATACGTTGCTGGAACGCGTTGGAAAAATAGATGAGAATATGGAATCTCTCAAGCAGCTTGGTATTCTTGTCGACAGGGACGATGAGGGTTACCTGTTACAGATTTTCACCAAACCTGTTGAAGACCGCCCTACCCTGTTTTTTGAGATCATACAAAGAAAAGGTGCAAAATCCTTTGGAAAAGGAAATTTTAAAGCCCTTTTTGAAGCTATTGAAAGAGAACAGGGCTTACGGGGTAATTTATAATTCAGCCGGTTTAGTTGGAGGAACCTTTTAAAAGTACAATATTTCTCCCTTTTGAATTATGTAAGAATACGAACAGGTTCAGAGGGTTTGTTTCCTTGATTCATCTTAGCAATCCACTGATTTTTAATTATATATAAAACATAACACATTTCGTGGAACATTTCATGTGAAACAATGAAGTGTAATGAGGCTCCTGTGTTTTTTATAACTATTTGACATCTAGGCACTATAAAATTATAGTTAAAGTGCCTCGAATGAGTAAACGGTTTAAATACAAGTCGCGCCAAACGGTCCGTATTAAAATGCGGTCTGTTTTAATGGTCAGTGCCCTGGCAGCAGGATTTCTTACAGGGGCCGTATTGTTGATCGTTCAGCTTTTCGAAAATGAGGTTTCCGTAGCCGGATCAGATCCAATGGTGGTTGCTGATATTGAAGTATTCCAGGATACCATTCCCGTTCTGAAAGGCACTTCAATGCAGGTGGTTCTGGGAATAAAAGTGCAAACAAAGGGCCGCTCACATCACCTGAATTTCTCAGGGATAACAGTTTCAGCCAGGGGCACAACCAGGCCATTTGAATCGTATGCCAGTAACGCTCGCCTGTGGTCAACAGGAAATGATGATTTTTTTATTCCTGTAAATCAGATTGGGGCTACTATATCTGAAATAAGGGAAGAAAATTTCAGGCTTGATGGAAAACAGGCATTGCTACCGGGCGATAACTATTTCTGGCTCACCTTTGATATTAACAAAGTCGCAGGTAGCATTACCACCATGATTGACGCCGAGTGCGTAGCTGTGCATATTGGAACGCTTACACATGATCCTGCAATTTCAGCACCGCCTGGCGCTAAAAGAATTTTAAATAACACACCCTATTATTCAACGGGTAGTGGTGATATATCTTCCCTCGACAGCTGGAATGCCTCAAGGGATGGATCAGGAAAGCGGCCTTCGAATTTTAACCTTTCAACGGCCACTTTCCATATCCAATCAGGACACATTCTTAGAAACGATCTGAATGCGTGTCTGACCTACCTGGTAATTGAAAGAAACGGGGTGCTGATTTCGGCATCCGACATTAGATCGGAGCGCGTGGAGATTCATGGAGGCGGCACCCTGGTCCAGGAAAAAAATATTTCAAACTATGAAGGAACTTCCAGCCTGGTTATTAACAATGGTGGAAATTACATCCATAACAATACCGGTGCAATTCCAGGAAAAACAAAAAAGTTTTCTCCTCATTCGAACGTAGTATTCAATAATTACGGAACGGTAACTTTTCAGGAAAAAATTCAATGGGGAAATGTAATTATTGAATCACGGAGCGCGTCTTCTATCGATTTCATGAATTGTTTTCATACGATAAAAGGTAATTTCGAAATCCGTGCAACCGGGAATCAAAATTACTTATACAGTACACTTGACGATACAATCAATATTGGCGGCAACCTGGTGATCAATGGCGGTGGTTTTGTTTTAACGCCTGCAAAAAACCAAATGGTATTGAATGTAAACAAAGAATTTATTCTCAAATCAGGTTGGTTTTCAGATGCCTTGCCAGGAAAAATATCTAAAGGTAATGTTACATTTTACCCTGGCAATAAAGTCTATTTTAAATCGGGTACATTCCACATGACAGCAAAAAATTCACACATTTACCTGCGTGAAGAATTTATTACCTGGATACAGGATACTGCTTCACTTACATTACCGGATGTTACCGTTATGCCCGGATGTACCTTGCGACTTTCAGGACGTGAAACAGGGCGACTAGCTGAAAATAAAAATTTTGTTGTTTCATCAACTGCCATGCTGGATTGCGGAACCACTTCACTCACCGGAGAAGGCAATTTCCGACTCCAAGAATATGCAACAATTGCAACCGGTCACCTAAATGGAATTCATTCGGAAAATAGTGAGGGATGCATTCAAACGAAATCAAGGTATTTCAGCTCTTCGGCTGATTATATTTTCAACGGAGCCGGCAGTCCGCAGACAAGTGGTTTATTCACTACCATTCCTCTTGCAAATACCGTAAATCAATTAACAATTAAAAAGTCGGATGCGAGCGGAGTGCTGATTTTACAACAGGATTTAACTATTACAGGACGGTTAATTAAAGAGCGGGGAAGTATCAATAAAAATTCACATAAACTTGAAACCGGTGAAATGGTAACCGCTACTGCAACTCCCTCACTTCAGACTCAGTAAGGCTGGCAGCATATTCAAGATACAATTCCATGCCTCTCTTTTTTGCAGCATCAAAATGATAACTGAGATTATTCAACAGGTAGGAATCGGTTCCGGGTTGATATTCAGGTAGTGCTTTCAGTGATACAATCACATCATCCATGTGTTGGATGCCAAATGACAGGGCTTCATTGAATTGCAGTGCAAACTCCGATGATAAGTTTTTAGTACTTACCCATCTTGCAAAAACAAAGGGCAAACCTGTAAATTTTTTCCACTCTTCAGCCAGGTCATAAACATACTTGAATTTATGCTGCTGCTGAAGTGAACGGTCACCAATAATCACCCCTGCCCTGCTACCTGAAATCTCCTGTTCGAGTCCGTTTTGTGATTCACAAAATTCAGGATTAATATTCCAGAAATTCGCAGCCAGCACTCTGGTGAGTATGTTTGAACTCACAGACTGGAAATCGAGCAGGATCGATTTTATTTCCCGCAAAGGAACTTCACTCAAAAGTGTTACTGATTTAACGGGACCATCGGCGCCGATGCACCAATCAGTAATATAAGTGGCATTTTTTATAGAAGCAATGGCTGCAACAGGCACCAAACCGATATCCACACTTCCTAATCGAAGTTTTGCAGCACATTCCGAGGGATTATCAAGGCTAAGTATTATTACACCGGAAGATTCGAGCTTACGAAGACCATAAATATAGGGCGCTGAATTAATATAGGAAACACAGGATACTTTTACAGGATGCATTCTCACATTTTAAACATGCAACACACCGGGATGCATAATTTTATAAACCAATTCTTTTAATAATTCATTTTCTGTAGTACTCAGATTATTAACTCCTTTTGACCTAAGATCATATTCATGCAACAGGCTGATGGCATGCATGGCATCCTTAAGAGAATAGCTTCGTGCTGCCTTGTCAAAATCTCTCATAAAATAAGGATTAACTCCTAATGCTGTTGCCAGGTTCACTCCAGGTTTTCCCTTGAAAACATGGTACGATATTATCTTGTTAAAATAACCATTGAGTGTTGATAAAGTTAATACGAACGGATTACTTTTAGGATTGGATCCAAAGTAATTGATGATACGGTTTACTTTCTGAAAGTCTTTTGCTGAAATCGCGTTCTGCAATTCAAATACATTAAAGTCTTTGCTAATACCGATATTACTTTCTATTGCAGCGGAGTTAATTTCACCTCCCGCCTTTAACCCGATCATCAGTTTATCGAGTTCATTGGATACTTTTGAAAGATCCGTTCCCAGGTATTCAGCAAGTAATCCCGAAGCCTTCTCTCCGATTTTGAAACCCTTTCCCTTAACATAGGAATTGATCCAGGCCGGTATTTTATCGTCGTATAATTTTTTTGATTCTAAAACAACGGAGGTCTTTTCAAGCAACTTAACTATTTTTGTTCGCTTGTCGAGTTTCTTGTACTTGTAACAGAACACCAAAATGGTAGATTTCTGCGGATGTAACAAATACTGGTATAATGGATCCAGGTTATCGGATTCATCACCCTGTGAATCATCGGACAATTTTTTCTTAAACAGGTTTTTTACATCCTGTGCTTCACGTATGATGATCACCTGGTAATTTGACATCATCGGATAACGCTTCGCACTGCTGAAAATGGAGACCGGGTCAATATCACGGCCATACAAAACCGATTGGTTAAACTCCTTTTCCATATCGGTGAGAACATGTGATTCTATATAACCTGAAAGCTGATCAATGAAATATGGTTCATCTCCATGAAAAAAATAAACCGGGTGATAGACCTTATTTTTCAGGTCTTTGATTATGCTCTCAAAAGTGTGCGTAGCCATGTATTAAAACCTAAGATGCTTGACTGTTAAGCCGTTATTTATAAGTTCGTTCAAAGAGTCAATACCAATTTGGAGATGACTTTCCACGTAATTAACTGTCACCAGGGAATCACTTTCAGCCGTCTTAACTCCATCGGGGATCATGGGCTGATCAGAAACGAGCAAAAGGGCACCGGAAGGAATTTTATTGGCAAACCCGGTTACGAAAATCGTTGCTGTTTCCATATCAATACTCATACAGCGGGTTTTCATCAAATAAGCCTTAAACTCCTTATCATGTTCCCAAACCCTGCGGTTGGTGGTATAAACTGTTCCTGTCCAGTAATCCTTTCCATGATTTCTGATGGTGGTAGAAACAGCTTTTTGCAGACTAAAAGCGGGCAGGGCGGGAATTTCAGCCGGGAGATAATCACTAGAGGTTCCTTCCCCGCGAATAGCTGCAATGGGAAGAATCAAGTCGCCGAGTTTATTTTTTTTCTTTAATCCACCGCATTTCCCTAAAAACAGGCATGCTTTAGGCTGAATAGCACTCAGCAGATCCATTACTGTTGCGGCGTTGGCGCTTCCCATACCAAAATTGATGATGGTAATACCTTTAGCAGTTGCATTGGGCATGGGCTTATCAACTCCTATTACCGGCACATTGTGCAGTGTTGCAAACATGTGTACATAATTGCTGAAATTAGTGAGCAAAATGTATTTCCCGAATTTATCGAGAGGGGTACCGGTATAGCGGGGCAACCAGTTTGAAACTATGTCCTTTTTGTTTTCCACAATAAATCAAATTTTAGCCCGTAAATTTAAAGCAGGATGAGTACTTTTGCATCGAAGTAAAATGTATGGATACCCTGAATCTTCCTACCTTTCCGTTTCGTTTCAGAACTTCCGGGCAAAGTAAGGAAATTTTTGATACATTAAGGAAAAAATACGTAGTGCTTACGCCTGAAGAGTGGGTGCGTCAGCACTTTATCATGTATCTCAGGGATGGTTTGAATTACCCTGCCGGTTACATATCTGTTGAGAAAGGATTATTATTCAATGATCGAAAAAAAAGAACCGATATCGTAGTCCATGATTCTTTGGGAAAACCCTGGATGATCGTAGAATGTAAAGCGCCAACAGTTAAGCTTACTGAAAACGCATTTTACCAGGCAGCCTCCTATCATCTGAAACTAGATGTAAAATATCTGGTAGTAACCAATGGGTTGACTCACTTTTGCTGTAAATTTGAAAACGAAAATTTTGTTTTCTCTAAAGGGTTCCCGGAATTCGGGTTATAAACCGGACCATAATCTATGAAACTGATTAAGTGGATTTTTATTCTGGCGGGGGTAGGTGTAATCGGCCTGATATCTGCTGTTTTTATTTACATGCAGAGTTCAAGGCCGGTGTATCATGGTGAGATGCATAACCGGGGTGTGGAAGAAGAAGTAAAAGTTTATTACGACAATTTCGGGATACCTCACATTTTCGCCCGCAATGAAAAGGATGCTTATTTCACACTAGGCTATGTTCATGCACAGGAACGCCTGTTTCAAATGGAATTACTTCGCCGTGTCGGTGCAGGAACTCTTTCGGAAATATTGGGAAAAGAATTCGTGGGTGTAGATGCTTTTTTCAGAACACTGGGTATAAATAAAACCGCAAAAGAATCGGCTGCGATGTTTTTTACCAAGCCTACCGAAGACTGGCAAAAAAATTCGCTCTCTTATCTCAAGGGAATAAACTCTTTTATGTTTCATGGTGCAACACCACCGGAATTTTTAATGCTTGGTATTCCTAAGGTACAATTCACACCTGAAGATATTTACCTGATCACCGGTTACATGTCATTCAGTTTTGCAGAAGCACTCCGTACCGATCCGATTCTTGATAAAATTTACACGAAATATGGGCTAGACCATCTCAATGCATTTGCATGGAGTCCAGATACCTTATCGCAAACTGTACCTGACACCAACGCTGTGGTCTCCTCAAAAATCTCTGCCTATGTAGATGAACTTTTTGAAAAACTTCCTATAAAACCCTGGATCGGTAGCAATGCAATCGTTGTAGCACCATCACGTTCTGCTACCGGGAGTGTGCTTTTTACTAACGATACGCATATAGGTTATCAGCAACCTGCTGTCTGGTTTGAAGCACATATTGAATATCCTGGGCAAAGCCTTTATGGAAATTACCTTGCGGGATTGCCTTATCCGCTTGTGGGTCACAACCGGAAGGTTTCATGGGGTTTGACGATGCTTGAAAATGATGACATGAATCTGTACCGTGAAAAAACATCACCCGATAATCCGGAATCGTACATGGTAAAAGGATCATGGGAAAATTTCAGAACCTCAACTGAAGTTATAAAAATAAAAGGAGCCACCGATACCACCATCACTGTTAGAGAATCAAAACATGGACCTATCATCAATGATGTGATTACTTATGGTGACTCTGCCGATAATTCACCGGTAGCGCTATGGTGGACCTACTCCAGGTTCCCTGTTACCGTATTGCAGGTTACCCATCAGCTTTCTGTTTCGGATAATATGGAGGCTGGGCGCAAAGCAGCTGCAATGGTAAATGCTCCCGGACTCAATATATTGCTTGGGGATATAACAGGTAACATTGCACATTGGGCTGCAGCGCGTTTGCCATTATATAAAAAAGGTATCAAAACAAAACTCATACTAGATGGCTCAACAGGAGAAGATGATATTGAAGGATTTTATGATTTCGCGCAAAACCCGCATTCCGAAAATCCCGCTTCCGGTATTGTATTTTCTGCAAACAATGCTCCTGACAGTCTGCCCGGTTATATGTTTCCCGGCTACTACGCTCCACCGGCAAGGGCGGAACGTATTAAATCATTGCTGAATGCTAAAGAAAAATTATCCGTAGAAGATTTAAAAGCTATAACTAATGATATCATTTCTGATGCGCATCCCAAAATAGCACAATTGATTATGGAAGTGATCGGGGAAAATGATTCTATAAAATTATCATCCGCCCACAGGCATGCGATCCGATTGTTGAAAACATGGAATGGTAATCATGCAACTTCCGATACAACCCCAACCATCTATTATAAATTACTTTCTACGATTTTGGAAATGGCCATGATTGATGAATTGGGTGAAGCCGATTATAATACCCTTGTGAATACACATTTGATGAAAAATTCATATGTGAAATTTCTATCTGATGACAACTCCGGATGGTGGGATAATATTTCAACTGATAAAAAAGAAACCCGCAGGGAAGTATTCACTGAAGCCTTTATTAAAACTATAGAAGATTTAAAAGCCTCATCGGGCGAAATAACCAACTGGGCTTGGGGTGGTGCACATACACTGGAACATGTACATCCGATAGGAAAAAAGAAACCATTTGATAAAATATTTAATGTTAGACCTACTGCTATTAAAGGTGGTATTGAAACCATAAACAATGCAGGATTTTTATTGAGTACTTCGGGAAAATACCCGGTTACGTATGGACCTGCTATGCGAATTGTTTTAAATTTAGGTGATATGGAAAATGGCTGGAGTGTACTTCCTACAGGTCAGTCAGGACACGTAAGGAGTCCTCATTATTATGATCAAAGTCGTTTGCATGTGAATGGATTTTTCCGTCCTATGATGATGAACAAGGCTACGATTGAAAACAATTGTACCAATATTCTCACCTTTAAAGCCCAATAAATTTATTGGCATTCTATCACTTTATGAAATTGTGTAAAGGATTTCATCTCATCAAAATTCATTTAATGTTGCTATGGGGATTGACTTGTGCTCCCTTTTTCAGTACGGCACAACAGGTGAAAATTACCGATATCACAACAATGGAACCATTGGAAAATGTGATGATCATCAGGAAAAATCCTGATGTGATTCGCATCAGCAATGTAAAAGGCCAGGCCGATATCAGTGAATTCAAAGATGCCGATACTATTGTGATTGAACGAATCGGTTACCAGAGGAAAATAGTTTCCTTTCAAAAATTAGTTGCGGCAGGATTCACAACAGAATTGTATCCTGCATCCTATTCATTAGGTGAAATATTAATAGCAGCCAGCAGGTTTGAAGAAAAGCGTGAAGATATTCCGGTTCAGATAGCCAGCATCAGCGCCAGCGAAATAAAAAATTCCAATCAGCAAACCACTGCCGATTTGCTTCAGCATACAGGTAATATCATGGTTCAGAAAAGCCAGGCCGGAGGTGGAAGTCCAATCATCCGCGGGTTTGAAGCGAACAAAGTGTTAATTGTTATGGATGGGGTTAGAATGAATAATGCGATTTACCGTGGAGGCCATCTGCAGAATGTAATCAGCGTTGATCAGTTTGGATTGGAAAAACTTGAAATTATTTTTGGCCCGGGAAGCGTTGTTTATGGCAGCGATGCATTAGGTGGAGTAATGCATTTCTATACAAGAAAACCAGTTCGTGCTTCCCGCGACAGCGGATTGGATGTAAACGGCAGTGCTTTTACACGATTTTCTTCCGCCAATACAGAAATGTCGGCAGGAATGCTTCTAAATATCGGAGCTAAAAATTTTGCAAGCCTTACTTCAGTTTCCTTGAGCCGGTTTGGTGACCTAAGAGCCGGCAAGAACAGGAATCCCGCTTATGGCGACTGGGGTCGAAGAGACTTTGTGCAGGATTTTATCAATAACAGCGATACAATGGTCAGAAATGATGATTACACAATTCAAAAATATTCCGGTTATGACCAGGTTGGCGTAATGCAAAAATTTTTATTCAGCAGAAATGATTCCGTATCACACATATTAAATTTCCAGTTTACAACTACCAATGATATTCCACGCTATGACCGGTTAACAGAGGTGGATGATAACGGTGTGTTCACAAGTGCTGAATGGTATTACGGACCTCAGACCAGAATTCATACTGCTTATGAATTTAAATATGGTTTTTCACACAGGTTATTTGATCACCTTTCTGTAATCGCAGCCTGGCAGCATATTCTTGAAAGTCGTCATAACCGGAGATTTGGAAACAGTAATTTATTACATCGAGAAGAATTATTAGATATTTTTTCAATAAACATCGACTTTGAAAAGCGCATCAGAAAACATGAACTTCGCTACGGCACTGAGATTTCCTATAACAACTTAAATTCCACAGCGTATGCGGAAAATATTTTTACTGGTATACCCTCACCGTTAGATACCCGTTACCCCGATGGCGGTTCCGAAATTAAAGCGGGAGGAGTGTATGTTACCCATACCTATGAGTTTAATAAAAAATACATCCTCACTTCAGGTTTACGTTACAGTTTACATCTGCTTGATGCAACTTTCGATGATACCACTTTTTACAAAATACCTGTGCGTGAAGTCTCCCAGCGTTCCGGTGCTTTAAGCGGGAGTCTTGGCTTGATTTATATGCCTGGTTTCGATTGGCGTTTCAGGATCATTGGAAGTACCGGCTTCAGGGCGCCAAATGTAGATGATCTTGCTAAAATTTTTGAAAGTCAGCAAGGAGAGGTTATTGTTCCTAATCCTGATTTGAAACCGGAATACACCTATAACGCAGAAGTAGGAATATCGAAAATGATTTTTGATCAGCTGTTTGTTGAAGGAACTGCTTGGTACACACTTTACAGGGAAGCCATCACTATAGGTGATTTTACTTTTAATGGCAACGACAGTATCTTATATGACGGCACACTATCCAGGGTTAAAGCAAATATAAATGCAGGTGAAGCGTATTTGTATGGATTTTCGGCGAGCCTTAACGCAGATTTATCACAGGTAATTTCATTGCAATCGTCTGTTAATTATACTTACGGAAGAATTAAAACAGATTCATTGGATTATCCTCTTGATCACATTCCTCCTGTAATCGGAAAAACTGCATTGAATGTTTCCATACAAAAATTCAAAGGTTCATTTTACCTGATATATCATGGCTTTAAAAAAATAAGAGATTATAACCTGGTGGGAGAAGATAATATTGACAATGCAACGCCCTTCGGAACACCCGATTGGATGACATTGAATGTTTCAGGCAACTATACGCTTCATAAAAATATAAGCTTACAACTTGCTATAGAAAATATTTTGGATAAACACTACCGCGTGTTTGCTTCCGGCATCAGCGCCCCTGGGCGTAATTTTATTATTGCCTTGCGGGGAACTTTCTAAAACAGATGGATTTAAATTGTCTAATCAATCGCCTTTCGGACGGAAGTGCAATGAGATGGGCACACCGGATAAATTAAAATTTTCGCGCAGTTTATGTTCCAAATACCTGCGGTAGGGATCTTTGATATACTGGGGAAGATTACAGAAAAACGCAAAGTGCGGATTCCCCCCCGGTAATTGTGTGATATATTTAATTCGGATGGTTTTTCCTTTTAAGGCTGGTGGCGGATACGATTCAATGTAAGGCAACATGACCTTGTTGAGTATGGAAGTTGAAATCCGTTGCTTCCTGCTTTTAAAAACTTCAAGAGCGGTTTCGAGAGCTTTATGAATCCGCTGTTTATGTAATACCGAAGTAAAAATAATGGGAATATCATTAAATGGAGCCAATTTTTCGCGGATCTCCTCCTCCACCTTTTTAGTATTCTTATCACCCGATTCAACAAGATCCCATTTGTTCACCAGCAACACAATACCTTTTTTGTTTCGCTCTGCCAGACTGTAAATATTAATATCCTGGGCAGTAAGTCCGATAACTGCGTCAATCATCAGTATGCAAACATCTGATTCCTCAATAGCCCTGATGGTTCGCATCACGGAATAAAATTCAATATCTTCTTTCACGCGTGCTTTGCGGCGCAAACCAGCAGTGTCGATGAGAAAAAAATCGAAACCGAATCCTTTATACCGGGTGTAAATGGTGTCACGGGTAGTACCTGCAATTGGAGTAACAATAGTGCGTTCCAGTCCCAGCAACGTATTTAGCAATGAAGATTTTCCAACATTCGGCTGACCGATAATAGCGATTTTAGGAATGTCGAGATCTTCATCTTCTTCAGGTTCAAAATCCTTTACCACTTCATCGAGGAATTCTCCGGTACCACTGCCGCTGATAGCAGATATCGGGAAAATTTCACCTAAACCCAGCTTATAAAATTCAGCATGCTCGTACGCACGTGAGGAGCTGTCGACTTTATTAGCAACAAGAATCACTTTCTTCTTCGATTTGCGAAGCATTGTGGCCACTTCCAGGTCAAGATCGGTTAGGCCGGTGGTGACATCAACCACAAAAACAATTACTGATGATTCTTCAATCGCCAGTAAAACCTGCTTGCGAATCTCATCTTCAAACTGATCCTCCGAACCTCTTACATACCCTCCGGTGTCAATAACTGAAAAATAATGTCCTGTCCAGTCAGCTTTACCATAATGACGGTCACGCGTAACACCACTGACTTCATCAACAATTGCTTTACGCGATTCTACCAACCTGTTAAACAGGGTGGATTTGCCCACATTCGGGCGACCTACTATTGCTACTATATTTGCCACTGATTTATTTGTTATTCTTCTCTGTAACCGAATTTATCCAATTGTCTTTCATCATTTCTCCAATCTTCCCTGACCTTGATGGTGATATCAATGAAAATATGTTTGTTAATAAACTTTTCAATTTTTCTCCTGGCCTCTGTTCCCAGTCGTTTAATGGCTGCTCCTTTATGTCCCAATATGATCGCCTTTTGTGATTCGCGGTCGACATAAATTTCACATCGTATGCGATCAATTTCCGGGTCTTCTTTATAATCGGTGATAGCTACTTCACACGAATAGGGGACTTCTTTCTGGTACTGCATCAAAAGTGTTTCCCTGATAATTTCTGTCACAAAAAACCTGACATTTCGGTCACTCAGATCTTCCTTGTTGAAATAAGGAGGGGCTTCAGGCAATAATTCCAGGATGGTGTTCAATACCGACTCAACATTAAATGATTTAATGGCCGATACCGGGATGAGCGCTGCAGGTTGCAGCTCATTTTGCCAGAATGCTACTTTTTCCTCCAGTTCCTCTTGGGTGGACAAATCAACTTTATTCAAAACCACGATCAGCGGAACTTTTAGATTTTTTAACCGCATGCCTACTTCCTCTGAGAGTGTTTTTTCATTCACTTCCACCACGTACATCGCCACATCAGCATCCAGGATCGACGAATCAACGGCCTTCATCATCCTTTTGTGAAGGTTGTAGGCGGGCTTTAAAATGCCGGGCGTGTCGCTAAATACCACCTGGTAATCGTCAGTATTCAGAATTCCCTTAATACGATGACGGGTAGTTTGAGCCTTGGGCGTTACGACAGTAAGCTGGGTGCCAAGCAATTTGTTCAGAAGAGTGGATTTACCCACATTGGGTTTTCCAATAATGGCTACAAATCCGGCTTTATGTGCCATGTTTTATGAATTGGGTGCAAAGGTAGCAATTTTAGGGCTATAAAACGCGTAAAATATTGATTCATTGAAGCTTCTCTAGTAATTTCTGTTGTAAAATCTGCATCGCACGACTCGTCCTCGTCAGAAGCGCAGGCTTGTGGGCTGGGAACGAGATGTGCAATTACCATCATTTAACAGGAACAATTTTTAGACGCTGCGATAGCTCCTGTTCGTAATATTAGCATTCGCACCAGATTTTAAAGTTAACTAGTGCAAATTCAAATCATCTCAACTTTTACCAAACCCTTTACTCCTATATAATCCCTTGCGGAACTATAGAAATAGTCTTCAGGTTTTGATACAATTCCGGCTTTAACAGGATTATAATGAATATAATTAAATTTCTGATCAAACATAGCCGGTTTCGAGGGCTCTAGTTCTATCGCATGATTACTTTCCTGCCAGAATTTATAGTGCGTAATTCTTTTATCGGAAAGTGCAGCATCTTCAAAAGTTGTCAGCAACATCTTTCTACGACTTTCGGGTTCCTGTTTAATTTTTTTGATTAACGAATTGCAGTAAATTTTTTAAAATCCCTGAGTATTGCGCTGAATTCAAATGATTCCCGTGCAGATGCAATTAGATGTAAATGACTACTCAATGAATATCCCCGCCGCAAGCAGCGGGTATCAACAATGCAATAATTTATCTATTCGCCCCAAGGAGCTGGGAATTTAATCCCGACCTACGCGTCCACCGACCGCGTGTCGCAATAGCTTTAGCGGTGGCACCAGCTCCGGCTTTTCAGGAGCG
Source organism: Bacteroidota bacterium (assembly GCA_030855635.1). Lineage (GTDB taxonomy): Bacteria > Bacteroidota > Bacteroidia > AKYH767-A > OLB10 > JADKJB01. Next base: position 66,073 of record JALYQW010000041.1, on the reverse strand, counting down.
TAGGTGGATTAAACACCAGGCATGCACATTTAATCCTTTGTTAATAATGCAATAATTTAGTGAATCTACAATAACTCTTCTATGATTGTTCCGGGTAAATACATCAAGCCATTCAACCACTGTGGGAGTTAAGAAATAAATTGCATTTTGATCTCGGATAAAATAACGGTCACCAGACATAGAAAAGTTTTTTAGAAAAAATTAATAATCAGAAAAAAATCAAAACAGTAGCTAAGATAATAATTACTTTTTGGATGTTTGTTTTTCAATAAATATTTTTTATTGTTGATGAAAATTTTTGGACGCTTGCGATAGTTCCTGTTTGTAATATTAGCTCGTATCATCCTCGTCGCCATGTCTCGCCCTCGTCTGAAGCCCCGGCGGACGCTGCTTCGCACCATCCTTCTCGCCACGCTTTGGCCAACGCTTCAGACGAGGACGAGGGAGACGAGGGATGAGGATGTGCAATGGATGAAAAAAAAAGCATAAAAAAAGCCTGGCAATTAAGCCAGGCTTTAGTAGCGGGGACCGGATTCGAACCGATGACCTTTGGGTTATGAGCCCAACGAGCTACCACTGCTCCACCCCGCAATATATCGTATCTGAAAAATGATGGTAAATTTCCGATTTGGGACTGCAAAGGTAACATTTAATAATCATTGCGGCTATTCTTATTAAATAATTCTTTCGCATTTATTTTACTGGCATTATCCCATAAAAAAACCCGCCATCAGCGGGTTTCAAACTATTAATAAAGGCGGTCATCCAGTTCATCATCTTCTTCTTCCTCATCTTCATCTTCTTCACGGGTAAGTATTTCGCCCCAATCGTGGTGTTTTTCGCCGGGAATCTTGAAATCATCATCATCATCGATTTCGGAGTTGATATCTGAATTTTTAGAAGCAGGTTTTACTCTGGATTCATTTTTTTCAATTGAATCTTCAGATTCGGAATTGCCTGATGCATTTGCCGGGGGGATAAAATGAACTTTTTCTTTAAGTTTTTCTTTAGAATCGGTTTTAGGTGCTAATGGTCTTTGACCATGCTTTTCAGATTTCGGTGCATCAGGGGCTTCCGATTTTGAACTAACAGGAGGAGCCGGTTTGGCTGGCACTTTAGCTATCGGCTTTGGAGCAGGAGCTGGTTTTGCCGGTACTTTAGCTATCGGCTTTGGAGCAGGAGCTGGTTTGGCCTGTGTTTTATCTATTGGCTTAGGTGCAGGAGCCGGTTTGGCCGGTACTTTAGCCATCGGTTTAGTTGCAGGAGCCGGTTTGGCTTGTACTTTGGCAATCGGCTTTGGAGTTTGAGTCGGTTTTGATGGTGCTTTAGCTATTGGCTTTGGAGCCGAAGTCGGCTTTACTGGTGCTTTTGTAGCCAACTTAGACTTTCCACTAGTTTTAACAGGTTTAATCTGCTTGGAAGCAACTTTCTTTTGAGGAGTGGCTACCTTTTTCTTAGGGGCGGCTTTTTTTGAAACCGGTTTAACCACTTTTTTCTTTACCGACGCTTTTTTAGCTGGCGCTTTTTTTGCGGCTACTTTTTTTGAAGTTACTTTCTTCGCAGGTTTGGCTTTGGCTTTAACACCCGCCTTTTTTGCCGGTTTGCTTTTTGCTTTAACTTTTGACTTTTTAGCAGGTTTAGCTTTGGAGGTGGCCCGGGTTTTTACAGGTGATTTTTTAACTTTTGCTTTAGAGGCCGCTTTTTTTGGTGCGGTCTTGACAGCTTTCTTTTTAGCAGACCCAGCTTTTTTAGGGGCCGCCTTTTTTGCGGATTTGGTGGCTTTGCCTTTTTTAGAAGTGCGGGTTGCCATAGTGAGTTCGGGTTTAGGGATATTTGGAGTAAAAATAAATAATTAATCATCAAAATATTATTGAATAAAAAAAAATCCTTTTTTTTCGTAATAACACCATGGGATTAAAAAAGCCGTGTTTTGAGGTTCAACGATAGGCTGAGTTCATCTGGAACTCAATGCACATACTTCAGGTGATACCTTCTCCCGAAAGGGTACTTCTTAATATTTTAACTAATTTTACAATCGATTTCAGTACCTAACGTTAGTAGGATATCCCAATCATGTCGTTAACTCCTGTATTTAAGTCCAACGTTTTCCTCTCCCTGTTTTTACTGGGTATCGTGACCTTTGTTACCTCCTGCCAGGATGATCCCTACCTAACTCCGGTAAATGATGGCATACCGGTAATTACACCTAAATCAAAGGCGGCTATCACTGCAATTCAGTTAAATTCTTATCCCTCTGTTGATCCTAATGGTAACACCTGGGATGTGGTTGATTCTTCCATCCTCGACTATTTTGGTTCACCTGATATCTTTTTTAATATTACTGACCCCTCGCCACAGCCACCTGTATTGTGGAGCCAGATGTCGCATTTTTTAGATGTTACAAGCATTGATACAGTTTCCTTCCAACTCCTCAATCCCTACGAAGTGATTCCTTTCGGCTCTAATATTGACGTGAATATTTACGATTATGAACTCCCTGATTCTACCCTCATGGGTACGGTAAACTTTTTAATAGGACCTTATCCTGACCCATTGAATCCTTATCCGAATTATGTAACCTCCGATCAAAACGGATTTTCAGTTACAATCGGCATTCGGTGGGAAGAATAATCCCATGAATTTTCTGGCCCATCTCTACCTTTCAGGTGATGATGCCGATTTGAAAATCGGAAACTTTATTGGTGATCATATAAAAGGTAAAACCATCCATCTTTTACCTTCCGGTGTAAAAAACGGAGTGTTGCTTCACCGGAAAATTGATACCTACACCGACCAGCACCCTGTAGTAATGCAGTCTAAATTGCGGCTTAGGCCGGAATTCCGGAAATATGCTCCCGTGATAGCCGATATTTATTACGACCATTTTCTTGCCGTAAACTGGGATCGTTTTTCTGATATCAGTCTGCAACAATATGCCAGCGACTTTTACCAACTGACGAACGAATACAGCCACATTCTTCCCGCAAGGACACAACACATGTTAAGCTACATGGTTACTCACAACTGGCTGGTAAGTTACTCCACCCTTGAAGGGATACATAAAGTTTTGAATGGAATGTCGAAGCGGACTTCATTTAACTCCGGAATGGAAAAAGCTGCAGGAGAATTGCAGATCAATTATGAATTGTACCAATCGGAATTTCACAATTTTTTTGCCGACCTGGAAAAATATGTGTTAGAGGAGCGAAAGTTATTAAAGGGTTAAATCTTTCAGGAAAAAAGTTTGGCGGAAATATATTCCCTGTTCATTCGGGCGATATTCGATAGTTTGATCTCCTTCGGACATTCAGCTTCACAGGCACCAATGTTAGTGCAATTACCAAATCCTTCCTTATCCATTTGCGCTACCATGTTCAGAACTCTCGCCTTACGTTCTACCTTTCCTTGTGGTAATAACGCGTATTGAGAAACCTTGGCTGATACAAACAACATGGCTGAGGAATTTTTACACGCCGCAACACACGCGCCACATTGAATGCACGCGGCAGATAAAAATGCTTCATCGGCATTTTCTTTAGGAACAGGAATCGCATTGGCATCAGGAACTGATCCGGTATTAACCGAAACAAAACCACCAGCCTGCTGTATGCGCTCAAAAGCCAAGCGGTCAACAATAAGATCTTTTAACACCGGGAAAGCTGCCGCCCTCCAGGGTTCAATGATAATAGTTTCACCATCCTTAAAACTGCGCATATGCAACTGGCAGGTCGTCACTCCTTTCAATGGCCCATGTGCCCTGCCGTTAATATACATGGAACAGGTTCCGCAAATACCTTCACGGCAGTCATGATCGAATGCAATCGGATCTTTACTTGCCTTGATGAGATCTTCATTCACCACATCCATCATTTCCAGAAAAGACATATCCGGCGAAATATTTTTTGCTTCGTACGATTCAAAATTACCGGCATCCTTCTGGTTCTTCTGGCGCCATACCTTTAAGGTCAGATTCATATTACCACTCATTGCTTTATTTTTTTTTCACCTTACGGCGATGGAATTCAAACAGGGTTATTTATTTATAAGAACGCTGTGACAATTTTACATTCTCAAAATTTAATTCTTCTTTGTGCAATTGCTCTGGCTGATTATCTCCTTTGTATTCCCACGCCGCCACATATGCGAAGTTGTCATCATCTCGCAATGCTTCGCCTTCAGGGGTTTGGAACTCTTCACGAAAGTGTCCGCCACAACTTTCTCTTCTGTCGAGTGCATCCTGCATCATGAGTTCACCGAGTTCCAGAAAATCAGCAACACGCCCGGCACGTTCGAGGTTTTGATTCAATTCCTCGCCGGTTCCAGGAACTTTAATGTCATTCCAGAATTCATTGCGTAATGCTTGTATTTTTGAAATCCCCTCCTTTAAACCCGCTTCATTTCGTGCCATGCCGCAATGATTCCACATGACCAGCCCGAGTTCCCTCTGGAATTCATGAACCGTTTTGGAACCATTTATTGATAATAACCGGTTAATGCTATCCCTCACATTTTTTTCTGCAGCTTCAAATTCAGGAGACGTAATTGAAACTTCCTTGCGCTCTTCCCCTGCCAGGTAATCACCAATAGTAGAAGGAAGTACAAAATAGCCATCGGCCAATCCCTGCATTAAAGCACTTGCACCTAACCTGTTAGCCCCATGATCTGAAAAATTGGCTTCACCACAGGCATAGAGACCGGGTACTGTAGTCATTAAATTATAATCCACCCAAAGTCCACCCATTGTATAGTGCACTGCAGGGTAGATCCGCATCGGGGTGGTGTAAGGATTTTCACCGGTGATTTGTTTGTACATGTCAAACAAATTTCCATAACGCGCTTCCACCTGTGGTTGACCTAAGCGGCTTATCGCGTCAGCAAAATCGAGGTAAACAGCAAGGCCACTTGCACCTACACCTTTACCAAGGTCACACATTTCTTTTGCCTTACGGGATGCAATATCGCGAGGCACCAGGTTTCCAAACGATGGGTATAAACGTTCCAAATAATAATCTCTTTCGTTCTCCGGAATATCTTCCGGCTTCCGGTTATCGCCCTTTTTCAAAGGCACCCAGATTCTTCCATCATTTCGTAAACTCTCACTCATAAGCGTGAGTTTGCTTTGATGATCGCCTGACACCGGAATGCAGGTGGGATGAATTTGAGTAAAGCAGGGATTTCCGAACAACGCTCCCTTTTTATGAGCACGCCAGATAGCAGTGGTATTTGAACCCCGCGCATAGGTGGTCAGGTAAAATACGTTTCCGTAACCACCGGTACACAAAACAACTGCATGCGCACTGTGTCGTTCAATTTTACCTGTCACCAGGTCTCTTACAATCACACCACGTGCTTTTCCATCCACTAGTACCACATCAAGCATTTCGTGACGGGTAAAGCTTTCAATCTTACCGGTATTAATCTGGCGGTTCATGGCGCTATAGGCACCCAGCAATAATTGCTGACCGGTTTGACCTTTGGCATAAAAAGTTCGTGACACCTGAGCGCCACCAAAGGAACGGTTATCAAGCAGTCCACCATATTCCCTTGCAAAAGGCACACCCTGGGCAACACACTGGTCTATTATATTTACACTTACCTGTGCAAGGCGGTAAACATTTCCCTCACGGGCCCGGTAGTCACCCCCCTTAATAGTATCATAAAACAATCGTTGAATGCTATCGCCATCATTACGGTAATTTTTTGCAGCATTAATTCCCCCCTGTGCAGCGATGCTGTGAGCTCTGCGCGGACTGTCCTGGATGCAAAAAGTTTTTACGTTATAACCAAGTTCTGCAAGAGAGGCGGCAGCCGATGCACCCGCCAGACCTGTTCCCACAATTATAACATCATATTTTCTTTTATTGGCCGGGTTCACCAGCTTCAGATTGAATTTATGATTGTTCCACTTTTCCGAAAGCGGACCAGATGGGATTTTTGAATTTAAGGTCATTTCAGGAATTATTAAACGTTATCTGAATTCATAAAAAAGTAAAAATAAACCGGCATTGCCGCAAACAAAAGCGGAATGATAATACCAAAAAACCATACACCAATGCCTTGAATTATAGGTGTGTAGGTTGGATGACGTATTCCCAGGGTCTGAAAACCGCTTTGAAAACCATGCACCAGGTGATAGGCCAGAGCTGCCATGCCGATAAGGTAAAGCACTACAAGCCAGCTCTGCTGGAACGCCTGTTTAACCACAACGAATAGATCCTTTACGATTACCGTTTTTGTTTCCATACCCGATGCATCGGAAGCAACAAATTCCTGGGGTTGCATACTGATACCCGCTTCAGGAAAAACAACAGCACTTTCAATTATGTTTCCGGAAATGAGATCTATTTTATATTCTTTCCAGGGGGTATCGCCGAATTTATACTGGTACCAGAAATTTGCCATGTGAGTAACAAGAAAAACCAATAGTACTGTTCCCAGGATGCCCATATTTTTTGAAGCCCAGCTCGACGATCGCGGATCTTTCATTGCTTTATAACCAACAGGACGGGCCTTTTGATTTTGCCATGCTAATCTGAAACCATTCAGAATATGAATAATAAATGATGCATATAACAGGTATGAAATTGCCTTAATCGGAGTAAAGGTGGTCATGAAAACTGTGTACTGGTTGAAGGCTAAGCCATCGTCATCATTGAACAATGCCAGGTTGCCAGCCACATGGATGATAAGAAATGAGCAAAGAAAAAGGCCGGTTAGTGACATTAACACTTTACGGCCTATGGAGGAATCTAGAAACTTAAATAGTGAACTCATATGAGCAATAATTGTATTCCGCAAATTTATGAGGGTAATTGGTCATATTCAAATAAATATCAAATTTTAATTATAAACTTTGCAGCTTCATCCGTGTTGGATTAAATTTACAACCTTACAGTATACAATCCCTGTAATCGGCTCATAAAAAACAAAGTATGAAATACCTTCCACTTCCAAAAGAACTTTTTATTGAAAACCGCAAACGATTTAAAGCTCAGTTAAAACCTAAATCAGTAGCTTTTTTTAATTCCAATGACGAAATGCCTCGAAACGGTGACGGAAATTTTCCGTTCAGGCAGCATTCCGACATGTTTTACCTTTCAGGAATTGACCAGGAGCAATCCTTACTTGTCATCTGCCCCGAATGCCCGCTACCACAATACCGGGAAGTGTTGTTCCTCAGAAAAACCAACGCTGTAATAGCTGTATGGGAAGGGCATAAATACACCAAAGAAGAAGCCAGTGAAGTATCTGGCATTGACACTGTTTTGTGGTTGGATGAAATGGAAGCTGCCATCCCCATTATTATGAACCATTCTGAAAATGTGTACCTGAACCTGAATGAGAACGACCGGTTTTCTTCGGTTGTGCCTTACCGTGAGTTACGCTTTGCAGCGGATTTAAAAAACAAATATCCAGCACACCATTACGAACGTTCTGCCCCTATTCTCACAGCTTTACGTTCGGTTAAATCAGAGCAGGAACTCAGCCAGATGCAAACAGCTATGGACATCACCAACAAAGCATTTAAAAGAGTGCTTCAGTTTACAAAACCGGGAGTGATGGAGTATGAAATTGAAGCTGAGATCACCCATGAATTTATCAGGAACCGGGCTACCGGGCATGCATACAACCCTATTATAGCCTCAGGCAAAAATGCCTGTGTGCTGCATTATAATGACAATAATCAAAAGTGCAAGGCCGGTGAAGTGATCTTAATGGATTTTGGTGCGGAATATGCGAATTATGCCGCCGATCTAACACGTTGTATCCCGGTTAGTGGAAAATTCACGCAACGCCAAAAAGATGTTTATAATGCAGTGCTCCGGGTAATGCGGGCTGCAACAAAAATGCTGGTGGTAGGAAATACCATAGAAAAATATCACATGGAAGTAGGTAATGTGATGCAGGAAGAATTAATCGGATTGGGTTTGCTGGATAAAACTGCTGTAAAAAATCAGGATACATCATCACCTCTTTACAAAAAATACTTCATGCATGGCACATCACATTTCTTGGGTCTTGATGTGCATGATGTAGGAAACCGTTATCTTCCGATGCAGGCAGGAATGGTACTCACCTGTGAGCCCGGCATCTACATACCTGAAGAGCAATTGGGTATCCGCCTTGAAAATGATATCCTGGTAACAGCTAAAGGCCCAGTTGATTTAATGGCGGATATTCCTGTTGAAGCAAAAGAAATTGAAGCATTGATGGCCCGCTAGTCCGGTGTCATTCCCCACCACCCTTTTCTTCCCTTAAACAGCTGGTGGAAAACTCCAACCTTTCCACGCTGTTTCGTGCCGGAGGATGGCGTGTAAACAACCGATAGTCCGACAGTAACGATAACATCATCTCGTTCCGGATTTCCCCGACTTCGACCTCCCTGTGGAAAACCACGTGGTCTTTTACTCGACAATAATACTGCAATCGCACCATTCGGAGTATTGGCTAGCTGTGTGGAATCCGGATAATTAGTACTGGTATCATCCAGGTAATCGGTAAAAGTTAACTGAGGAGCAGCTTCTAGCCGTATGGCCCATAGGTCGGTTACCCGGAAAAACAAACCAAAACCTGCAGTTAGCGATGCACTGTATAATTTGTAAGGAGCAGCGTAACCTCCTCCGGGGATGTGTTGACCCTCTGTTCCTAACGGTTGAAGTTCATATGTTTTGCCTTGGTAGTCAGCTTTGGGATTAAACCAGAAATAACCCAGACCAAATATCCCGTAAGGATTTACTGCCCTTTGTTTTTTCACACTAAAAAGACGTAACCGTAATAAGGCACTTACTTCGTCAATATTGGATTTGAATGAAAGATTTCGTGCCAGGTTATCAGATTCCGAGGCAAGCCCATCATCACCCGCAACGCTGCCATGCATGTACCTTATGGAAAGATCCAACCGATCGACCAGTAAAATCGAAAAATCAGCTCCAACAAAAGGTTTGATGATTTCAACGGGTGGCACATAACTGTTATCACTTAAATCGCCATTGTAATACATGGCACCTCCTCCAAGGGAAAATGAAAAATCGGATTGTGCGTACGCGGTTAAATGTATCAACCACCCAAATGAAAGGAAAAACAGCTTCTGTGCAAACATAAAAACGACCTTTTACGGAGATGACAAAGATATCTATCTGACCCTATCAAATTTTGCCGGCATCGTACTTTCATCCCGGCAAGGTTTTAACTAACGCAAATTACGACAAATTGGTGTTTGAATAACTCAGACCGGCACTTTAACTTTTAATAAATTCCTGCCTGTCATTTCAACAGGGACCTGGATGCCCATGAGGGTTAGTACGGTGGGCGCCAGATCAGCCAATGTTCCGTTTTCGATCTCAAATCCCGGATTTGATTCACTGATAAAAAAACATGGGACCGGGTTGGTGGTGTGAGCCGTGTTGGGACTTCCATCCTGGTTAATCATATAATCGGCATTTCCATGATCTGCAGTAATCAAAAAGGAATAGCCTTTCGCTAAACCGGCAGTAACAACCTCCGAAACACATTTATCAACAGTTTCTACTGCGGCAACTGCAGCACCGAATACACCGGTATGACCCACCATATCAGCATTGGGATAATTCACGCAAACAAAATCAGGTGTATCATTTTGTAAAGCATGTTTAAGTGCACCCGTAAGTTCCCATGCACTCATGGCAGGTTGTAAATCATAGGTGGCGACTTTAGGTGATGGAATCATAATTCTTTCTTCACCTTCAAACGCCAGTTCTCTTCCACCCGAGAAGAAAAAAGTAACATGAGGATATTTTTCTGTTTCCGAAATACGGATCTGCCTGCGGCCGGCTTTTGATATTATTTCTCCAAGAGTATTGAAAAGATTATCCTTTTCATAAACCACACCAACATTCCTGAAAAGCTTATCGTAATTAGTCAAAGTGACAAACTTTAAGTTTAATTTTTGCATTCCGAATTCCGGGAGGTCTGACTGAGTGAGCACATGTGTAATTTCACGGCAGCGATCGGTACGAAAATTAAAACTTACAACAGCATCACCTTCTTTTATCAATCCAATAGGCTGATTGGCTTTCACAATACAAATCGGTTGAATAAATTCATCCGTTGTTCCATCCCTGTACGATTGTGCTACAGCCATCTCGGCCGATTCCATATACGTACCTTTTCCATGAACCATTAAATCGTAAGCTAGTTTAACTCGCTCCCAGCGCTTATCGCGATCCATGGCATAATAACGGCCGATAATAGTTGCAATTTTCGCAGGACCGGGAGCAATTTTTTCTTCCAGGTCATGGAGATAACCTAACCCACTTTTCGGATCCGTATCACGACCATCGGTGAAGGCGTGTATGAAAATATTTGAAAGTCCGTTTTCCGCTGCAATTTTACAGAGATGCACCAGGTGGCTGCTGTGAGAATGGACACCTCCCTCCGAAACAAGACCTATAAGGTGAAGATCTTTACTCTGGGTCCTGCAATAATTAAAAGTATCCAGCAACACCGGGTTGTGATCAATGGTTCGCTCCCTAACCGCCTTGTTTATCAGGGCAAGTTCCTGGTAAACTACTCTTCCTGCACCGATGTTGAGGTGACCAACTTCCGAATTTCCCATTTGACCATCAGGCAACCCAACATTCTCACCTGAAGTCAGCAATTGCGAATGAGGAAAATTGGTATAAAGCTGATCAATAAAAGGAGTATCAGCAACTGCGATAGCATTATTTGTTGAGGCAGCTCCCTCGCCCCAGCCATCCATAATTATGAGTACAACTTTTCCTGTATTCAGCCTCATGGGAATGTTTAATTTAAGGGCAAAGTTACTTTAAAAACAACCCCGTTCGGAGTGTTATCCATGACTTTGATAACACCCTGGTGAAAATCAACAATATGACTCACTATGAACAAGCCAAGGCCGGTACCTTTTGTATTCCGGGTTTCCTCGTTTCCTATGCGGTAAAATTTCTCAAAAATCCGGGGCTTTTCCTTGTCCGCTATTCCAATGCCGTAATCGGATACACAAAAGAAAGCATGTTTTTTGTCGGCAGTAAGCTTGACCATTATTTCAGTACTCTCAGGACTGTACTTTTCTGCATTCTCAACAAGATTCAAAATCATGGATGAAATTGCAAGGCCATCACCTTTTATATACACATCTTCCTGTAAATCCTGGCTGATCCTTTGCTCTCCTGAGTCGGGAATCATCCTGCTGTGAATGGTGGAACGGATACAGTCGGTGAGATTAAATTCCTCTTTGTAAAGCTGGAAATTATGACTTTCAATCCTTGCTGCAAGTAATGCATTTTCAATCAAATTATTGATGCGATCAGTTTCATTAATTGCCTTTGAAATTATGGAAGCGCTTTGTGCTTTTTCAAGTTCTCTTTTCTGAAGTGTCTGAAGATTTAACTTAATTGCTGCAAGTGGTGATTTAAACTCATGGGTAATAGATAACAAAAAGTTTTTCTGTTGACGGGCCAGTGCAAATTCCTTATAGAATGCCTGTCGCGTTTTAAAAATTCCTATAATAAGGATCGTAATAAAAACAAATCCTTCGCCCGCCACCATGATCCACCTGCTGCGCAGATCGTCTGAATACTCTTTCATTTCACCGGGCAAAGCATCCGGCTGCTTTAACTTAACAATTTCTGTTTTATACTGGAAAACTTCATTGTTTAATTCCATCAACAGGTACGCCCACCACGAAAACTGTAGTAAAACATAAAATACCAGCAGGTAAAATAATACAAGAGGTCTCATGGGATGTAAAAGTAGCTATTTGGAGTAAACTTCATAAAAAAAACTGCAGTGTAAAGCCGCAGTTTTTATATATGGATGTAGATTCCGGTAATTTTTGGTTTATTCATCTACCACCGTATTTATTTGGTTTCCATCTACTGTTTTAAGAGGCAACCATTGCCCGGATATGTTTTCCTTTTCAATAACATAATAGTCAACTCCTGAGTCCCAGTTTAGGTAAGGAGTCCACCACAGTTTCGTACGCTCATCCTCCCAATCTGATTTTAATAAGATAGATGAACTGTTATTGCTTGTAGTTCCTGAAATCTGGCAGTCATTAATTATTTCTACCCTGTAATAGTATTCCTGTTGATGCACATCAGTGTCGTAATCTATGTAACTGAAAGTAGATGCCGACAAACTGGCAATTTCTGTGAAGTTCACGTTATCCGTTGAACGCAATACATTAAATTGAATTACCCGGTCGGGTGCTAAAACCGGTGGTAACCATTCCGTAAGCACATCACGGTCATTTATTACAGTCGATCGCACTACTGTTACTTTTTGACCAGCCAGCATATTTGCCGGAGTAGCATTGGCTGTGTCACTCAGTGAGATATAGGCAGTACCGCATAACGAAGTTGCTTTTACCCGGTAAGAATATTCATCCGGGCAATAAAATCCCTGGTCAATGTAGGTCAATGTACCCGGAGGAACGGTAGCTATAAGTGTGCTAACTCCGGAGGCCGTATAAACGCGATTAATTTCATAAGCTGCTACAGGACATCCGAAATATCTCGTCCAGCTCACCCTAATGGTATTTGCAATTGGCACTGCAGAAACATTGATGGTAGTGTGAGCCGTGAGTGCTGATAAAGGAAGACTGAAAGCGCATCTGTCGAGAGTACGTAATTTATAAGTATAAACGGTATTCAATGTATTAAGCCCGGCATCCACATAGGAAGAGGTAACATTCATGCCTGAATTGTTCGGGGTATTGTCACGATAAATCTCGTCAAATATTCCCGTTACTGTATTATAACGGTACAGAACATACGCACCTAGGTCAAGCGCTGCATTGTTTTCCCAAATAATTTCCACTGTTGTATTGCTTAGTACCGAAACACTCAGGATGGGACTAACCTGCGGAGGAAGGGTATCATACACCTGGATATAATTCTGTCGAAGGAGCGTATCAGAACAACCATATTGATTCGTAACAATGAGACTTGCATTATAAATGCCCGGAGCAACAATCGATATGGCAGGAGAAGAAATACTATAAGAATTTCCTGCAATATTCCACTGGTAAGTCAGACCGGTAACAGGTGTTGACTGATTAGTAAACAGGAACTGGCTCCCTGAACAGAGCGCATTTTGATTAACCGCAAATGCCGCCACAGGGTTTGGATAAACATTTACCGGAGACAGGAATAATGTATCAGTACATCCTGAATTAGAGGATGCTACCAGGAAAGGCTGATAAACACCGGGTGAATTATAAACATGTTGAACATTCGATTGAGAAGCTGTTGTTCCATCACCAAAATTCCAGGCTATCACCGTAGCACTTGTTGAAAGACTGGTAAAATTCACTGCATGTGGTGTACATCCCGATGTATCAAATGGTGCGGCAAGTGCAATGGGACTTAAATTAACGGTTATTGTATCAGTGGCAGCATGAGTACATCCTTCACTGTTGGTTACCAGCAACGAAACAGGGAACACCCCGGCTGCTGAATAAATAACCTGGGGATTACTAAGCGTTGATTGAGTACCGTTTCCAAAGTTCCATTGAAACGAGGGGTTGTCCAATCCCGTCGACGTATTGTTAAAGTTAACGGTTAAAGGCGTACAGCCTGTAAGTGAACTGGGACTAAAATCTGCCGTTGGAGTTGCTTTTACATGAACACCATAAGGTAAAGTAAGCGTATCTGCACAACCTCCCAGACCACTTACAATCAGTGTTACATTATAAATACCGGCCACTGTGTAAAGATGATTCGGATTCATTTGTCCAGACGTGGTGCCGTCACCGAAATTCCACAGGTAACTATTGCCATTTTGGGTGTGGTTTGTAAATACTGTCAAGTAAGGAGCGCAACCTGCAGTATCAGCAGTTGTTGCAGCAGCCAAAGGTGTATCGTTAATAGTTATTGTTGTAACCGCAGTATCACTACATCCACCCTGGTTGGTAACAATTAAAGTAGGATTGTAAATACCGGCTGAAGTATAAGTAACACTTCCCTGAACTGATGTTGCTGTTTGACCATTGTCATAATTCCAGGCATAAACAGGATTTACCAAACCGGCAGTGGTTGGATTAAAAATAATACCAGCCGGAGTACAGCCTGTTGCCAAGGTTGGAGTTATGGAAATTACAGGTGTGGCATCCACATGAATCGGAGTATTGAATATAAGGGTATCTGAGCAACCTGCTGTTGTAACCGCAATTAAAGTGACAGTATAATCTCCGGGTGTTGCATAAATATGCGTGGGTGATTGTTGATTACTGGTAGTGCCATCACCAAAGTTCCAGTTGTAAGTTGTAGCATTAAGGGAGGCATTATTAAAACTTACTGCATATGGTGCGCAACCTGAAAATCCGCTGGAAGTAGCTATGGCCTGAGGGGTAGTATTTGCATTTACATTTTTTATAATGGTATCACTGCAGCCATTTCCATTTGTAACAATTAATGAAACTGCGTATACTCCCGAATTGGGGTAATTAATGGTATGTGAAGATTGATTTCCAGTTTGCCCGTTATCAAAACTCCATGCATAGGACGGATTGCTGAGTTGTGTTGAGCTACTTGTCAAAATTACATTCAGAGGAGCGCATCCGGAGGCTGGGGATCGTGTAAAATTAGCAATAGGAGTTTGATTGACCTGAATGGATAACGGCAAAATCAATGTATCCATGCACCCGTTACTGTTAACCGCAACAAGTGTTACTATATAATTCCCTGAAGCAGTGTATGTATGAGAGGGATCAGATGATGCTGAAGAAGTGCCGTCGCCGAAATCCCAAATAAAAGAAGAGGCGTTTACCGAATTATTCGTAAAATTAACCGGGTAAGGTGCACATCCTGAATTACCTGACATTGTTGCTGATGCAACTGGTGCATCAAGTATCGTAACAGGTTTGATAACAGTATCGGTACATCCTCCAGCATTGGAAACGATTAATGAAACCTGGTAAACACCAGGTAAATTATAAATTGTAGAAGGATTTGCCTGCGTACTTGACAGACCGTTTCCAAAATTCCACGAATACATGGGATTTAAGATCGCTGTTGAATTGTTACTGAATGTAACTGATGCAGGCGTGCAGTTAGTTGTAAAATTAGCCGTAAAATCAGGCACCGGCAATCCGCTTACCGCTACTCCCTGGGCATAAACAAATGTGTCGGTGCATCCAGAATTTGTTGTTGCAACAAGATATGGATAATAAATTCCGGGAACCGTGTAAGTGTAAGTAGTATCACTAGCACTGGAAGTTACACCATTACCAAAATGCCAGATATAGGTAGCCGATCCGGATGATGTATTGGTAAATATACTTGTGAGTGGCAAACAACCGGTAGCAGGAGTTACCTGTGCCTGTGCAACTGGATTTGGATGGATGGTTATCGGGTTGGGAAATGAATAGAACGATGAACATCCAACATTATCAGTTGTGATTAATGTAACCGTGTAGCTGCCGCTTACTGAATAAAAATGTGCAGGATTTTGTTGCGTGGAAGTTGAACCATCCCCAAAATTCCAAAACCAATTGGAAGCATTAATGGATTGATCAGTGAATTGTACAAGTGAATTAGCACAAAAATCAATACCAGCCAAAGTAAATTCAGTCAGGGTACCTGGTACGGTGATGTAATCAACAAGAGTTAATGTATCAGAACATCCCGAATCAGAATAAGCAATGAGTGAAACGGTGTAAGACCCGGGAACATTATAAATGTGGGATGGGTTTTGACTACTGGAAGAAGTTCCGTCACCAAAATCCCAGAGCCAGGAAGTGGAACCGGTCGACTGATTTACAAAATTAACCAACGAAGGTGCACAGATTGCAACTGTCGGCGACATAAAACTTGCATCAGGTGCCATAACGGTAACCAGTCCGGGACTACTGGTTACAGCAGTACAGCCGGATGCCATCATACAAGTGAGGCTCACTGAATAGGTACCCGATTGCGTATATTGGTGAACCGGGTTTTGAAGATTGCTGGTAGTGCCATCTCCAAAATCCCACAGGTAGGAAACTGCGTTTAATGAAGTGGAAAACAAAATATCCGAAAGACTGCATGCATTGGTATCACTTACCTGTATATCAGGAACGATAACTATAGGAGCAGGCACCGTAATAGTATCAATGCAACCATTACCATCAGTAATTATAAGTGAAATATCAGTTGCAGGTTGCGAATTAAAAGTATGTTGCGGATTTTGAACCGCTGATGTATTACCATTGCCAAAATCCCACAACCAGGATACTGCATTCGTGCTGAGATCCGTAAATACGACCGGTAAAGGAATACATCCTGATGTTGGTGTAAAAGTAAAATCGGCTACCGCTTCATTCACCGTTATATAATTAACCATAACTGCGGAGCGGACACATCCCTTTTTTGCTGCATTGAGCCGAACGGTGTAAACACCTGGAGCTGTGTATAAATGAGAAGGGGATGCAAGTGTCGAATTGGTGCCATCCCCAAAATACCAATAATACCCATTGGCACCAGTTGAATTATTAACGAATTGTACATTATAAGGTACGCATCCCGATTGTGGCTGATTGATAGTAAAGGTAGCAATTGGGTCGGAAACATAAATTATATTCGGAAAATTAAAAGTATATACACAACCGTTAGTATCGGTGGCTGTTACAGAAACATTATAATTTCCTGTTGCGGCATAAATGTGTGTAGGTTGAATTATGGAGGAACCTGTCCCATCTCCGAAATTCCAGGTGGCAGCAACAAATGCCGATGCAGGATTCAAACCAAATTGTATGGTATCTCCCAGGCAAGTGGTGGTATCAGAAACAGTTATAGGATTCTGGTAACCGAACGTCACGGTGGTAGTCAGGCTTGTCTGGCAACCATTTACTGAAACCATGAGTAACGACACCGTGTATGTTCCTGGTAAGGTATAAGTATGAACCGGGTTCTGCAGTGTTGAAGTAGTTCCATCACCAAAATCCCAGAGGTAAGAAGCTATATTGAGCGTTGCGTTATTCAACTGAACTGTATAAGGTCCACAAGGAGATGTTATCAGGGAAGTAATAGGAGAAACCAGGAAAGGCACCACGTTAATAATCGCATAAGGGTTAAACGTCTGCGAACACCCACCGGCCATGTTGGCGGTTAACGTTACCGTATATACGCCAGGAATTAAATAAGTATGGGTAGGATTTTTAACAGTGGACGTATTGCCATCACCAAAATTCCAAAGCCATGAATTGCTACCCATTGTTGGATCAGTAAAACTCACAACTCCGGGAGGTGTACAAACAAGAATAGTATCAGGAACAATGTAGTTGGTAGAATCATCATATACCCTTATGAAATTATTCCTGGTTATGGTATCAATACAACCGGAGGCTGAAGTTACAATCAGGCTGACTGTATAATTTCCAATAGCTGTAAAAGCATGACTGATAGTCTGGCCCGTTCCCGTGGTTCCATCACCAAAATCCCATTGCCAGCTCACCCCTGCAGGTGTGGAGGATCCTGTGAAATTCACCGGTAACGGAGCACAACCAGCTCTTGGTGTTCCTGACAGGGTTGCAGTTATAGATGCTACCGTTACAACTGCCGGCTGCACAAGAGTCACTGAACATCCATTCGGTGAATATGCCGTAAGTGTTACAGTATAAGAACCGGTATCACTATAAGTATGAAATGGATTTTCATCGGAAGAAGTTGTTCCGTCACCAAAATCCCAAATCCAAGATACAGAGTTAAGGCTGTTATTGGTGAAAAAGGTTGTGTGTGGACTGCATCCGTCAGGATCATTTACTGTGAAAGCGGCCACCGGTAGCGGATCAACAGTTATGAATGCAGGTAAGTTCACTGTTCCATTACAACCGATACTTGTTGTGACCGTTAATGTGATATCATAGTTTCCGGCAGCGGAATAGGTATGGGATGGATTCTCTTGTGAAGAAGTGCTTCCATCTCCGAAATTCCATAACCAGCTGGTGGCATTGGCAACGGTACAAGTAAAATCTGTTGTAAAAGGAACACATCCTCCCTGGCTGTTCACGGTGAAGGAAGGCAACAGGTTAGGGCCAATGTTTACATACCCGTTTATAACTGTTGTATCGCTACAACCATTGGGAGTGAAAACGATGAGTGAAATGGTATAACTTCCCTGTGCACCATAAACATGAGTCGGATTCTGGAGATTGGAAGTAGTTCCATCGCCAAAATTCCATTGCCAACTGTTTGTTCCGGGTGTAGTACATGAAAAATTAAAAACTTCGTTAACGTTACACGACGACTGTGGGCTGACTGTAAAGGCAGCCTCTGAATTAGGAAAAATTGTTATGTACGAATTCTTTATAATGATCTTATTGCAACCGAAAGCATTCCGGGCAATCAATTTCACTGTATAAATGCCGGGGTTACTATAGGTATGAACGGGGTTTGTTTGCACTGAAAAATTTCCATCACCAAAATCCCAGATATAGGATGTGGCATTTGATGATAAATTGGTAAAAACAATACTGTTATTTCCTTGGCAGGCACTCAGGGGTGTAGCGCTAAAATTCGCAACGGGATCATTAATAACCTGGATATAATTGGTGGCAACCAGTGTATCCCTGTTTCCTGTCAGGTTATTAATTGCAACAAGAGTAACTGTATAAAATCCGGAAACCAGGTAAACTGTGGTGGGATCCTGCAACGACGATGCATTTCCGTTTCCAAAATTCCAGAAATAATTGGTTGCCTGTGTTGAAAGATTTGTAAAATCAACTGATAAAGGTGCACAACCGGAAAACACGTTGGATGTAAATGAAGCAGAAGGATACTGTGCCCTTGCATTGCCCGCCCAACACATCATTAAAACACAAAACCCTGTCAACGTGATCAGGGTTTTGAATAAAACGGATGACCGTTCAATCAATTTCATACGCTCCCTTTTTTATTCTTTAATCATAATGCAGGTTCACTGCAAAAATTATTCTTGTGACTCGCCACCTTGTGCATAATTAGCCTTAGGGTTGAAACTTGATCCCTGATTAATTATGGTATTGGTGGCTGAATAAAACTGCGTACCATCTTTGGTTATTTTCTTTACCCGGTAGAAGGCAAATCCTGCAGGAGGTGCCTGATCCATCCAGCTGTAATACAATTCTACATTGGTGCCGATTCCTTCCTTAACTCCAACCGACTCAAACTGGCGGCCGTCAGAAGAACGCTCAACAATATAAATACAGTCGGCCGGTTCGTCTTTTGCTGTCCAGTTAAGGAAAACCTTACCGGAATTATAAATAGTGGTATAGTTAAAAATGCTGGTTGCCTGCTGTGAATAGACAGTTGATTGAACCATGGGAGCCGTCCTGGCTTCCTGTGCAAGCACATTTCCTGAGAAAGAAACGAGCATAAAAAATACCATCACTTCAACCAGGAAGAGATATTTGAATGAAGAACCATTTTCTCCATCCCTGTTATAATAGCGACGTGGCTTTGAATACATCATCATACGATTTGCTTTTATTATGTTGTAAAATTCCATTGACTCGTTTTGAGTTGTCATTATATTTTCCTCCGTTATTAGTTTTAGAAAATATACTGAGTTTCGGTCATAATGGTTAAGATTAGAGGACCGCTTTATTACATATGTAAGGTTTGAGCCTTTTTTGAACGATTCACCGCTTTCGGAACGACATCCTGAATGCAGGTTGTGTGGTCAAACGCAGTTCCGCTAAACAGGGTTACAAAAAGTTTGAATTTTACAATTACTGCTAAAAAAAGGCTTGACGTGATCCGCCTCTTACCCCCGGAAGCCGCATAAACACTATAAAAGACAGCCTTTTTTAAAATCCTCATAACCTTACCGGAAATCCACCGTAGAAAGTCAGGAATTTGAGATTGAAAACTAAACTACACTTATTATGGATGTTTTAAACAAAACAATAAAAAAGCTCAGTGAAGAAGAGTACCAGGCATTGATCATGCAGGTGTCGGGGAAGAAAAAGAACAAACCATATGTAGTATTGGAAACAACACGTAACCGTGATGTGGCCGATTCTGAAATGATGGAAATGCTGCAGGTGAATGCGAGCACCTATTATACGTTAAAGTCACGGCTGAATTCAAAAATTGCAGCCATACTTTCGAAAAACATGCAGAACCCTATCAGTTCACTGATTGATGAAGTGACCAGAGTTCCTGCCAATCTTTATGGTAACAATAAAGATTTTTCGATCAGGGCGCTTAAAGAACTTGAAAAACAATTAATCGAATATGATTTGTCGGCGGAACTAATTGTTGTTTACAAAACACTGGCGCAGCTGCATCTTTATAGCGAAGACCATACATATTATGATAAACTTTATAAAAAACATATAGCTTTCTCGCTTGCAGTTTCAAAAGCGGAAGGGCTCTTTTATAAATTTATTCTTAAAAGTGGGCAATATTTGCTTACTAAGTCCCCGGCTGACCACGAAGAAGTAATTGACATTAAACGCGAAATTTCGAATATTACCGAATTGTATAACTCGCACCGCTTATATGTAATTTATAATATTGTACGGCTTTATCATATGTGCATCATTAATAATGCACCTGAAGGACTTAAGTCAAAAGAACTTGAAGTTGAAAGCACGCTGCAGGAGATGAACAGGATTTTTCAGAAATACAACCTGGATACTTTTTACCAAAATATTAAATTCATTTCAGATTTTATTTACTTCGCTTATTACCAGAAAACGGGCAACCAGGTGCGGGCCGATTTCTATCATGATAAAGGATTATCAATGATGGAAGAACTTTGTTCCAAACATTTCATGTCGTTTCATGTAGTACGTTTCCTGGAAACGAGGATAGAAAAATTTCTTTCTGATGGCAACATCGAAAAACTTACAGCTTCCAACGCCGCCATTTTCCAAAACCTGGATATTGATACCAATGAGGCATACCAGTTCGTAACTTTTAAAAAATATCAGGCTGTTTGCAAATTCTACGCCCGGGATTTTAACGGTGCCGCGAAAACGATAAACGACCTGCGTAATAATATATCTCTAAAGCAATACATGGCAACTGATATTGAATGTAAACTGTTTCAGGCACTTCAATATTGTATTTTGGGTGAAGATGGTTTGTGCATGCAGATCCTTTCTAGTCTTAAAAGACAAATCCGTGAACATGAGGCTGAATTTGAATCCACCCGATTATTTATTAAACTTTTAAAAGCAGCACTTAAACCGGCGGATTACCGTAAAAAGGTGAAGAAAATAACTGAAATGTGGCATACTTTCCAACAGGCCAATACCGGCCCTTATGCAATTCTAAAATATGTTAAGCTTGATGAAGTTGCGATAAGGAAAATGACCAACCCGATAAAAGATTAAAAGGATAATCGGAGAAATTAAACAGCCTCTAAGTATTTTTCACTTAGGGGCTTGTTTATATATTTATACACAAAGGGATTGGTAGAAGCCCTGTTAATGTCTTCAGGACTGATAGAAGAAGATAACACGATTACTTTAGAATATCTTTTGATGCCATCACTTAACTGAGCAAATTCCTCAAGAAAACCAAATCCATCTTTAACCGGCATATTCAGATCAAGAAAAATAATATCCGGAATTTTGTCGGTTGACCCGGCAATTTCTTTTAAATAATTCAACGCTCCGTCAGCTGAATTTCTTACCACTACATTTTCACAAAATGAGGAGGAAGTGATTATTCTTTCATTGATGAAATTATCTATTTCATTATCATCAACGAGCAGTACGTTCCTGAATTTAGACATCTGCTAAGGATTTAACTTGGGAGAAGGGAAAATTGTGGTGATGGACGGGATCGAACCGCCGACACAAGGATTTTCAGTCCTTTGCTCTACCGACTGAGCTACATCACCAGTTTGTAAACCAAACTGGGCGCAAAAGTAAAATAATTTTTGAATCCAAGAGAATAATTTTGGAAACTCTTGTCATTTGTTTTTCCTGTTCGAAAGAGAAATGCAGCAGGTTGATTACTTTTGAGGCCATGGAACATGGGATCAGTTTAGTGATCGATATTGGGAATACACGGACAAAAATTGCTTTGTTTGATAAGAGTGAAATAATCGAAAGCCATTCTATAAAAGGTAATTTTTCTCAACAACTTTCAAAATTGGCCGACCGTTATGGAATACCTCTTCGTACCATCATTTCAAAAGTAGCCTTGGATGAACAGGAGCTTCGTGCAGCACTTGAACCTGTAAAAACTTCAGAAATTCTGTTTGTGCGAAGCGGGTTACGTTTACCAATCAGGGTGTTATATAAAACTCCTGAAACACTTGGCCACGACCGGCTGTCGAATGTTTGTGCTGCCTGGTCATTATATCCCAACCGCAATTGCCTGGTGATCGATATGGGTACCTGCATCAAGTATGATTTTATTTCCGCTGAAGGCACCTACCAGGGCGGGAGTATTTCACCCGGCCTCGCCATGCGATATAAATCCCTTACCCGTTTTACCACTCAATTGCCTTATTTTAAACCAGTTGACGAATTCCCAATACTAACCGGACAATCTACTGAAGGTTCTATTCGTTCAGGAGTTGAGAACGGAATTCTGGCCGAACTGGGAGGAATCACCAATCGCTATAACGAACTATTTGATCAAACACTCATTATACTGACCGGCGGAGATGCCCCCCGGTTTGCTGATAAGCTAAAAAGTCCCATCTTTGTGGCCCCAAACCTGACGCTAACAGGACTTAAAGTAATTTTGGATCATAATGACCAGTAACATATTCCGTTTCCGCATGCTGTTTCTGTTAGTTGCGGGAGCGCTTTCATGGCTCTCTGCAAACAGTCAGACAGGCTCAACTTCCCCTTATTCCCGGTATGGTATCGGGGATATATTATCAGAAGGATTTTCGCACCAGGCCGGTATGGGAGGACTGGGGGCAGCTATCGCATCACCTTTCAACATCAATTTCCTTAACCCTGCCTCTTATATTGCCGATAGCATTATTGTTTTTGAAATGGGAGCCCGTGGTGAAGTCCGTCAGCTTGAAAAAAATGGCGCCACCACCACCCTGAACAGTGCATCCTTTTCTTATCTCAGTCTTGCTTTTCCTATCATAAAAGGTAAAGTTGGCGTTGCCTTCGGAGTTCTTCCTGTATCATCGGTCGGATATGACATCGTGGTCACTGAAAACAACATCCCTGATATTGGGCAGATACGTTATAAATATGAAGGTGATGGCGGTTTTAATAAATTTTTCCTCGGAACGGGAGTAAAAATTTTTAAAAATCTGAATGCAGGTGTGAATGTATCGTATCTCTTCGGAACAATCGACAATGTAAAAAGTGTTGAATTTCCTTCCGGAACCAATTATTTTAACAGTCGGTACATAAATGCAGTTACTGCTAATGGTTTTAATTTTGATTATGGGCTGATGTACGAGAAACCGTTAAAAAAAGAAATGACTTTCAGGGCCGGGCTAACCGGATCCATTTCCACATCCGTAAATTCAACCAACAGCCTTTACTATTATAACTATATCATCTCCCCTTTTGGTGGTGAAATAGTAAAAGATTCTGTTTTTAATGAAACAGAAATTAAAGGCACTGTGAAGTTGCCACAGTTCTGGCGTGTTGGAATTAGCATTGAAAAAAATAATAAATGGATGGCCGGTGCTGATTTTTCCTATCACAACTGGGAAGAATATAAAAGCTTTGATTCAGAAGATACTTTACAGAACAGTTACTCTGCCAGCGTAGGTGCACAGCGCATGACCAACAAGTTTGATTACCGGATGGGATTTCGCTATTCCAGCAGTTTCCTGGACCTCAATGAAACTCGCATTGATGATTATGGCATAACATTTGGGATAGCGGTAAAAAAATTGTTTCCGAAACGTCCTCCATCCGCTATTAATATCGGTATAGAACTGGGTCAGCGGGGAACGCTTGAAAATGACCTCATCAAGGAACAGTATGTTAAATTTCACCTCGGCTTCACGTTAACAGATATATGGTTCATTCAACCCAAATACGACTAATTCATAAAAAAAGAAATACAATGAAAAAGTTCTTGCTGGCTTCAGCAATTGTAGTATCGGCAATCATTAATACAAACGCACAAAATGGTCCCAAATATGGCACCGATAGTATTGCGTGTATTACCAATATCTCTTTGTCCAATGAATATTTTAAACAAAATAATTTTGCCGATGCACTCGAACCCTGGAGATGGGTTTTTAATAACTGTCCGGCTGCAACCAAACGTGCTTACCTGCATGGTGCTACCATGTTTGAAAAATTTATTGCTGACGAAACCAACCCAGAGAAAAAAGCAAAATATGTTGATACGCTCTTTCTCATATATGATCAGCGTATTAAATATTTTGGTGAAGCAGGGTTTGTATTAGGGCGCAAAGGAATTGCACTGTATGATTTTGATCCTTCTAAAAAAGAGGAAATAAAAACCATCCTCAAAAAATCAATTGAGTTTGACAGTCTCAAAGCAGGCCCTGTTGTTTTATACCGGTATTTTCAGGTAAACACGGAACTTTATAATGAGAAAAAAATTACCAAAGAAGAAGTGATCGATGTTTATGACCAGGTAAGTGAAATTATTGATGCGAATATGGAAGGACCGGATTCTGCGAATTATGATAAATCAAGAATGAACGTGGAAACTTTTTTCGGACCTTTTGCTACTTGTGAAGACTTGATTAGCATTTATGCCCCACGTCTTAAAGAAAATCCTGATAATGCTGCGTTGCTGAAAAAGATTGTGAACCTGTTCAGCAAAAAAGGTTGTAACGACGCACCCATTTATATGGATGCTGCCGAAAAACTCTTCCGCATAGAACCTACATCCCGATCGGCAAGAAGTCTGGCGCGGATGTATGTTGCAAAAGGCCAGGGCACAAAGGCATCAGGATTTTTTAATGATGCAGTTGAACTGGAATCTGATAATGAGAAAAAAGCCGCACTGTTAATTGAAGCTGCCGACTATCAGATGCGCTCACTTAAGAATTTCCAGCAAGCACGCACCCTCGCCCAAAGAGCGGCTACATTGCGTCCAAACTGGGGAAGGCCTTATATGATGATCGGTGATATTTATTTCTCCAGCTCCACTTCGTGTACCGATGATTTTAACGGCGCCTCCGTATTCTGGGCGGCTACCGATAAGTACATGAAAGCAAAATCAATGGATTCGTCAGTAAGTGAAGAAGCGAACAGGAAGATTGCCGGAAATGTTAAATACTACCCCAAACAGGAAGATGTTTTCTTCCGGGGAATGAAAGATGGTGATACCTATGCGATAAAATGCTGGATCAATGAATCAACTACTATCCGTGTAAAATAAATGCTTCATATGGCACTTTTATCGAAGATTCAAAAAAAAGCTGGGTTTCCCGGCTTTTTTCTATTAGTTTTGTATACATGTGTCTGGGTCGGTTGTGAAAATGACCTGGAAAAAGTATCCCTGGTAACAGGAAAACAAGTATTGCCGGTTGAAACATCAGAAGGACTGACCATTTTATACAGCGATTCATCGCGAGTCAAAGTTAAAATCACAACACCTAAATTGGTCAGGTTTGATACCGAAAACCCGGTAACTGAATTGCCTCAGGGAATGTTGGTGGAATTTTACGACCAAAGCATGAAGGTTAATTCCACTCTGAAAGCGAAGTATGCGCTGCGTAAAGACCTCGAAAATATTATGGAGGCAAAAAATGATGTAGTGGTAGTAAATGCCAAAGGTGAAAAATTAACAACCGAACAACTTATCTGGAATGAAAAGACATCAAAGATTTCCAGTGATGAATTTGTAACGATTACCACCCCGGATAAAATCATCTATGGGAATGGTTTTGAGGCTAACCAGGATTTTACAAATTATAAAATTTTTAATATTAAAGGCACTATAATCATAAACAAAGATGAACGCGCTCAGAATCCTTGAAATATCATGGCTGGTGTTTGGCCTCATGGGTATCGGACTGGCCTTTTACAATCTTGCCATGGATGGCTTTGCAGCAGCTGCCTGGCCTTTATTGTTTACGCTTATTGCAGCAGTTTTTTACACGGTCCGCCGAAAGCAGCGTATTGCCTACGAAAAGCAGCAACACGAAACTGCTGCTGAAAAAGACTGATGCTATTTCTAATGCCTGGCTTTGCATGGCTTAAGGGTTTTTATTATTGGATTTTCGTTGTATCTTCGCCCCCTATTTCAGCAATTTATGACCGATTGCACGGTTAAATTACCTGTAAGTAATTGAAAATAAAACTCATACTCAATAAAATTTAGAAAATGGCAGTAATTGGGAAAATCCGCCAACGGGCAGGCTTGCTAATTGGAATTGTAGGCTTTAGCCTTATAGCTTTTATTCTTGGTGACCTTCTAACTTCAAACCGTAGTTTTTTAGCCGGTTCCGATACTTCAGTGGCGGAAATTGGTGGTAAGAAAATCGAAGTTGTAGATTTCGAAACCCGGGTGAATCAGATGGAAGAAAACTATAAGTTGAATACCGGTAACGAAACCGTTGACCAGGCAACTATGGAGTCGTTGCGTGAGCAGGCCTGGACGGAATTGCTCAATGATTATATTATGGATCCCCAGTTTGAAAAAACCGGTATCAAGGTAAGCGGTGACGAATTATTTGATATGATACAAGGTAAAAATCCCCATCCACAGATCAAAGAAGCTTTCAAAGATCCGAACACGGGTGAGTTTTCTCCCAGGAACGTTCTCGATTTCCTGAAAAACATGGATAATGATGCAACCGGAAAGACACGGGCTCAGTGGATAGCCTTTGAAAAATTTATTAATGACGAACGGATTAAGGAGAAATACAATGAACTCATTAAACATGGCCTGTTTACTAATAGTGTGGAAGCAAAAAAGATGCATGAGGACCAGGGTAAAATGGCCAGTATACGTTTTATTGATTTCAACTTTTCCACAATTGCTGATTCTTCTGTGAAAGTTGAAGAAAAAGAATTGCGAGATTATTACAATTCTCATCAAAATGATTTTAAACAGGAAGCTTCCCGCTCTATTGAATATGTAACGTTTGATGTAATGCCGTCACAGGAAGATCGTGAAAGTGCATTGCAAAGTATTCAAAAGCTGGTGCAACCTTTCAGTGAATCGACTGACGATTCTTTATTCACTGCAGTGAACTCCGATACGAAATCAGAAACAGCTTTTTATAAAAAAGGAACACTCGCACCTGTTCTTGATACTACCTATTTTGGAAATGCACCTATAGGCACCGTTACAGGTCCTTATGAAGAAAATAATACTTATAAGATTGCCAAATTAATTGATGTAAAGTTTCAGCCTGATTCTCTTAAAGTCAGTCATGCATTGATTTCATATGCAGGTGCTGAACGTGCTGCACCGGAGGTTACCAGGACTAAAGAACAAGCTCAGGCCGCTGCCGATAGTTTACTTACGATCATTAAAAAAGACCCAAGGCGCTTTGCGGATATTGCTAAAAATATTTCCGATGATAAAGTTGCAGCTGAAAAAGATGGCGACCTTGAGTGGATCACACAGGAAAGTCCGATGGATCCGAAATTTAAAGCCGGTGCTTTTGAAACTGCTAAAGGAGAAGTGTCACTGGTTGAATCCAATTTTGGTTTTCACCTGATAAAAGTTACTGATCAGACCACAGCATCAAGGAAAGTGAAAGTGGCAATTATCGATCGAAAATTGGAACCCGGATCGAAAACTTATCAAATGGCTTTTTCAAAAGCGAATGAATTTGCCAGTAAAAACACAACTTTGGAAGCATTCAATAAATCTATCCAGGAGCAGGGATTAAACAAACGTGTTGCTGATAATCTGAAAGAATCGGATAAAGCCATTGCAGGTCTTGAATCACCACGGCAATTAATTCAATGGGCTTATCAGGCAGAAGAGGGTGATGTATCTAAGACCTATGACTTCGGTAATAAATTTGTTGTTGCAGCCCTGACCTCAGCAAAAGATAAAGGAGTTGCAACTTATGAGCAGTCCCTTGAGCAGGTAAAAACAAAAGTAATTGCTGCAAAAAAAGCCAAAATATTTATTGATAAAATTGAAGCAGCAAGTGCTTCTTCCAAAACTCTGGATGAACTCGCACAAAAACTCAATGCTAACATTCGTACTGCTGAACAAGTGAGTTTTGCTTCTAGTTTCTTATCAAACGTTGGTGTTGAACCCGCTGTTGTAGGAACAGTTTTCAGTACTCCTGTTAACAAATTATCAAATCCTGTAGAAGGTACTTCCGGAGTTTTCGTACTCGTGGTTGATAAATTCGAAGAGCCAAAGAGCCCCTTTGATGCAAATCAGTTCAAGCAACAGGCAATGCAACAGTTACAGCAGCGTGCAACGTATGAAGTTTTTAACGCCTTAAAGGAAAAGGCTAATATTACTGATAACAGGGGTAAGTTTTATTGAGACTCCCAAACTTTAGAAAAAAGCCGCTTTTTGCGGCTTTTTTTATGCTCTCAAAAACGGCAAGAGTAGATTTTTTTCCAGAACACCGACAATTTGTAAACAGCCTCCCCTGCTCAAGAATAGAATAGTTTACATTTGCAGTCGGCCTATGGATGTCAGACAACAAATTCGAAATGCAGCTCCGATTATAGTGATGGCTTATGCCTTTACTACTGCCATCCTATCAGTGGTAATTTTTCTGGGAATGGAAAATAATGTGGAACTGGATCACTTTACCCAGGATCCGGCTTCCATCATGAATACGCCTTTCTATCTGGGCTTTTTTTCCTACGTGGGTATTTTGTTCTGGTGTGCATCAGCTACGCTCTGTTTTTTCACCCGGCTTTTATTGCATGAAGAAGATCCTGCTCAAAAAAGAAAAAGGCAATTTTTATTATACTCAGGGCTGATTTCAACATTGCTGATGTTTGATGATTTGTTTTTGCTGCATGAAGTAGTTTTTCCTGAATATTTCATGCTTCCGAAAAATGTAGTATATCTCATTTACCTCAATATCCTGGCAGCCTATGTGGTGGTATTCCGTACGGATATTCTGGAAACTGAATTCCTGATCCTGGGAATTGCGTTCGGCTTACTGGGTATATCCCAATTTGTAGATTCACTGCCAATGCCCATCCCGGAAGATTCATTTCTTGAAGATGCCGTAAAACTTTTCGGTATAGTAACCTGGTTTACTTACTACATGCGTTATTGCGTACAAAGGGTGAGATCGCAGGAAGAAGAAAATAATTGAAATTTTATTGAGATGCCTTTTCGATACGGATTCCGGCATCCATGATTCCCGGTAACGGATTGGTTCGCATTGCCTGTATCAATTCAAAGCGGTATTCACCTTTTTGCGGAAAGCGCACATCGTTTTTAAACAGGATATTGTTATCCCAGATGTCGCCCAATCCTTCTCCCAGCCAACGTCCGTCAGGAGCAGCCAGAATACATTCCAGCGTATCTCGTTGAATCTGTCCTCCCGGGAAACCGGTATTGATGAAAAGGTACAGATTGCTGAAGCGGTAAAATCCGGCGTTGCGGATATTGATGTAAACAGTATAAGCTATGGAAGTATCAGTTACAGGCACCTGGAATACCAGTGGTGTGTGCTGATCCCACTCGTTATTTTTTAAATTCTTGTTTTCTTCAAACACCCTTGAAGGGTCACATCCGAATACAAAAAAGAGCATGAACAATAAAATTATTGAAGCTGCCGGCCTTTGAATCATGTTTTAGGTGGTGTTGTGCGTGGAGGTATTTGACGTACCCTTCCACTGCCTCCACCTCCCTGTCCCGGCGATGGCGACTGTGGAGGAGCAGGTGATGGCGATGCTGATTGCGATGGTGCATCGGCTGGTTTAACCGGAGTTCGTTGCGGCCGTGGAGGTTGTTGAACCGGGTCACGTTGTGAAGGTACATTTCCTGCAGGCGGACGATTTCGTTCAGTGTTAGACTGACGAGCAGGTGCAGGGGAACCGGAAGGTTTTGACTGATTGCTACTCTCAGGGCGGGGCCTGTTCTGATTGCGCGATTCATTCCTGTTATCGCCTCCCCCCTGTCTTGGTTCCTGTCGCGGTGCCATTGCTGTAACCGGGCCTTTATTCTCTTTATTATTACTTTTTTTCTTTTTCTTCTTCTTTTTATCCATCATCCGGGTAAGACTGTCCTGGCCTACCACATCGGCATAATCCATTGGCTTTTCCCTTGGAATACTTTCAGCATAATCATTCAGGTCGGCAGGTTTTTCCTGCTGTTTGTTTAAAGCAATAATTTCTTTGACCCTGTCAACAGATAAAGCTATCCAATTATCGGAATTGCCTCCTCCCGGACTTTCTTCCAGGTAGGCAAACCAGATCATTCTTTTAAAAATATCCGTCTTGCGATGAACTGCAATGCCTTTCATGGTTTCAAGACGGGAATTAGAATCAGGGATATCACTGAGTGCATCCATGTAAGAATCGAGTTCGTAATTTAAACAGCATTTCAACTTACCGCACTGGCCTGCCAGTTTAATGGGATTCAACGAAAGATTCTGATACCGTGCAGCGCTTGTGGAAACAATTTTAAAATCGGTAAGCCAGGTCGAACAGCACAATTCCCTTCCACAGGAACCAATACCTCCCAGGCGACTGGCTTCCTGGCGCATTCCTATTTGACGCATTTCAATACGGACTCGGAACTCCTCAGCCAGCTTTTTTATAAGTTCCCTGAAATCAACCCGCTCATCGGCTGTATAGTAAAAAGTTGCTTTTTTGCCATCGCCCTGGTATTCAACATCAGAGAGTTTCATTCTTAATTTTAAGAGCAAGGCAATAGATCGTGCCTTGTACATGGTTTCTACTTCCAACTCTTTAACGGCAGTCCATTTTTCAATATCAGCAGGGCGTGCAATTCGGTAAAGTGCTTTTATCTCCTCTGAGGTCTCAGTAAGACCTCTTCTTTTCAACTGGAACCTGACCAATTCCCCGGCAAGGGAAACAGTACCGATATCATGACCCGGATTTCCTTCAACAGCAACCACATCACCTGTTTTAAGCTCAAGATATTCCTGGTTTTTAAAAAATTCTTTCCTGCTGCCCTTAAACCTGATTTCAACAATATTGTAAGGCTTTTGTCCGGGAGGCATAACCATGTCGGAGAGCCAGTTGTAAACATTCAGCTTGTTACATCCACTGGTACCACATGAGCCATTATTCTGACAGCCCGGGGAGGTTTCTCCTGTTGTTGTTGAACATGTGCTGCAGCCCATAATTTGAATTTCTGTTTTAACTGTTGAATCCGCAAAAATACGGTAATCGAATGTAAGGTACTGTTTATTGCCTGGGCAGATTCAGCAACCGGTTCATTTTAAAAGACAAATCTAACAATAAAATTTTGGGATTCGCATTTCGTTCCACTGCATAATGTGCTTTATTGAGAAAGCCTGAAATTTCATCAATGTTTCCGGCATGAATGAACCTGGTGAATTTACTGAAATTGGGAATTACATCGTCATCAAATTTAACCATGGTGGCATCTGCGTGATTCACCAGCAGACATTCACGCGAGGCATCGAGTGAGAACATAAAAAATAACTTGAGATATTCCCTTCCTCCTTTTGCCATCTGGTCGATCCAGCTGTTCAGGTCGTTCCAGGCGAACTTGCCATCTCTTTCATGAAATGGATTGTAACATAACCGCATCCAGTTAATGAAATCATTTTCAATTTTGAAATCCTGTTCTTTTTCCCCTGCAATTTCCATGGCAAGGTTCATATTTCCGTCGGCCAGGCTGGCTATTTTACGTGCTGCAAGGGCATCCTTGCCAAATCGTTTCCGGATATCATCTGCTATTTCCTGGACTGACAATGCGGGTACTTTCACTAGTTGGGTGCGCGATAAAATGGTGGGCAGCAATTGTTCCCGGTGATCGGTGACCAAAAGGAAGAGCGTATTATCGGGTGGCTCTTCAATAATTTTCAATAATTTATTGGATGCGTCCGGCCGCATTTTTTCGGGCAACCATATAATAAGAATTTTAAATTTTGATTCAAATGATTTCAGACTCAGTTTCCTGATAATATCGGCACTCTCCTCCACCGACATAAAACCCTGTTTGTTTTCCACGCCAAGTGCTTCATACCAGTAAGTCAGATCCATATACGGATTGCTGATGAATGCCGATCGCCATTGCTTGATAAAGTCCATGCTTCGCGGCGATCGATCCTTGTGTTCAGGTAGTTTAATGACCGGGTAAGTGAAATGGAGGTCGGGATGAATAAGTTTAGCATGCTTGATGCAGGAGGAACAGGTGCCGCAGGAATCGAGTTCAGTGGGTTGTTCACACTGGATATAACATGCGTATGCAAGAGCCAGTGGCAACCCAATGCCGCCTTCCTTGCCTGAAAACAATTGCGCATGACTGATTCTACCTTCTGTTACTGAATGTACCAGCTGATTTTTAACCTCTTGCTTTCCAACTACATCTGAAAATTTCATAAGCTCAATAATTACAAAAATACAAATGATTGGGGACTTGATTTGATAACAGTGCACTTTGGCCTAAATTTGCGTCATGAAAACAATCGATCATTATAATTTTTCAGGGAAAAAAGCACTCATCAGGGTAGATTTTAATGTACCACTCGACAAATCCACATTGGAAGTTACCGATGATACAAGAATACGCGCCGCCATAAATACCATACAGAAGATTCTTGATGATGGAGGGTCGGTGATTCTTATGTCGCACCTGGGAAGACCGAAAGAAGGTAAAACAGATAAATATTCCTTAAAGCATGTTGTGAATACTCTTACCGAATTACTTGGCAAACCGGTTAAATTTATTGATGATTGTGTGGGTGATGCGGTAAAAAATGCAGCTGCCGAATTAAAGGCGGGAGAAGTTTTATTGCTTGAAAATCTGCGGTTTTATAAAGAAGAAGAAAAAGGGGATGAAGAGTTTGCAAAAAAACTTGCAGCACTTGGAGATGTTTATGTGAACGACGCTTTTGGAACCGCACACCGACGGCATGCATCCACAGCCGTTATAGCCAACTACTTTCCGGGAAATAAATTTTTCGGTTACGTGATGGCAAATGAAATTGTCAACGCGGAAAAAGTTTTAAATGATGCAAAAAAACCTTTTACAGCTATTACCGGCGGAGCAAAAGTGTCAGATAAAATTCTGATCATTGAACAACTGCTTCAAAAAGTAAATCACCTGATCATAGGTGGCGGAATGGCATACACTTTTATAAAAGCAATAGGCGGCCAAACCGGATCTTCACTCTGTGAGAATGATAAACTGGATCTTGCAACCGATATCCTTAAAAAAGCAAAACAACTCGGTGTTTCTATTCATCTGCCCGTTGATTCTGTGATTGCCGAAAGTTTCAGCAATGAAGCAAATCACAAAGTGGTGAATTCCGATGCTATACCCGATGGCTGGATGGGACTGGACATTGGTCCGGAAGCTGCCAAAGAATTTGCAGTGGTCATTCAACAATCTAAAACAATTTTGTGGAATGGCCCCATGGGTGTTTTTGAAATGTCGAATTTTGAGAATGGTACCCGAACGGTGGCGGATGCCATTGTAAAAGCTACGGAAGCAGGTGCATTTTCATTGATTGGAGGTGGCGATTCAGCAGCAGCCATCAACCAGTTCGGATGGGGTGAAAAGGTTTCCTATGTTTCAACCGGTGGTGGTGCTTTGCTGGAATATATTGAAGGAAAAAAATTACCTGGTGTGGAAATGCTGATGTGTTAATTGCTGATGTGAAGCTGTGTTTTCTTTACCTGAAGAATTCTTATGTTCGTTAACAGCATCTACGAATTCGTATTCGTTACCTATTTCCAAAATTTTCCCGAAATTCATCTTTTACATCTTTCACTGCCGGAGACAATGATGAAGCGATTTTTAATACGGGTTCATACAACATTGATTCCTTCCGCGATTTTTCAGGAATAATATTTAACGATTGCTGCATTGGTTTTATAAGCCAGAAAATAACGGAAATCGCCAAAGCGAATTTGAGTAATCCGAAAATTGAACCTGCGACTTTATTAAATAAATTGAGTGACGCAATTTTTAAAACCGCTTCCATTAATTTTGCATAAAAGATAAAAATAAGCAGGATGGCTCCAAAGACAATAAAGAAGGAGAGGTAATTCAAAAGTTGCCCTTCATCGGGAAGAATTTCCTGCAAAAGTTTAAAAACAAGACCTGAAAATTTAAATCCGAGGTAGACTCCGATGATCAGTCCCATAATCATAGCAATTTCATAAATAAGTCCTTTTTGGAATCCCTTATAGGCTCCCCACAGCAGTGGTGCAATGATCAGCGCATCTAAGAAATTCATCTCCGGAATTCAATGCTTGAAGTACCGCTCGTTGAAAAACCTTTTGAAGTGGCAAGGGCATTCAGCGAATTAATTACCACGCGGTCGAACATATCTGATTTATCAATATCACGATCTTCCATTTTTTTATTCAGGTATGCCTGCCGGTCATAAGGCAGGTGTTTTCGCAACTCCATAATAAGCCTGCTTCTCTTGTCTTTGGTTTGCGAAACAATTTCACGCACCTGTTCTTTGGTTTTAAATTTCAGCGAATCATTCAGGTATTCCAGGTTAACATCTGCAAAATCCGAATTGGTCATTTTTAAATAATCAACCAGGTCCCAGTATTGCTGGTGAAACTGATACCTGTCGGAGATTTTATAATACAAACGTGATTCAAAAGTCATTTCATTGGCAAGCCGGGCATTCTTATCAAGTGCAGCCATCATTTTGTACCTGTCGTCGCCATCCTCTCCATAGTACAGGTACGTTTCGGACAACTTACCGGCAAGATCCCTGAATTCAATGGTGTTGGGAGAGGTAAGGATCAATGGGGTCCGTTTGTGAATCCGGATATCATACTGTTCTCCTCCAGTAAGGCGAGCGATCTCGCGCCACCCGGGAAGTTCCTTATCAACGTTATTCCGGGTCCTGCAATAAACAGTATTAACGATGATGCTTTTACGGGTCGCCTGTTCGCAAGCTTCGCGGTAATTATCGCCTCCGGCATTCACCATCCCATTCCCGACAAGGTAAATTACTTTTAACGCATCAGGATCACCCGACCAGTTCATTTGCCGGATCGCTGTTTTAATAGCTTCGCTTACAATCTGGTCTCCTTTTTCTACCGAAGGCTTTAGTTTATAGAGTTCAAAATTTAACTTATCAAAATCGGTGGTGAGCTGCTGTAATACTTTAACGTACGAATTTTTGGCTCCGAAACTTGGCCTGGAAAATCCGATCACTCCAATGCGGAACTCCGGTGCAGGTCGGTAGGAATTTACCTGGTTTACAATGTCCCACAATTTTTCCCGCACATCATCCAACAATCCATTGGTACTTCCACTTAAATCAAGACAAAAAACAACATCAATTACAGCTCTTCCTTTGGAGGGGACGGGCCGGTTGCCTGAATAAAGAATCAGAAAAAGTAAAATAAGAAAGAACTTAATCGGCTTGCTCATCAGGTTATGTGCGGAAATCAAGCGAAAACAACATTAAATCGGGTACATTCCACCATATTCGTACAAAAATACTGCCGCTTGAAACAAGGTAGCGCAGGGATTCGTAATTTTGTTAACAATATGGACTTAAAAAGTATTGCAGAACTAAAGGAAGAATGGAACCAATTAACTGAGCGATTAACTAACCAGTTTGATATGGAACCCGACCTGCAGGGTATCATTTTCCTCATTGGTGTACAGGAGCTGGGTCAAGGCAAGCGGAAATTTTCAAAAGACGAGAAACAGGACTTGATGCACATTGCAACTTGCAGACTTTTAAGCTCTTATGGATATTATGCCTTAACAGGGATGGATGAAGACGGCTGGCCACACTGGGAGCGAATTCAAAAATTGCCTGTTTTAACTTTAAAAGAACAGGATTTACTATTGAAACGGGCGGTTCTTGATTATTTTAAGGAAGACTGATTACCGAATAATCACGGTTTTAGTCACCTGTTCGGATTGTTCGAGGCGGATATAATCACGGGCCTGGAGGCCACCTTTGGAAACTTCCACATTGAGTACCGCTTCCAGCTTAAAAGTAAATAAGGCCTGGCCGGCAGCATCCGAAATTTTCACTTCATTGATGACGGCCTGGGAGCCTGTAGTTGGATTCACGACACTATCCTGACGCAGAACCACGATTGCACCGGGCACCCGTTTACCCAGGGAATCGGTCACAGTGATCAGTGCTTCTGCCGGTCCCGATTTTTCACAGGAACTCCATCCAATCATGGCAATAAATAATATGGGAAGCAGGTTTCTCATGACGTATAATTTCCTATTAATTTTTGCTAATATTGCACGGTATAGTTTTTGCAAACCGATAATCCAAAAGTAGCACAAGTTTACGTTAAAAGGAAACATTTGTTACCCATCCATTACAAAATCCCCTATCCAGCCATGAAAAAATTTATTGCAATTATTGCCATATTAACTATTGGCATTTCCACCTCCCAGGCACAAAATAAAAAACCTGCAGCAGGTAAAGAGCACATTGTTGAAATTACCACAGAGTTTGGTACAATTAAAATTAAACTTTACAATGAAACACCGAAGCACCGTGATAATTTTATCAAGCTGGCCTCCGAAGGTTTTTACAATGATTTGTTGTTCCATCGCATCATCAGTGGTTTCATGATTCAGGGAGGTGATCCTGAGTCAAAGGGTGCTGCTCCGGAAAAGAGATTGGGTTCAGGCGATGTGGGATATAAAGTTCCTGCCGAATTCAATGACAGTTTGTATCACAAAAAAGGAGCCTTATGCGCAGCCCGTGACGGTAACGCAGAAAAAGCATCCAGTGGTTGCCAGTTTTACATTGTACAGGGCAAAACATTTACCGATGAAGAATTGAATGCCATGGAAGCAAGGTCGGGTGTCAAATACAGTGCGAAGCAACGCGAAGATTATAAGATCCTCGGAGGAACTCCGCAGCTTGATAAAAATTATACTGTTTATGGAGAAGTTATTGAAGGCCTGGACGTCCTCGACAAAATAGCAGCTGTAAAAACCCAGCCGGGCGACCGACCTGTTACAGATGTTAAGATGACCGTTAAGGTGATCAATTAACACTCACCATTCAGATGCCAGGCAGTAAAATTTTTCACTTTTACAGCCTGGCATTTTATTTAAATTTGTACCATGTTCGACAGGATTGAAGCATTAATTTCAGAAGTAGACCGTTTCAAGGCAGATACAAAAGATCAGCTGGAGGAATTTCGCATCCGGTTTTTAAGTAAGAAAGGACAGCTTGCAGAATTATTTACAGAAATGAAAAATGTTGTACCGGAGCAACGAAAAAATTTCGGGTTAAAGGTAAACGAGTTAAAAAACAAAGCAGAAGATAAGCTGCTACAGTTTGCTGATAAATTCTCAGAAGCAGCCGTAGACAATGCACCGGCCGTTGACACCACTTTACCGGGTGAACCAATTTTAACCGGAAGCAGGCATCCGGTTTCCATTGTAAGAAATAAGATTATTGAAATTTTTAACAGGATAGGTTACAC
Source organism: Bacteroidota bacterium (assembly GCA_030855635.1). GTDB lineage: Bacteria > Bacteroidota > Bacteroidia > AKYH767-A > OLB10 > JADKJB01. Next base: position 28,632 of record JALYQW010000041.1, on the reverse strand, counting down.
CGTTGCAGAAGGGCCTGAGATAGAAGACGACTGGCACAACTTTACAGCTTTGAATTTTCCTCCGGAACATCCTGCGCGCGACATGCAGGATACTTTTTTTATGGATGATGAATGGGGAAAAGCTTTGCGCACACATACATCGTCAGTGCAGGTGCGCGTGATGCAATCCACCAAGCCGCCTATACGCATTGTTGCACCTGGCAGAGTATATCGTAACGAAGCCATATCGGCTCGTGCACACTGTCTGTTCCACCAGGTAGAAGGATTGTACATTGATGAAAATGTTTCCTTCGCCGATTTAAAACAAACACTTTTATATTTTGCCAAAGAAATGTTTGGCGAAACAACCTCCATAAGATTGCGTCCCTCCTATTTTCCCTTCACCGAACCATCCGCCGAAATGGATGTTTCCTGTAATATTTGTGGTGGCAAAGGTTGTAACGTTTGCAAATACACCGGCTGGCTCGAAATTATGGGCTGCGGTATGGTAGATCCGAATGTTCTCGAAAACTGCGGCATCGATTCAAAAAAATATTCCGGGTTTGCTTTCGGTATGGGTGTTGAACGAATTGCGATGCTGAATTATACTATCAAAGATCTTCGTTTGTATTTTGAAAATGATATAAGGTTTTTGGAGCAGTTTAGGGGAGAATGAGAGAATGAGGGAATGAGGGAATGCGAAACCGTGAAGGGTGGCGAAGCCTCTCCTTCGTGGAGGGAATGCGAAACCGTGAAGGGTGGCGGAGCCTCTCCTTCGTGGAGAGAATGCGAAGCCGTGAAGGGTGGCGGAGCCTCTCCTTCGTGGAGATCATGTGTTATTGAATAAGAGAAAGAGTGCGATAAGCGTGAAGGAGAGATGTTGCGGCCTTCCCAATTTATTCTTCGGAAGTAAACTTTCAACTTCTAACTAGTCACCTCAAAGGAGAGTTATCGCCGCGTTCGCGAGCGAATCACCCTTCGGGAGTAAACCACTCCGGCAAACTTTCAACTTTCAGCTTTTCCCTTTCAACTTTTTTCGAAACACCCTTCGGGAGTAAACCCTTCAGGCAAACTACTCACAACTCACTAGTCCTCCTTCGCCTTCGCTCAGGGTAAGCTAGTTTTTTTTATCGCAGTATAAACGTCCGGTAACTATCCAGCTTCACCAGAATAAAAAGAAGCATGGTAAAGGACCACAACGAAGATCCTCCGTAACTTAAAAAGGGTAAGGGAATACCTATAACCGGAAGCAGGCCAATCGTCATGCCAACGTTCACCATAACATGCATAAAAATAATGGAAGCAACTCCATAAGCATATACTCGGGTAAAATGTGATTTTTGTCTTTCAGCTACAAAAATGATCCGGTATAAAAGTGCCGTAAATATTCCTAACACCAAAAAGGTTCCAACAAACCCCCACTCCTCACCTATTGTACAAAAAATAAAATCGGTACTTTGTTCGGGAACAAAATCAAATTTTGTTTGTGTCCCATTTAAAAAACCTTTTCCCGAAAGGCCGCCTGAACCAATTGCGATCAGACTCTGATTCACATTATACCCGGCCCCTTTCAAATCGGTTTCTTTTCCCAGCAAAACGTTGATTCTTTCCTTCTGGTGCGGTTCCAGTATGGAATTAAAAAAATAATCCACGCTAAACACTACTGATGCTGCAAGAGCAAATATTACAGTAACTGTGATGATGTTTCTCCTTGTTTTTCGCAGTAATAAGATCGCAAGGATGCAAATTCCGCCCAACACAATCAGAATTGTAAATTTTGAAATCATCAGCGCCAGTACAAACAGGAGCACGCCAAAGAAACCAAGTATGAGGACATTTTGAGATAACCCTTCGCGGTAAAGAACGAAAATAAAGGAAGCGAAAACGAGTGCGGAACCAGTATCATTCTGCATAAGAATCAAAGAAAAAGGAATGAGGATGATAACTCCCGCAATTAGCTTGGTTCGAAGATCCTGCATGTTAATATTCACAGTGCTAAGAAATTTGGCAACCGCCAGTGCAGTTGCAAACTTGGCGAATTCAGCAGGCTGTATCCGAAAAGAACCTACCTCAAACCAGGATTTAGAACCTGCGACTTCCCGTCCCAGCAACAATACGGCAATCAGTAACAGAATTACAACTCCATAAATAGGAATGGCAAAAGCTTCAAAAAATTTACCATCGATTATAAGAATAATAATTGCAATAAAAACCGACGTTCCGATCCAGATTAACTGCTTACCGTAATTTTGAGATACATCGAGTATACTTTTGTGCTCTTCATTATAAACAGCGGCGTAAATATTCACCCACCCAACTAACATAAGGGCGAGATAAAGAATCACAATTACCCAATCGATGTTCTGAAATATACTTTGCTGCTTCCTCATCGCTTCCGTTTATTTTCAGCAACCGGTACAATTTCCGGGGCAGAAGGCTTATCACTTTTTTTGATAAGCGAATCCTGTTTTGTAGGCAACAGGTTACCTTTAATCATGCGCTCATACAAGGCAGGACGGGAAATGGAATCGGTGAGATATAGTTCCATCATAAGACTGGCAACGGGAGCCGCCCAGGTGGCTCCGAAGCCGGAATTTTCTACCATAACGGCAATGGCTATCTTCGGATTTTCTCTCGGTGCAAATGCTACAAACAAAGAGTGATCTTTTCCATGCGGGTTTTGTGCCGTACCGGTTTTACCGCAAATTACCGTGGTACCAAATTGCGCAACACGACCTGTACCGGCTTCCACCACGCGCTGCATGCCATCCTGTATGATGTCAAAATGATAAGCATTCACTTTTGTCAAATGTTTTTCATTCAGATTCCGCGTATTGTTTGACTTCTCTCCTATCTTTTTCACAATGTGTGGCGTATAATAAAAACCCCGGTTAGCAATAATGCACATAATGTTTGCCATCTGCAATGGTGTAACACCCAATTCCCCCTGCCCTATTCCCAATGAAAAAATAGTAGAAGCCTTCCACCTTTTCTTCCCGTAGTAACGGTCGAAATAATCAACTTTAGGCACGAGGCCGCTCAATTCATGCGGAAGGTCAACACCAATTTTACGACCTACACCAAAACTTAGCACATACTCACGCCAAAGTTGGTAACCCTTTTCGCTGGAACCGTATTTTTTGTTATCAACAAAAATTTTGAATGCATTACAGAAATAAGGGTTGCAGGAATATTGCACCGCTCCTCTCAGGTCAAGGCCCGCCGGATGCGGATGGCATTTTACAGACTTACTTCCCACAACAAAGGAATGTGGAAAAACCGTGGCTGAGCCGATGATTCCCTCCTGTTGCGCAATGAGTGCATTCACCAGTTTGAATGTTGAACCGGGAGGATAATAAGCTTGCATGGCTCTGTTAAAAAGCGGTTTGAGTTCGTCACGCAACAAGCCGGTGTAATTTTTAGAGCGAACACGTCCCACAAGCAAATTGGGATCATAAGTAGGTTTTGTGACAATGGCCAGAATTTCACCGGTAGCGGGTTCTATAGCTACTACGCTTCCAATTTTGTTTTCGAGGAGTTCTTCTCCCAATCGCTGCAATTCCAGGTTGAGTGTTGTAGTAAGGTTAAGACCCGACACAGCTGCTGAATCATATTCACCGTTAGAAAAACTTCCTTTTTCCCTGTTAAACACATCTACCATAACCGTTCGCACACCACGCTGGCCACGAAGCTCCAGTTCATAGGATTGCTCGAGTCCGCTTATTCCGATATAATCACCCGAACGATAATAAGGATTCTTTGCAACAAGCTTATCGTCAACCTCACCGATGTACCCCAGCGTATGAGCGGCAATTTTTTCAGGATATTTTCGCAGGGTACGCGGCTGAACATAAAATCCCCTGTACTTGAACAGCTTTTCCTGCAACACACCATAGGTTTCAGCAGAAAGTTGTTTCTCGAAAATTGAAGCTTTCACCCTTGAATAGGTTTTTGCCTTCTTGAATTTTTTACGGAAGTCTTCCAGCGAAATGCCAATGATATTGCAAAATTCAAGTGTATCAAACTCCTGCACCTGCCGTGGAATTACCATCAGGTCATATACAGCTTCGTTGTAAACAAGTAATTTGCCATTACGGTCATATACCAATCCGCGAGCAGGATATTCGGTGATTTGCCGGAGTACATTGTTGTTTGCCGAAAGTTTATAGCTGTCCTCAATAACCTGAATATAAAAAAGGCGCACGAGATAAATAAAAATCACCGCGGTGAAAATTCCAAGAATGACATACCGGTGCCCCGAGTTTTGTATCATTTTTCATTCGCAGGTTTACCGAAAAGATATTGACTGATCATAATTGTGGTAACCGTTGCCAGGGTACTGAGTACTACCCGGAGCATGGTTGAGAAAAATTCAGAAAACCTGAATACTTCAATGTAAAATAACATGAGGTGGTGAATGAGTGTAAGTGCTGCGGCATATACCAGGAACCAGGTAAATCCCAACTGGCGGATGGAAGGTGATGATTCCGCTTCGTAGCCATCACGTGGTGCCATGATGCGTAAGAGTGCGGGTCGGGAGTATGCCATAAAAACGCAAGCGGCCGCATGCATGCCCATAGTATTTGAAAACATATCTACAACAAGCCCGGTTAAAAATGCAATGATCAGCAACAGTGATTTTGGTATCCTTACCGGCAACATCATAATAAACATTATGTATACAAAAGGATTTATGAATCCGCTGAATTGAATATTGTTCAATACAATTACCTGAACTGCAAGCAGCACCAAAAACCTCATGAAAAAGGAGAACAGTTCAGTTATCATCCTTTGAAACAGTGTTAGATTCCAGTTTTTTTTGTTCCTGCTTAAGCAGGTTGTCTACAATGTAAACATGCGAAAGGTTGCTGAAGTTAGTCGACAATTTCACAGTGATTTTATAAAAATTATCGCCCGGTTTTAATTCGGAATTTTTCACAACACCCACCATAACACCTTCCGGGAATATGGCAGAATACACCGTGGTTACCAAGGTATCGCCAACATTAAATTTTACATGTTTGGCAATTTCAAGCAACGTAGCCTCCCTGCTATCGGATCCGTCCCATTCAAGAGATCCGAAATAATTGTTGTTTTTAAACCGGGTACTGATTCGGGTATTTTTATGCAATACCGACATCACCGTGCAGTAATGTTTTGAAACATCTTTTACTATTCCCACCACACCGGCACTTGAGATCACACCCATATCCTTTTCAACACCCTGAAGACTGCCCTTATCAAGTGTGAGATAATTACTGCGGCGGTTGATTGAATTGTTGACCACCCTTGTGGTGATATAAGTGTACTGTTGTGATTTAATTGTATCATTCACCATAGTACGAAGGGCCCTGTTTTCATACCAGGTTTCGGGCAATAAACTTTTCAGGTTGGAATTTTCCCTGGCAAGACTTGCATTATTTTCTTTAAGGTTGATATACTCCTTCACATAGTTCACCGCTTCCAGTACCGAGGCTACCACTTTATTAGTAGAATTAAATACTGAAACCTGTTGGAAATTATTGTTCCGGATAACAAGCAAAAAACTCAGGGTCCATAAGAGCAGAAAAAGCAGGGTGAAGTTGTTTCGCCAAAGAAGTAGAAACAGGCTTCTCATGTGGATATATGATAAATGAGCGACAAGGAATCAGTGAAGGTAACGGGTGCAAGCTTACTGTTGCAGGAACGGTGAGAACTGGTTTTTTCTGCGTAAGCAATAACGGTGAAGGAACGGTTACTCAATTCTGCAGCTTAAGGAATAAGGAATTTAAAACGATCAATATTTTTTAAGGCAATACCTGTACCTCTAACGACAGCGCGTAACGGATCTTCAGCCACGTGCACCGGCAGTTTCGTTTTCATCGAGATTCTTTTATCAAGCCCCCTGAGCAGCGCGCCACCACCGGTGAGGTAGATCCCGGTCCGGTAAATATCGGCCGATAATTCGGGAGGAGTAATCTCGAGTGCTTTAAGGATGGCTTCTTCAATTTTTGAAATTGATTTATCGAGTGCGTGACCAATTTCAGAATAGGAAACAGTTATTTCTTTCGGAATTCCGGTCATAAGATCCCTTCCGTGTACGGCGAAATCGGGTGGCGGATTATCAAGTTCAGGCAATGCAGAGCCGACTTCGATTTTAATTCGTTCGGCGGAACGTTCCCCGATAAGGATATTGTGCTGGCGGCGCATGTAGTCCCAGATATCGGTGGTAAATCCATCACCGGCAACACGAATAGACTGATCACAAACAATTCCTCCTAAAGCTATTACCGCAATCTCGCTGGTACCCCCTCCAATATCGATGATCATATTTCCCATTGGTTCTTCTACATCGATACCGATGCCAATGGCAGCAGCCATCGGTTCATGGATCAGGTACACTTCTTTTCCTCCGGCATGCTCAGCAGAATCACGAACAGCCCGTTTTTCTACTTCGGTGATTCCGGAAGGAATGCAAATAACCATTTTGAGTGAAGGGGTGAAAAACTTTTTACCCGGGTTAATCATTTTGATCATACCGCGGATCATGTGTTCAGCCGCATCAAAATCTGCTATCACGCCATCTTTGAGCGGACGGATTGTTTTAATATTTTCATGTGTTTTACCATGCATCATCATGGCTTGCTTTCCAACGGCAAGTACGCGGCCGTTTGTTCTGTCGATAGCCACTATAGAGGGCTCGTCAACAACCACCTTATCGTTGCAGATGATTAGTGTGTTTGCAGTTCCAAGATCTATCGCTATTTCTTGAGTGAGTAAATCGAACAAGCCCATTAGTTTTCTTTTTTTATTTCCCGAAAGTTGTCTAGCCGGGGTTAAAGATAAGTAGGTATTTATTTAATAAATTGCCAAAATCAGGAAGATACTGACAATGTATTGTCAATGGCGGAAGTGACGGGTACCGGTTGTCACCATCGCAATTCCGTTTGCATCACAATAGGCAATTGATTCCTGGTCCTTCTTTGATCCTCCCGGTTGAATCACTGCTGCAATTCCTGCTTTATGGGCAATTTCAACACAATCGGGGAAGGGGAAAAAAGCATCTGATGCCATTACGGCACCTTGCAGATCTAATGCGAATTTCTTTGCCTTTTCAATTGCCTGCTCCAGAGCATCCACCCTTGAAGTTTGCCCCACTCCGGCAGCAAGTAACCGTTTATTTTTCACCAGAACGATGGTGTTCGACCGGCTGTGTTTGGCAATAGTGTTAGCAACTATCAGATCGGTTACCTGGTTTTTAGTTGGATGAATAGTTGTAACTGTAGTAAGGTCAGATGACGATTCTGCTTTAGCATCACGATCTTGCCAAAGCACCCCGTTCAGTATGGTCCGGAATTGTTCATCCCGAAAGGTGATTTTTTTTAATTTCAACAAAATACGATTTTTCTTTTCGGAAAGTATTTGAAGGGCGGGGGGAGTATACGAAGTTGCGATTAAAACCTCGAAAAACAACTTCCCTATTTCATTGGCCAAAACTTCATCCACTTCTGATGTAGTGATGATAATTCCGCCGAAAGCTGAAACGGGATCGGCCCCGAGTGCCTCTTGCCAGTTTTCAATGGGCGATCCGCCAGTTGCAAGGCCGCAGGCGTTGTTATGTTTGAGAATGGCAGTGACCGGTGCAGGAAAGTCTGCCGCAAGTGAAATCGCGGCATCGATGTCAAGCAGATTGTTATACGATAATTCTTTTCCTGAAAGCTGTTCCAGGATCTCTTCGAGGTCACCATAAAAAATTCCTTTCTGATGCGGATTTTCTCCATAACGAAGTGACTGACTCTGGCGGGCCTGATACGAAAAACCGGAACCAGATCCTTCCTGGAACCAGGCAGCGATGGCATTATCGTAACCGGAAGAAATGGCGAATGCTTTAGCCGCCTGCTTTTTTCTGAACGTTAAGGAAGTAGTGCCACCGGAGGTTTGGAGATTATCAAGCAACAACTTGTAATCAGACATGGATGGTACAATAACTACATCCTGAAAATTTTTAGCAGCAGCGCGAATTAACGAGATGCCACCGATATCAATTTTTTCAATAATTTCAGAGGGTGTTCCTCCTGATTTGAGTGTATCGGCAAAAGGATACAGATCAACAATTACCAGGTCAATGGACGGAATTTTATAATTTTCCAATTGCAGCACATCATCACTGTTTTCGCTCCTACCCAAAATGCCACCGAAAACTTTTGGATGCAGCGTTTTTACCCGGCCTCCCAAAATGGAGGGATAATCGGTGAGATCCTCCACTGGAATAACCTTAATGCCCATTTTTTCAATAAACTCCTGAGTTCCACCGGTAGCATATAGTGTGACACCAAAAGAATCCAGCATCCGGATAACAGGATCAAGACCATCCTTGTGGAATACAGAAACAAGGGCGGACACTATTTTTTTCTGATCGGGCATAACAATGAAATAAAGGGGATTTTTGGAGTCAAAATAAGGCTGCAAAGGTAGTCATTAACCCTGGTATAATCAGAAAGGATAATATGCCAACAATACTTGTTTTCCGGGAAACGAAACGCAGAACATGTTAACAGTTTCGTTACTTTTGGCATTAAATCCCTGCCGTGCTCATCTACCTGAAATTAATCAAAGAAAGCATCTTTTTTGCATTTCATGCTTTGTCAGTGAACAAGCTGCGGACTTTTCTTTCACTGCTGGGAATCACCATTGGTATTTTTACGATTATTCTCGTTTTTACTGTTGTGGATTCACTCGAAAATAATGTGAGGTCGAGCGTGGAATCATTGGGTGAAAATGTAGTGATTGTTGAAAAATGGCCCTGGACATTCGGACCGGATTACCCCTGGTGGAAGTACTGGCAGCGACCCGTTCCCACTTTTAAAGAAATGGAAGAATTGCAACACCGGATCACATCCGCGGAAGCGCTCACCTTTCAGGCCAACATTTCAAATAAAACTATTAAGCATGGAAGTTCATCTGTTGAAAATATTTCCATTTCAGCTGTGTCACATGATTTTGATAAACTGAAATCATTTGAACTTTCAGAGGGAAGGTATTTTACGGAACAGGAATCGGCGGGAGGCCGGCCAATTGCGATTGTCGGTTCTGAAATAGCTCGCAACCTGTTTAACGGGCAGGAAGTGTCGGGCAAAGAAATTTTTACCCTTGGCAGGAATTTTACCATCATTGGAGTTTTTGCAAAAGAAGGCAGTAGCATTATGGGAAGTTCGATGGATGAAATGATTGTTATCCCCGTAAATTTTGCGCGCAACATTATGAACCTCAAATCAGAGCGGCTTCAGCCAAACATCCAGGTCAAGGGTTTGCCGGGTATTACCAATTCCGAATTGATGGAAGAACTGAGGAGTGCGTTGCGGGCAATCCGTCGGCTGCGACCTTTCGAAGAAGACAACTTTGCCCTGAATGAATCCAAATTATTATCCAATCAGGTAAGCAGCCTCTTCGATGTAGTTGGTGTTGCAGGATGGATCATCGGTGGTTTTTCAATTCTTGTAGGAGGATTTGGTATTGCGAATATCATGTTCGTCTCGGTAAGGGAACGTACCAGCCAGATCGGTATTCAGAAATCGCTTGGCGCGAAAAAATATTTTATCCTGGTGCAATTTCTTAGTGAAGCCGTAACATTATGTATTGTTGGAGGTTGTATGGGATTGCTGATGGTGTTTATAACTGCATTACTCGCATCAGGGGCTCTCGACTTTGAAATGCAACTCTCATTAAATAATATTATTACCGGTATTTTAATTTCCGCAATCATTGGTGTGATATCCGGATTTATCCCGGCATATACTGCCTCACAACTCGATCCGGTAGAAGCTATTCGTTCCAACGGTTAAAATGCCGCCTCCTTTTTTTGTAAGATTTACCGGATGTTTTGCAACTGCGGATTTAAGTCCGGTGATATCTTGCGCATATATCCCCAACTGTAAGAGTAAACACAATTTATATTCTAAGAATCAATTAATTGTATACAAAAATTAGGAAAATCGGGTAAAAAGTTGTAACTTGATAAGCAAACAGCGAAGGCACTTACTAAACGTGTAAAACAAAATCAAAAAAACTATGAGAAAATTAAAAGTAACAGCCTTAAGTCTTGTGATTGGATGCATAATTGTATTCGGAATAAATGCCTGCAGTAAAGACGATGATGGAAATGGGACGGCCTCCATCAACCTGCTGCTAAAAGATGCACCCGGTGATTTCCAACAGGTAAATGTTGAAGTAATTGATGTTCAGCTCCACACATCAAGCGGAGGTTGGCAAACCATACCGGTTAATGATAGTATTTATGATTTATTACTGTTGCGTGACAGCGCCAATGCGGCATTGGGAACAGCCATATTACCTGCTTCCAATCTTTCGAAACTCAGGCTGATCCTTGGAACCCAAAATACGGTGATGGTGGATAGTGTGATTTATCCGCTGGCTCTTTCCAGCCAGGATGAAACGGGATTAAAAATAAACATCAATCAATCTCTGAATTCCGGAAGCATTTATACCCTGGTCCTGGATTTTGATGCAGCAGCCTCGGTAATTTTAGAAGGCAACGGCACTTACCGACTGAAACCGGTACTGAAAGCAGAATTTCAGTAGAGGTCATAAAACACCTCTATGCACTTGTGCCCGCCTGATCGATAAGGATTGTGAGATCTTTTTCGATCAGGTGCAATGGTGATGCAATAGCGTTTACATATTGGAAATTGCCTTCCCTGCTGTTATTGATTGACAACTGAATGGGGCTTGCTTCGCTTTGAACAGCGTTTACCTGAAAAGAATCGGAATCGGCATCGTAAATAAGATACGGTGCCCCGGAGGAGCCAAAGCGAAAATATCCTTTTATGAGGTAACGGGTTCCTTCAAGAATATAATTCCCACCAATCCTGTCATTAAAAACCTGGTGATGATCCATATATCCTTCAATCCAGGCCTTATTCAGCAATCGTCCTAAAAATCCAGCAGGCGAACTTTGCAGGCAGTAAATTTCAGAACGGTTATCATCGGCAATTGAAAAATTAACTTTAACCGAAGGAATGCGTTGAATTATTTCCTGTGGTGTATCCACAATTTTATAAACAGCAATATCACTGCCATAAAATGCATCCAGTAACTCCAGCCGGACCAGGTAGGTGTACCTGCTTAAGGTTGGTTCAAAAAAATGATTTTCGGATGCAAAATTATCCGTAAAGGCATTATCATTGTAAAATAAATCATTTTTAAACTGGAGAATGAGAGTGGGCGTGCTTATTTTTCGTTCGGCAAGTGAAAACCATCTGGTATCAAACTTAATGCTTCGTAACGATTCCGAAATACTCTGCATGTAGCCGGGATTTGTAATCTGAACATGTCGCTTTCCCGTTTTTCCGTCAGGAATATAGCACTGATTAAATAAATTTTTCTGCGTTGCATTTAACTTCGGCAATATTTCATCCTGGTAAAGTGATTCATCCAATGATTTTAACAAAGGATTTTCGGTGCGCAGATTATGGGCTACAGAAACAATTAATCCATTTCCGATATGGAAAGCACTGATGTTATTATCAAAGTGTCGGTGAACCAAATCCGCTGGATTGGTAACCCACATAATGCGAAACAATGGTGAGGTTTGTTCGCCAATCAGGCCAAGCTTATCAATTGCCATTCGTTCTGTTTAAATGAGGGAGAAAGATAAGGTGAAAATTGACACCAGTACCCTTGAACTTTGCGGTTATTTTCTTATATTATACCATTAATTGCCAGGCGGATAAAAAATTTCTGTAAGAACCATTGAATATCAGGGATGTTTGGCTTAAATTAGCATTTCCTAAACGGAGTCTTCCCTATAGAAATAATCCTGATAAAGTGTTGTTTGCTGATGAAAAAAAGTTTCTGGGTTCTTTCCATTCTACTGGTGACAGTGCTTTTTCTCAGCAACTTCACTATAAAACTAGATGCAGCAAAGCCCTTTCATACTCCCGAAGAACTCGCATCCCTTGAATTTCTGACACAAATTCCAATAGGACCGGGAGAATATTTTCAGCACTCTTCAAGTTGTCGTGGCTGCCATGGTTTTGATACACTGATGCAAGCCAATATTGATGAAAACGGTATGGATGTAAACCTGTTCGACCGTTGGGAAAGTACCATGATGGCATTTTCAGCGAAAGATCCGCTGTGGAGGGCCAAAGTAAGCCATGAAATACTGATTAATCCCAATCATGCGCTGGGTCTTCAAACCAAGTGTACCTCCTGCCACGCTCCAATGGGTCATTATGATGCTATTTATGGTGGTGCTACTTCTTACACCATAGCCGATCTGGTTACCGATTCACTCGGCCTTGATGGTGTTTCATGTGCCGGCTGTCACACAATCGGTCCCGATGCCGGAAGTACCTTTTCAGGGATAATACCCTTTGATACCACCCGAAATATTTATGGTCCCTTTCCAGGGCCTTTTGCAGGTCCAATGCAACTTTACGAAGGATATACCCCGGTGTACAGTCCGCATATGGACAACTCCGCAGTATGCGCTTCCTGTCATACGTTCATCACACCCAGTGTTGATCTTGCAGGCAACTATACGGGAGGTGAATTTATTGAGCAAGCCACCTACCATGAATTTTTGAATTCCAGTTTTCCGTTGGCCGGAATCAAATGCCAGACCTGCCACATGCCTCAGCTTGCTGATCCAATAGTTATTGCAAATGGATATATCACCCTGGCGGGACGTACTCCTTTCAACCAGCATACTTTTGCCGGTGCCAATCACTTCATGCTCGACCTGATAAAAAATAATAAAAACAGTCTGGACATAAACGTAGCTGACAACCACATTGATTCATCGATGGCGGCAACCATGCGGATGCTACAGGAACAGAGTGTTGATATGCTGTTTGTGAAAGATAGCATTACTGCCGACACTGCTTACTACCACGTGAGTATACGAAATAAAGCCGGTCATAAATTTCCTTCCGGTTATCCGTCACGAAGAGCTGTTTTACAACTGGTGATGACTGATGCCGCAGGAGACACCATTTTTCAATCCGGTATATTTGACAGTGATTTCCGCGTAGTGGGAGAATCAACCCAATTTGAACCTCATTACGATATAATTTCACAGGACCACGTTTCACAGATTTATGAATATGTAATGGGAGATGTAAACAGCCAATATACATCGGTACTGGAAAGAGCTAATGTTGTTTTAAAAGATAACAGGATTCCACCCGATGGATTTACTACTACAGCTCCCATGTATGACACGGTTCGTATTTCCCCTGATGCCCTCAATGATGCAAATTTCAACAAAATTGGCGGCGTGGAAGGCAGTGCAACGGACCTTGTTTATTTCAGAATTCCAGTAACGGGAGTGAGTGGAACCATTACCGTGCATGCCGGATTGTATTACCAATCAGTTCCACCAAAGTTCCTGGATGAAATGTTCACATTAAACAGTGCGCCTATTGATACGTTCCGCAATATGTATAATGCGGCTGATAAAAGTCCGATCCTGGTAGCAGGTGATACACTCTCGGATGTACTTTCAGGCATGCATGAAAGTATGACCGGAACCGGTATCCATGTATGGCCATCCTTGTCGGCTGACGGATTGATAACAATTTCCTGCGATAAGGGTGCTTTCATAAATACCATTTCAGTTTTTGATGCCAAAGGAAAAATGGTTTTTACAAAATCCTTTGCTACAGGCAGCAAGAAAGAACAAATGAGTTTGCCCAAAAATGCAGGAGTATATTTTGTAAGAATCAATTCGGGAAAGGAACAAAAAATTCAAAAAGTTTTCCGGCAATAAAATCCGTTTAACACAACCAACTTAAAAAAATAAAATCTAATATCTTATGAAATTACATTTACAATTAATTCTTCCAGCTGTTATTTGCCTGGGATTCATAGCGAGTGAAACGGCATTGGCCCAGTTGTCGTTTACCAATTCCAACAATAGGTTATCGACTACCACCAGGAGCGGCTGTGCTGTTACTGTAGTGGATGTAAATAACGACGGGCTGGATGACATTGTCAGGATGGATGATGGTCACCTGATCAACCTGGAACTCCAGAACCGGGATGGCATGTTCACAAATTATTTTATTGCTGATATTGCCGGTGGCAGTGCCTGGGCGATGACCATGGCTGATGTAGATCACAACGGATGGAAAGACGTTGTTGCAGATGGAAACGGTGGCATATGGTTAGTTAAAATATTTGAAAATGGTGGCACTATCTCCTCCACGAATTCATTGTTAGCGAATTCCGTTTTTTTTCTTCAAAATGCCACATTCTGCGATTTCAACAATGACGGTTGGATCGATCTTTTTTGTTGTGATGACAATGATGTTAGCAAAATGTACCTGAATGATGGTATGGGTAATCTCAACCCTTCAAATATGGTAGACTTTGCCGTCAACCCCGGAATTACTTTTGGCAATGATCCTGCTGATTCAGGAAATTATGGAAGTACGTGGATTGATTTTGATAATGACAACGATCTCGATCTTTATATTGCACATTGCCGTCAAGGCGTTAACAACCCTTCAGATTTAAGACGCATCAACCGCCTTTTTGTAAATGACGGCAATAACAACTTTACAGAGATGGCTGACCAGTATGGAATTGCTATCGGATGGCAATCCTGGACTTCAAGTTTTGGTGATATTGATAATGATGGTGACCTCGATCTATTGTTAACCAATCATGATTATACCAACCAGATATTTGAGAATGACGGAACCGGACATTTTACGGAACTGACCACAACCGGCATTGGCAACTTTAACATCACTCCTATTGAATCTGTTTTCGAGGATTTTGATAATGATGGTTACCTTGACATTCTGATTGCAGGTTCTGAGTGGCTTTATTTCAAAAATAACGGCAATAAAACTTTCACCAGAGTAACCGGACTATTGGCGAATAACGGAATGCTTTCGTTTGCAACCGGTGACCTGAATCACGATGGTTTCGTTGACATATTTGCATCCTACGGTGACCTCTTTCAGAATCCATCCTCCATATTCGATGATGTATTGTACCTCAACAATCGTAACAACAATAATTTCATAACATTCAACCTTGAAGGAGTACAAAGCAATGCCGGTGCCATTGGTGCGCGTGTTACCATTTATGGGCCATGGGGTATTCAGATCCGCGAAGTACGGGCCGGTGAAAGTTATGGTACATGCAATTCCTCACAATTGCATTTCGGAATTGGTCAGAATACTGCAGTTGATTCAGCCGTTGTGTGGTTTCCTTCCGGCACAACTTCTACGTTAACAAATCTTTTTGCAAACCAGTTTGTAACCATCGTTGAAAACGGTTGCCAGATTACAGGAAATATCATCCCCGGTCCATTTATTTTGTGCACGGGTCAATCCATGAATCTGAATGCAACACCTGGATTTGTGTCCTACAACTGGACCGACGGTTCAACAACACAATCAATAAATGTTTCTGCAGCTGGATTATTTAATGTGCTGGTAACTGACAATGCAGGTTGTACCAACATCTCCCCTACAATAACGGTGCAATTAAATCCTGATGAAACTCCAGCTGTGACCACTTCAAATGATTTAATCTTTTGTGAAGGTCAATCTACGGTACTTACCTCATCACCTGCTTTCGCTTATTTATGGTCAGATGGTTCTACCAACCAATCGCTGATCGTTACTCAAACCGGAAGTTATGTTGTTACAATTCAGGGAACATGCAGTATTTTTACCTCTGCAACAACGGATATTGAAGTGCTGGATGCTCCGGAACCGGTTGGACAGGGAGCATCAAGTATAGGACCGGTTTCTGTGCAGCTTTCTGCAACAGGAAATAATCTCTCCTGGTATGATCAGCAAACAGGCGGGTCTTTATTAGGTACTGGTCCCACTTTCAATACTCCCGTAATCAATACAACTACAACTTACTGGGTAGATGCTACAACGGATTATATAGGTGCTATCGACTTTGCCGGGCAGGAGTTTCACATGGGATCTTTATTCAGCGGAAGCCCGGTGACAAATGGCAGTGTTGATTTTGATGTGACTTCTCCATGTGTTTTAGTTTCTGTTAAAGTATATACTGACATCCCGGGTAATCGCGAAATCGAATTGCGTAACTCCTCGGGTGATGTATTGCAAAGCCTGTTAGTAAACATTCCTATCGATTCATCAAGAATTACATTAAATTTTAACCTCGTACCGGGAACTTATTATTCCCTTACCACAAATCCAATCATAAACAATCAAACTCTTGGGTATTCAACTCCGCGCCTGCAAAGAAGTTCACAGAATGTGCTTTATCCCTATTCCATTCCTAACCTGCTTTCTATTGTAGGTTCCAACCAGGGCTCACAGTATTACTATTATTTTTATGACTGGGAAGTTCAGGAACCCTCGTATGTTTGTGTGAGTGACCGGGTACCAGTCGTTGCTGATATCACTACAGGACTCAATGATGTGAATGGTTTGAATGCCATTTCAATTTACCCTAATCCTGCCAGTTACCTGGTTACTATTGAAACAAATTCAACCGGGAAAACTGCAGTTGAATTAGTTGATGTGACAGGAAGAATTGTTCGTGCATCTTCCTATGAATTAACGCAACCTGGCAAATTAACATTTGACTTAAATGGCATAGCAAGCGGTTCCTATATGATTCGGATCCGGACAACTAACGGTGAGGTTACACGCCGTTTATCGGTAAATTAAAAAAATATAACATAAAAAAAAGCCCCGATAGATACTGATATTCGGGGCTTTTTTTATTGGATTTAATTAATGATTCCAGTCGAATAAATCCATTTCGTTTATACACTGACGCAACAGTGCAATTGTCGCCATAATATCATCCTTATCCGCCATTTCAATTACCTGGTGAAGGTGTCGGGTAGGAATGGATATTGCACCCGCTATGGAACCAAATTTTCCATTTCGCTGCAACCCTGCCGTATCAGTGCCGCCGGCTGTTAAAATCTCAGGTTGCCATTTAATGTTATGTTTGTCTGCAGTTTGTTTCATGTAGGTGATCATTCTCGGATCACATATAGTTGCAGCATCCATAATTTTTATGGCTGTGCCACCTCCCAGTTTGGTCACTACTTCATGAGGTTTAGATCCGGGAACGTCAAAAGCAATGGTTACGTCAAGTGCGAACCCAAAATCAGGTTCAATGTGGTGAGCTGCCACTCCGGCCCCACGCAAACCAACTTCTTCCTGCACAGTAAAAACAGCGTATACATCATAGGGGTGTGTTTTTAATTGACGCAGTGTTTCAATCAGGATAAAAACCGAAACTCTGTTATCGAGAGATTTACAGTTAACACAATTTCCCATTTCGATAAGTTCGCGCTCACGGGTTACCGGATCACCCACACTTACATATTTTTTCACCTCGCTGCATTCCATTCCCAGATCAATAAAATAATCAGTAATGGCCACATTTTTACTTCGTTCTTCAAGGGTCATTACGTGAATGGGTTTGCTTCCCATAACACCTACGAGATCTTTTTTCCCATGAACAATAACACGTTGAGCAGTCAGGGTTTTTGGATCAAAACCTCCCAGGGTGTGAAAGCGGAGAAAACCACAATCATCAATATGAGTAATCATAAAACCTATCTCATCCATGTGAGCGGCAATCATCACTTTTTTATCAGCAAGACCTTTTTTGAGCGCCACCACATTCCCCATCTTGTCAACAGACACTTCATCTACAAGCGATGTAACTTCCCTCATAACAATTTCCCTCACACGATGTTCATAGCCGGGAGCTCCTGCAACTTCGCATATTTCTTTAAGTAAAGCAATATTCAGACTCATAGATCAGCTTATAAAATTTAATTTAATGGTATTAGCCATTGCTTTTTCATCCAGAGGTGTGCTGAATACATTAATCACCATATCACCTGCTTCCAGGTATCCTTTTTGCTTGAGGAACATTTTAATATCACGTATGGTATTGTCGGTACTTTCATACTTGTTATAATAAAATGCACGGACGCCCCAAACCAGGCTCAGCATACTAAGTATCTCGAGGTTATCGGTGAAAATAAAGATATTTACATTCGGACGCTGGCTACTGATTTTAAAAGCGGTGTAGCCGGAACGGGTCATGGCAATAATACCTTTTGCACCCGATTGTTTGGCCATTACGCAGGAGTTAAAACAAACACTGTCGGAAATAAAAGTCTTGGAATCCTTAATTGGAGGAACATGCCGGTTGTAAATCACTTCTTCACTTTCAGCAATGGAAATTATTTTAGACATAGCTTCGATGACTTTCAGCGGGTAGGCGCCCACAGAGGTTTCTGCACTCAGCATTAACGCATCTGCACCATCAAAAACCGCGTTGGCAACATCATTAGTTTCGGCTCGGGTGGGGCGGTAACTGGTAATCATGCTCTCCATCATTTGAGTGGCGATGATTACGGGTTTTGACGCTGCAGTGGATTTTCTAACAATCATCTTTTGCATCACCGGAACTTTTTCCATGGCCATTTCAACACCGAGATCACCGCGAGCCACCATTATACCATCCGAAGCACTAATGATATTATCAATATCGCGAATGGCTTCCGGTTTTTCAATCTTGGCAATAACACGGCAATTTTTTCCCGCTGCGGCAATAATTTTTTTTAGTTCCACGATATCGTTTGCAGAACGTACAAATGACAATCCAATCCATTCAATATCATTTTTAAGTGCGAATTCCAGGTCGATCCGATCTTTTTCAGTGAGCGAAGGCAATGAAATTTTTGTATACGGAAGATTGATTCCCTTTTTTGATGACAAAACCCCACCATGAATAACTTTAGCCGTAACGGTATCCTTTTCATCTTTTGCCGTTACCTGCAATTCAATTTTTCCATCATCAATCAGCACAGTGTCTCCAACATGAACATCATTATGAAAATAAGGGTACCTGATTTGAATTTTGGTTTTATCGCCAATACAATCATTGACAGTTAGTGTCAAAAATTCATTTTCTTCCAGGTAAATTTCATTATTTAAAATCTCACCAATCCTCATTTTTGGACCTTGTAGATCATAAAGAATCGCTACCTTAAATTTTTTTTCCTCATTCAGCCTGCGAACCGTATCAACAACTTCCTGTTGCATCACATGATTGCCATGCGAAGCATTTATGCGACAAACGTCGACACCGGCACGTATCATTTTTTCAAGAATATCAGCCGACATTGATGCCGGGCCGATTGTTGCAATTATTTTACTTTTATTAAAATTTGCTATTACCATAATTTTTTAACCTTTAACGTTCAAGAAATAATAAAAAGGCTTCTGCCGATTTCATTTCCGTAGGTACAACTTCAAATACTCCGGAAATTATTTCAATTTTTCTGACGGAGCTCACAAGACCATTCATGTCAAAACTCGCAGGAGCTTCGGAAATCAACAGGAAATAGTCAATATTCCTCATTTCCGGAATAAAGTACCCGGTGCCATCCTTATCCCGGTTGGAGATGATATGATACGATTCACTATTCCGTCCCCGGCAGGTGAAATAAGAATGACGCGTAGTCGAACCCGGTTTCCCTGCGGGAACAATAACATCCTCGCCTCGCAGAATATTTAATCTCAGTAAATCATTCAACTCAAAACACACCTTAAAGTCTCTGTAAGCTGAAATCAGCCCTGCAACAAGAAATTCAAATTCATTCTCATAATTAAGTTTGAGTACTTTCTTTGTCATGTTCATAAGAAACCCGCATTCGCCGGAATGATCCGTCTTTAGAAGTAGCAAAGTTAGCAGATGTAGCTCTATTAAACCTTGGTCAAATTAAAAATATGAACAGCAGTTTGTTCAATCAGGTCGGTATTGCACCTGGAGTACTTAGGAATTTTTAAAAATGTTCATAGCCCTAACCGTGGAAATCGTAATTTTGTCAATATTACCGCTACCGTAAATATATATGGAAATTAAGCTTTTATCAGATGAATATTTTATGCGCATTGCACTGGCCGAGGCTCAGAAGGCTTTTGATGCTGATGAGATTCCTGTGGGCGCAATTATTGTGAGCAAGGGTCAGGTAATAGCCAGAGCGCACAATATGACTGA
Organism: Bacteroidota bacterium; assembly: GCA_030855635.1. Taxonomy (GTDB): domain Bacteria; phylum Bacteroidota; class Bacteroidia; order AKYH767-A; family OLB10; genus JADKJB01. Next base: position 8,613 of record JALYQW010000041.1, on the reverse strand, counting down.
AAAGCTGAATGATGTTACTGCTCATGCAGAGATGCTGGCTTTCACTTCGGCCAGTAATTTTCTGAACTCAAAATATTTATCGGAATGTACTCTGTATGTAACGCTTGAGCCTTGCGTGATGTGTGCCGGAGCAAGTTTCTGGGCACAGGTAGGCACGCTTGTATACGGAGCAAAGGATGAAAAAAGGGGGTATCTGAACGTTTCATCTGCCATATCTCATCCCCGAACACTTGTAAAGGGAGGAGTAATGGCAACAGAATGCGGCGAATTGCTGATTGATTTTTTCAGGAAGAAAAGAGAACAATAGTTACACGTTGATTGCCGAAAGCATTTCAATCGTTAGTGGCTTGTTCAAAAATTTTCTTACGAGCTTGTTTTTATTGGCCCTGTTCAAATCCTTAAAACTATCAGAGGAAGACAACATCACCACTTTACAGCGTTTCCTGATGTTCTCGTCCAGTTTTTCAAATTCATCGAGGAACTGAAAACCATCCATACCCGGCATAATGATATCAAGGAAAATTACTTCAGGTAATTCATCCGATTTAGCTGATTTCAGAAAATCCAGCATCGCATTTCCTGACGTATACGCATTGATATTTTTTGCAAATCCTGATGAAGTGAGAAGTTGGCCGTTTACCAAGTTTTCCATTGGATTATCATCCACCAACATCACAATTGAATATTTTACTACAGTCGTTATCATCTCAACAATGGATTATTTAGTATTTTGTATAAGCCTGGTAAGTTTTCTTAACAAATCGGGATCAATTTTATTGGGAAGTTCTACAGTAAAAACAGTACCTTCATTCACTTCGGATGCTACCAGCAGGCGGCCTTTTAGTTTCCGGATAATTTCTTTCGTAATGTAAAGACCGAGTCCTGACCCGTCGGGCTTAACTCCCGGAGCACGGAAAAACATATCAAAAACTTTCGAAAGGTTTTCTTTGTGTATTCCGATCCCGTTATCCTTAAATGTCATGCTGGCTTTCTCACTGCTCACTTCAATGTGAATGGTAAGCGAAGGATGCATTTCATGTGCATGCTGGAATTTAATTGCATTACAAATAATATTGTTGAAAATTACCAGCAACTGGCGTTGATCACTATAGAAGGGTAGAAAATTTTCAATAGTTGTTTTCACCGCCATCTTATGAGCCCCTTCCAGATTCCGCAGGTTGGCTAATGACTCATTAATGATAGCTTTGAAATCAATTTCTGACAACTGTACTTTGAACCTGGTGCTTCTGGTAATATCAATCATAAAATTATTGCTGTTGTTTAATGGCTATTAATGCCGGTGTGGTTTTGTTGATATAATTTTCATTTACTTCCATACAATAAGCGTACATGCCTATATACCCTGCTTCCGGAAATGGCACAATGGAAAACCTGATGGTGTAATTGTGCATGTCAACAGTGACATCCATCGGTCGATGGCTTAGTGCGGTATGAAATAATTCCGGATATCGGCTGATAACTTCTGCCGGAATGGTTTCATTAATTCTGCAATGCCAGTGTTTCATCAGCGGCAAAGCCGGAACATTGGCAAACACTAACCTGTTGTCAAGGTCAAACCTGAATGCAGGGAATAAATTTTCGTCGATCTCCTGATTTTTTTGTTGATTCATCTTCTTTTAGCTGTTTATAGTCTGAATGATAGAAACGGTTTCGTTTCCGGGAAGATACCTGGTCATCAGCTTAAGTCTTTCTATTGTAAGATTTGTAAGCAATTTTCTGTTTTGTGAATCCCTAAGGCCATAAATATTGCTAACTATCAAAGCGTTATCGAAAAGAAATTATTATTGTGGGAAAATTGCCTTGTAAGTAAAGTGCTGTTATTACATCAATTTCTGCGCTTTGAAAAGGTTAGCTAACATAAACTGAGATTGCTAACAAAAGACGCTGATGGTTGTTGTTAAACTGCAGCAATCACACATTAGTGTATCTTTGCACCTGATTGCTAAAATAACCGTGTAAACCATAGAAAAACTATATAAAAAATGCCTTATCCAGAACAACTTTGTGCACCCATGCGTGCCGATTTAACAACCGCAGGATTCGAAGAACTCACAACTCCCGAAGCTGTAGATCAAACCATTCCGGGAAGTGAAGGAGCAGTACTTCTTGTTATAAACTCCGTTTGTGGATGTGCTGCAGGCACTGCCAGGCCGGGAGTAAAATTATCACTTCAGAAAAGCTCGAAACGACCTGATAAAATGGTAACGGTTTTTGCCGGCCAGGATATTGAAGCTACCAACCAGGCTCGTAAATATACGGTACCGTTTCCTCCTTCATCACCCTGTATAGCCCTGTTTAAGGATGGTAAATTGGTTCATTTTGTCGAGCGCCACCATATTGAAGGCCGTTCTGCGGAAATGATTGCTGATAACCTGGTTTCAGCTTACGAAGAGTTTTGTTGAGAAATTTAACTCAGGAAATTATAAGGCCGGTCATTTTATACCGGCCTTTTTTAATTCATTTGACAGCTTGTCGGATTCTGCAGGGCAATTGTATTGCTTCAAAGTAGATTCGATAAGATCGTGCACTTTCTTTTTCAGGCTTTCCAGATCATTATCAGTGAGTCCTTTGGTGATCACCGGGTCGTGAATGAATACTCTGGATACTCCCGGAGTTCCTCCCGTACACTTCATATCTCCATCCGGCAACAGCCGCCAGTTATCAAGAAAAACAACCGGTACAATGGGTGCCTGTTTTTCAATGGCCAGTTTGAATGCCCCGTTTTTCAGTCGACCCAGCCGGGGTGCGCAGACAGGAATCGTTGCCTCGGGAAAGATGGCGATGCTAATTCCTTTATCAAGATCAGAACTCGCCCTAATGAATGCACGATGCGACGCAATAATGCTTCCGCGGTCTACCAGTATGTTCATCCTATCAAAGAAAACATTAAAAAACGGCACTTTTTTCAACTCCGCTTTTCCCATGAAATGAAAATAATCGGGAATAACCAGGTAGGTAAGAATGATATCCAGGAATGATGTGTGATTGGGGCAGATTATATACGGACGTGACGTTTCAAGCCGTGGCGTGTTAATGACTCTGCAACGGATACCTACATTGTTGATCAGCAGTCGCGCCCACACTCGCTTAAGGCGGAAAACAAGGGGAAATCTCTCTTCATTAAGCAGCAGAACATAAAAAACCGGGTAAAGAAAGATGAATGTGAAAACTCCATTCAGAAAAAATAAAAACCTCCATGTCTTACGCAGTAGCAGCCTGAAAAATTTCATCAGGCGAAATTAGGCAATTTTTGTAATTTCGGCCACATGGAAACAGTCGTCAGTGGTATACGCTCAACAGGGAATTTGCATCTGGGAAATTATTTCGGAGCAATGAAAAATTTTTTAAAGATGCAACATGAATTCCGTTGCTTTTTTTTTATTGCCGATTACCATTCACTAACTACTCATCCCACTCCCGGTGACTTGAAAAAGTCAGTCCGCCAGGTGTTGGTGGAATACCTGGCCTGTGGTATCGATCCTGAGGTAAGCACCATTTATGTGCAGAGTGATTTGCCGGAAACTGCTGAGTTGTACCTGTTGCTGAATATGAATGCTTATGTGGGCGAGCTCGAGCGGGTTACTTCCTTTAAAGAAAAAATCAGGAAGCATCCTGATAATATTAACGCCGGCCTACTGACCTACCCTGCCCTGATGGCAGCCGATATCCTCATCCATAAAGCAGTAAAAGTGCCTGTTGGCAAGGATCAGGAACAACACATGGAAATGGCAAGAACCTTTGGAAACCGTTTTAACAGGTTGTACCAGACTGAAACTTTCCCAGAACCATATGCATTTAATTACGGAAGCAGCCTGGTGAAAGTGCCGGGACTGGATGGTTCAGGAAAAATGGGCAAATCGGAGGGCGAGGGGAATGCGGTTTTTCTGGCAGATGCTCCTGAAGTGATCCGAAAAAAAGTGATGCGGGCTGTTACCGATTCCGGACCCACTGTGCCCAATCAGGAAAAACCGGAGGCAGTTTCCAACTTATTCACGCTTTTACGACTGGTTTCACAATCCGAAACCATTCAATTTTTCGATGAAAAGTATAATGACTGCACTATCAGGTACGGGGATTTCAAGAAACAACTGGCTGAAGATATTATCGCATTCAACGCCCCGATTTATGATAAAATTCAATCAATATCCGGTGACGATGCACTGTTAAACCGGGTGATGGATATGGGTAAGGAAAAAGCTCATGAAAGTGGCGGTAAAACGTTAAAAGAAGTCAGGAAAATTATTGGTTTCCGGTAAAGCTTTTCCCATTACATAGCAATTACCATTCGGTTCAATCTTGTGTACCAAAATTGGAATGAATAACTTTGCCACCCGAACACATCGCATGGGACAGAGCATCTCCATCAACAACTCTTCTTCAATGGCATCCAGAATAACTGATTATGCGCAGCTTACCAAAATGCGGCTGGCATTGTTAGTGGTTTTTTCTGCCGCCATGGCGTTTTTAATGGGGTCCAATGGCGATGTCGACTGGGCGAAGTTGGGATTGCTCATATTGGGAGGTTTCCTGGTAACAGGATCAGCGAATGCCTTTAACCAGGTAATGGAAAGGGACCTGGACAAATTAATGGATCGCACGTTATCGCGACCATTGCCGGATTCCAGGATGAAACCTGCTGAAGCAATCATTATAGCAGTGAGTTCGGGCGTGGCAGGTCTTTTTGTACTGACATATTTTATGAATTTTGCCAGTGGAATTCTCGGATTGCTTGCACTGGTGAGTTATACGGTCATGTATACCCCGCTTAAACGGATGACACCTTTTGCTGTTTTTGTAGGTGCGTTCCCGGGGGCTATTCCACCATTGCTGGGATATGTTGCGGCAACCAATCATTTCGGGACCGAAGCCTGGGTGCTGTTCGCCATACAGTTTATCTGGCAGTTTCCGCATTTCTGGGCTATAGCCTGGGTACTGGATGATGATTATAAAAAAGCGGGCTTCGAACTGCTTCCTTCTAAAGGCGGAAGGGATAAGGCTTCTGCATTCCAGGCATTTGTATATGCCTTTAGTTTGATACCAGTGGGATTAACACCCTGGTTCTTTAATATTTCAGGCACTCTTTCAATGATTGTGATCGTAATAGCCGGTATTTATTTTACCGTGCAAGCCTGGCGGTTATACAGAGATTGTACTATTGAAAGGGCGAGGCAACTGATGTTTGGTTCCTTCATTTATCTGCCTGTGGTGCAAATTGCAATGGTTCTTGATCAAATAAATTAATATGATAACTGTGTCACCAACATCCGGTAACGAAACTTATACAAAAATCCCCACCTTCAAAATCCTTTTATGGCTGGCGATGGTGAGCATGGTGATGATGTTCGCAGGCCTCACCAGCGGATACATTGTGCGCCAGGCTGAAAGTAACTGGCAGCTTTTTGAACTTCCTGCTATATTTTATGTATCCACAGCACTGATCCTGCTCAGCAGCATTTCTATGCAATGGGCGTTTGTAGCAATAAAAAAGGATAATCTGCCACAGCTACGCATCGGATTGATGGTCACGCTGGGTCTGGGTTTAGGTTTTGCATTTACACAGTTTATGTCGTGGTCGCACCTGATCGATGCCGGTATCTTCTTTACAGGAAATCCCTCAGGATCATTTCTGTATGTATTAACAGGACTTCATCTGGCTCACCTTGCAGGCGGAATCTTGTACCTTATGGTAGTAACAGCACGTTCAATTCAGGGAAAATACCATTCCCGGTATTATTTACCGGTGGAGTTATGCACGATATTCTGGCATTTCCTGGATGGATTATGGATTTACTTATTTATTTTCCTTCTCATAACTCGATAAATTCAACAATCTTATTTAGAATTATTCCGGTTAATAATTTTTTGCATCTGCAATAAAAAAACTATTTATTTTGCACCCTGAAAGGAAGGCTCTTTCAAAAGAGTTCCCAAACACAAATTAACACGAGATTATGGCCGAGGCAACTACACAAAATAAGCCTAGAAAAAACGTATGGGGAGGCGGGGTTTCCCCTTTTAATGTAAGCTGGGGCAAAATGTACATGTGGTTTTTCCTTGTGTCGGATGCCTTTACTTTTTCCTCCTTACTCATTGCATATGGCACTATACGTCATCGCTTTACGGAAATATGGCCGAAAGCAAACGACGTGTTTACCCACTTTCCTTTTATCGAAGGACATATTCCACTGGCTTATGTGGGTTTAATGACCTTCATCCTGATCATGAGTTCGGTGACGATGGTTCTTGCAGTTGACGCAGGTCATAAACGAAATAACAAGTCGGTTGCCATGTGGATGTTACTGACTATCATCGGCGGTTTCATGTTTCTTGGATCACAAGCCTGGGAGTGGTACCATTTTATTCACGGTACTGATCATGGTGCTTATGTGATGCCGGATAACCGAGTAGCCCGTTTCGCTGTAGACCCTTCCACCCACGAATTGGATTTTAACACCCTGGTAATTGCAGGTGGTGATACAGCAACCGGAGCTGCTGCCCAGGCCATCAAGGATAAATCAGAGCTATTTCATGGGGCCAATCTCACTAAAAACGAATATGGTCACCCGTTATTTGGTGATTTCTTTTTCTTCATCACCGGATTTCACGGTTTTCACGTATTCTCAGGTGTTATGATCAATATAATTATCTTCATAAACGTATTGAACGGAGTATATGTGCGAAGGGGACATTACGAACAAATTGAAAAAACCGGATTATACTGGCACTTCGTAGATCTGGTGTGGGTATTTGTATTTACTTTCTTCTATTTAGTATAATAATAATTCTATCAATCAAATGGCCAATCACCACGATAAGGACGAACAACACGACGAGAAGAAGCATGGTTACTATACCGGTGATATCCACAACCAGTTTGTGGAAGAGCATGTTGATAGCAATGCCGTAAAAATTATTTGGAAAACATTTTGGATCCTTCTTGCAATAACAATTTTTGAAGTAGGAATTGCCTTTACTTCTATTCCACATGATATCCTGATTGTTATATTCATTGTGCTTACTATTGTAAAAGCATATTATATCATAGCTTATTTTATGCACCTAAAGCATGAAACGGTTCCTTTAAAATACTCGATCATTCTTCCTTTTGTACTCATTCTTTTCTTCGTTGTAATGGCGATTGCCGAAGGCAATTATCTAAACTTAATAGGTTAGTTCTTGTTAAGGATTTAATGAGTGCTGTAAAACCTTCCTCAAGGGCGCTGATACTTCTCGGTATTTTATTAATTCCTTCCCTCGCATACCTGATCGTTTCAAGTGGTAAGAACAATTACCAGCGGTTGGAAATTTTCGGTCCAAAGGAACCTTCTGCTACAAAAGTGGGAGATACAACTTACCATACGATAGCTTCTTTTGAACTGATAGCTCACGATAGTTCTGTTTTTACAGATAAAAATCTGGAAGGTAAAATTTATATTGCCGATTTCTTTTTTGCCACTTGTCAGACGATCTGTCCGAAAATGTCGATGCAGATGAAACGTGTTCAGGAAGCATACAAGGAGGATCCCGATGTAATTTTGATTTCCCATACAGTTGACCCCGACCGTGACAACGTGAATTCACTTTCATCTTATGCTACTGAATATGGCGCTATAAAAGGGAAATGGTTTTTCCTCACAGGTGAAAAAAAAGAAATTTATGACCTGGCCCGTCACAGTTATTTCCTGGCTGCCATGCCGGGTGACGGTGGGCCGGATGACTTTATTCATTCAGAAAAACTAGTGCTGGTTGATAAAAACAAACGTATACGTGGCTTTTATAATGGCACCGATTACGAAGATGTTAACCTGCTTATTGATGAGATCAAAGTGTTGAAATGGGAAGAACAGCAATAATATGCAACGCCTAACCCATTCTAAGGATATCGCAGCAAAATCTTAATATTTCTTCATTAGCTTTATAATGGATGCACTGATAACGAACGAGAGAAAAATATTACGCGGGATTTTTGTGCTGTCTGGTGTGGTTTTTCTGCTGGTGGTGATCCTGGGAATGTTACCCCGCGCTGAACATGTTCCGGGGTTTGTGCAATGGCTTCCAAAACTGAATGCATTAATTAATGCCACATGTTCCGTATTGCTTATCACGTCATTATATTACATTAGGAAAAAAGATATTCAGACTCATAAAAAACTCAACCTTCTAACATTTATACTTTCAACGGTTTTTTTATTATCCTACGTCACCTTTCATTCTTTTGGTATAGAAACTAAATTCCCTGCCGATAATCCTTTACGACCGTATTATTTATTGATCCTGATATCACACATCATCCTGGCTGCCCTGGTGCTCCCATTGGTACTTTTATCGTTTTATTATGGCCTCTCCAATAAGATTAAAACGCATCGCCGTCTCACACGCTGGTCCTTTCCCATCTGGCTGTATGTCACCGTCTCCGGAGTTATCGTGTACCTTATGATATCACCGTATTACCAGTTTTAATCGGTTTTTTTGTAGTTTTGTGGGCAGTGGGCAGTAGGTAGTTGGCAGTGGGCAGTTGGCAGTTGGCAGTGGGTGGTTGGTGGTAGGTAGTAAGTAGATAGTAGAGAGTTGGTGAGTTGGTGAGTTTTAAAT
>JALYQW010000033.1 GCA_030855635.1 Bacteroidota bacterium | reverse complement strand
GAGGCTTCAGGATATATTTTACGGAAGCATCAATATGAAATAAGTATCTTTGCACCAGGAAAATACACCACACGTGAAATCATCCATTACAGGAACAATTTTTTACAGGTCATGCCTGCAATTGATTTGATATGATTGAAATCCTGATCATATTATTTCTGATTTTATTAAATGGTGTATTTTCGATGTCGGAGATTGCCATGGTTTCATCGCGTAAATCACGGCTTGAACTTTCTGCAAAAAAAGGCGATAAGTCAGCAAAGAAAGCGCTGGAGCTTTCTCGTAACCCCGGGAAATTCCTTTCCACTGTCCAGATAGGCATTACGCTAATCGGTATTCTCACAGGTATATACAGCGGACAAAAAATTGAAGCCGATTTTGATAACTACCTGAGCACATTCGAAGTTTTGCGGCCTTACAGCAATACGCTTGCGGTAACTATAATTGTAATCATTCTTACGTTTTTTTCCCTTGTACTTGGAGAGTTGGTGCCAAAGCGCATCGGTCTCACCATGCCCGAAAATATATCGAAAGCCGTTGCATATCCCATGTTTATTATTTCCATTATAGCGGCTCCTTTTATCTGGTTACTCACTTTTACTACTGATTTACTGGTGAGGTTGTTGAACATCCGTAAAACAAGCGACAGTAATGTTACAGAAGAAGAAATAAAAGCCATCATTCAGGAAGCAACCATAACCGGCGAAGTTCAGAGTATTGAACAGGATATCGTAGAAAATGTTTTTCATATGGGTGACCGCAAGGTTGGAACACTTATGACGCAACGAATGGACATTGACTGGCTTAACGCAAACGACCCGATTGATGTTGTTAGACATGACATAGCTGTATCAGCCCACAAATCATTTCCTGTTTGTAATGATAAGCTGGATGATTTCCTGGGAATTATTTACCCGAAAGATATCATGAATTGCATACTAAATAACGAGGTGCTTGATCTAGCAAAGCTGGCACGTCCTGCACTTATTTTTACGGAATCTACTTCCGCGTTCACCGCTCTCGAAAAACTAAGGGAATCCAATCAGCACCTTGCACTGGTAATCGATGAATTTGGTGATATCAAAGGATTGCTTACCATGAACGACCTTGTAGATTCTATTGTTGGTGATTTTGAAAAGCAACTTCACGACAAACAGGAAATTATCCCTCGCGAAGATGGATCCTATTTCGTCGACGCCTCATTACCCTTTCCGGAATTCATCCGCTATTTTGATATCGACATTTCAAATAACCCACCCATGATACAAATCAATACTCTGGGAGGTTTAATTTTTTACCTCGGAAAAAAAATTCCGAACGTTGGAGCAACTTATAACTGGAATAATTTTTTATTTGAAATTGTAGACATGGATGGTAGCAGGATTGATAAGATTTTGGTGAGAAAGATGAATTGAGAGTAGGTCTGTATTCAACCACACCAAATGAAACCATCGCTTGGTCATTTTTTGAGGCTTTAATTTCTTTGAGAATTCATAGGCCGGCAGTAAGTTGCTCAACAATCTACTTGTACTTTAAAATGTATACAGATATATTTGATTTGGAAGATAATTTTGGGAGTGCAATGGGCCGTTTGATTCAATCAATAATTTTATCAGGTGCAACCACGAAAATTAATGTTGCTGTTTTACCTTCCGGACTTTACAACGTTCGACTGAAAATCACATTTACTTGAAGTATTTTTATGAAAAATCAACCACTGACTGGAGCTTTTGGCACTCTTAATTTTTTGATTTACTTTCGGATTTCCTGATTCAACTAAAAATTTATATTTAACGGATGAAAAAACTTCTGGTTATTTTAACTTTAGTGATTGCTTTGCCGATCTATATTTTTCCTCAACAAACTGCTCAGAAAAAAATCGATTCAATGCTCATTGTTTTACCGGCGTTAAATGAGGATACCGCAAAAGTGCGTTCACTGATGACATTAGCAGGAGCGCTGAGGTTTCAAAACAGCGATTCGTCGTTAATTTTTGCTAAGCGAGCACTTTCACTGGCTACCAGGCTGAATTTTGAAATGGGCGTTGCAGATTCGAAAAGAAGAATGGGAGCAATTTATGCCGATCAGAGTAAATATAACCAGGGAGCAAGCTTAGCTTATGAGGCAGTTGCTTTATATGAAAAATTACTAAAGAGAGCTAAACCCTCTGAAAAGGAAATTATTTTATCAAAAATAGCAAGCGCGTATAACGTGGTAGGTCATAGCCGGATATCCCAGGGCAATTATACTGAAGGGCTAAATGTTTCATTTCGAGCCCTAAAAATCAGAGAAGACCTTGGAGATCTCCATGGGATTTTAGATACCAAATGGAATATTGGCAACATTTGCAACTGGCAGAAAAATTATAGCGAAGCATTAAAGTACTACCGAGATTGCTTAAAATTAAGTCAGGAACTGGAATCTGATAAGGATATCGCCGGGAGTTATGGAGTTATTGGCGATGTATATTTTAATCTCGGAAACTATGCTGAAGCATGGAAAAATGATTCTATCGCATTAAAAATTGCCGAAGAATCAGGTGATCAATTGACAATTGCAGAACTTAATAACAGTGTTGGATTGCTAATGTACACATTGGGTAAATACGAGGAAGCACTGAAATACGATTTCGCTGCATTAAATGCTTACCTTGAAACAGGATCTACTTTTAATGTTGCAATGGTGTACAACAACATTGCTATGGTTTATGTTAAACAGACTAAATTTATTGATGCTAAAAAATATCTAGACAAGGCACTATCTTTTTCCAAAGAGATTGGCAATATGGAGTATATAAAACTAAGCTATGAAAACCTTGCACAGTTCGACAGCATCCAGGGGAATTTTAAAGCCTCACTGGATCATTATAAAACATACATTGCTTATCGCGACAGCTTAATTAATAAAGAGAACACTAAATTATTAACGGAACAGCAAATGCAGTATGATTTCGATAAAAAGGAGGCTGCAACTCAAGCTGAACAAAATAAAAAAGATATTGAGCAGCGAAACATCCGCAATTCAATTTTGGCAGGCTTTAGCGGGATGTTTATTTTTTCAATAGTAGTGTTTCGGCAACGGAATAAAATTTCGAAAGAAAAAAGACGCAGCGATAATTTACTGTTAAATATTCTGCCTGCTGAAACAGCTGAAGAATTAAAAAAGACAGGTACGACAAAAGCTAAAGATTTCAGTGAAGTAACAGTGCTCTTTACCGACTTTAAAAATTTTACTTCGATGAGCGAAAATCTCACCGCACAGGAACTTGTTAATGAAATTAATTACTGCTATTCATCTTTCGATACCATAATTACGAAACATGGAATTGAAAAAATAAAAACCATTGGCGATAGCTACATGTGCGCGGGTGGATTGCCGGTCGAGAATAAAACAAATGCAGAAGACACAATTAGAGCGGCAATTGAGATTCGTGATTTTATTGAAGCGGAAAAACAAAAACGGATACAAGCCAAACGTCCCTATTTTGATATCAGAATAGGATGCCACACCGGACCAGTAGTTGCAGGAATTGTGGGAGTTAAAAAATTTGCATATGATATCTGGGGTGATACCGTAAACATCGCATCCCGTATGGAATCCTCCGGAGAGGCCGGCAAAATAAACGTCAGTGGATCTACTTATCAGTTAGTGAAAGATAAATTCCAGTTCAAACACCGTGGAAAAATTCAGGCAAAAAATAAAGGGGAAATAGATATGTATTTTGTAGAATAGTTTGCGCCAAATATATTCATGTCCTCATTTCTTAAGATTGAGAAATATGAATACACAGTTTTCTGAAAATAGGAGTACAAAGAAAATGGAATCAGGATTGCAAAACCTTTAACTTGAAAAGTACGTTTAGATTGTCAAAATATCAGTAACCGAATACTTTTTCAAAATTTAATACTAATTATATCATACGGTCTGACACAATAAATTGTCTTTTGAGTGATCAAGATGCCTTGTTTTGTGATAAACGCAAAGAGGAATTTGTATCTTTAACGCTCCGCTTCACCCGCCGCACGCCGAAAAGGGATTCCCCTCAGATTTTTAAACTGCATGGCTCAGACTATTGCACCCATTTTATTTGCTTAAAGCGTTAGAAATCAATAAATAGGCAAATTTAATTAGTGCAATCTCCAATACTTTAGCCGCTTCACAACAAAAATTTCGTGCTGGATTGGCATGTTGCAGAAACAAAATTCCCATGGCCTACCCAACCCTTTCAGCAATGTTCCGTCAATAAAACGTGCATGGTAAGATGTTAAACATACATGATGAAAAAGGTTTGGTTGAACAATGCCGGAAACAAAATCGCAATGCACAAAAGATTTTATACGAGAAATACTACCATAAAATGATGGCAATTTGTGTAAGATACTTGAAAAGCGAAGAAGATGCGTTGGAAGTTCTCAATAATGCCTTTCTAAAAGTGTTTGCAAAAATTAAGCAGTATAAATCAGAAGGCACTTTGGAAGGTTGGATGAAACGCATTGTTATCAATTCATCCATTGATTTTGTGAGGAGTAACAAAGAATACAAAAACAAATTTATTCTCACAAATGAATTTTCATTATACGGTTCACTGGAAGAAGAAGAACCTTCTTCCAGCAGTTTTTCAAATATAGATTCACATTTAAACAAAGAGCAATTATTTGAATTGATAACAGAATTGCCACCCGCTACCCGCATCGTATTCAATTTGTATGTGATTGATGATTTCACGCACAAGCAAATTTCTGAACAGCTTAAAATCAGTGAAGGAACCTCTAAGTGGCATTTATCAAATGCGCGAAAAATATTGCAGGCAAAAATAAATCAGACAGTGATAAAAATAATCAAAGATTCCGATCATGGAAAAGAAACATCCGGACTTAGATAACATCTTCAGAAAGGAGATTTCTGATTATGAACTTTCCAAAACGAAAGACAACTGGGATTTATTAAGCCATTTGCTGAACGAACAGGATAGAAAAAAGAAGAATAGAAAGCTTATACTTTTCTTCTTCTCATTCTTTACTATTCTCTCTACAGGATTATTCATATTTCTTCCTTCGAAACAAAATGCAGAAAAGGAAATAGCTTTACCTGCAAACCCCACTACCATTACGAAATCTCCATCTGTTTTCCATTCATCCGAAAGTGAAGCCCCTCAACCTGCAATTGCCAATCAGCCGCAGGAAAATGGAAATGAGAAAGGCAGTGAAAACAATAGTCAACCAATCAGCCCTTCAACTACTCCTTCACATAGCGGAGCAATAGAAACTAAACAAAATGTGCATACTGCTATAATTAAGCATTCAACTATCGCAAACAATTCAAATACTGTTAAGCACCTAAGTATCAACCCGGAAATTTATCTTACACAGGAAACACCCACTGTAATTCAAGATTCAAATAAAACAATTTTATCTGAAACACAAATGTCAAAATCAGGAGTATCTGATTTGCCAATTACAGAAAGCAATGATTTAATTTCTGCAACAGCACCTACAAATGAAATAGTAAATCAAAATCCCATTGCTTCTGATTCCATCAATGCAAACACAAATAATGATTCATCGACTGCAGTTGTAAGACAGTATTCGCCAGGTGATTCTATTACAAATGAAAAACATTCGACACATTTTAAACTTATAACTTTCAATTTTTACGCAGGAATAAATATTTACACCACAAGCAGCGCGGCGCGTTCTAAACAGGAAAATATTTCACCGCTTATTGGCTTAGAATTTGTGCATTCAAACGCATCTCATTTCGGCATTGGCCTGGGAGGTTTGTATTCATTTCAGGGTGGTTATCATTTGTCTGACACCGCTTCAAATAAAAATTATTTCTTAGAAGAAAACACTTCGCAGCAAACTATACAAATCCGCCAGCTGCATAAACTCTATTTTCCTTTAACGCTTTATTATGCTATTGCGCCAAAACATACCGTTTCAGCCGGAGCACAATTGTCATACTTGTTAAGCACAAACGGTTACTACACCGAAGCAAATAAAGTATCAGGCGTAACAACCGAATCAACTAAAAGGAATGTTACAGGGTATCAGGACGGTATTAAATCCATCAATTATTCTGTTTCGGTAGGATACAAATATTCATTATCCAAAACATTTGATTGGAGTACACGCATTACGCGGGAACTTTCTGATTCATATACTAAAGATTATTTCTACGGAATAAATACAAAGCCTTCATTCTCTATTCAATCCTTTTTAATTTTTAAATTTTAGTATTATGAACATTAGAATTAAGTATTTATTAAAATGGTTACCTGTTCTTGCTGTTTGTTTTTTCTTCTCCTGCAAGAAGGAACATTTGGAGCCCAACCTTCCACCCGGAGGCACTCCCGAACCATTGGTTTACATCAGGGCTTTAATAGATAACGATTCTGTTAATTTTGCCGGAGGTTTAAATTCATACATAGGTGCAACAGCTGTATTTGATACACTAACTCACCGCACGTTTAATTTCTCCCTAAAGAAATCTCAACAACCTGCACAATCTTTTTTTCAGATTTCAATAAATAGTTATAAAGATAGTTTAGGCATTGCCCAAAACGATTTAGACAGTACGCTATACATAGGCACACGGCAATATCAGCAAGCAAATCACCCGTTTGCCACTCTCTCTGCAACCTTAACATGGACCGATTCATCAGGATTTGTTTTTTCATCTTCTAATGTTCCGCAGAGCAATTTGTTTTCAATCACACATGTTCAAGATGTTGTTTTTGATTCTAAAAATTATAAAAAAGCGGTTGTTGAATTTGAATGTCTTATTGCTTCTGTTCACGACACTCTTCACGTTACAAATGGAAAAGCAGTCATTCTGTTCAGTGTAAATTGATAATATATTATGTCTTACAAAAGCAATGGCGGAACATATTTTAAAATTACCCAACCCTTTGCTCATATCATCGTCTTTAAGTATAATCACAGTCATTCAAATAAATAATAAATTAGAAAAAAATGAAAAAATCAATTTACTTCATCATGGTTTTGATGTTCGCAGTAGCGATTTCAAAAGCTCAAACGGGTTGTCATGCCATGTTTAGCGTTCATCAGCCTGCAACCTCCTTAACAGTTCATTTTACCGATTCATCTACAAGCGCATACAACATTACCTCATGGCTATGGGATTTTGGGGACGGTACAACATCAACTTCGCAAAACCCATCACACACATACGCGCATGGCGGAACTTATTATGTATGCCTCACCATGCATGATGCGCACGGATGCAGCAACCACTCCTGCCATAACATCACAGTAAATCCTGTAGCTTCGGGGTGTCATGCAGCTTTTACATTTTATTCAACTTCAACTAGTAATTTGGTTAATTTTACTAATACTTCAACCGGAACAACCATTCATACAACTTACTCATGGGATTTTGGAGATGGTAACACATCAACTGATGAAAATCCGCATCACACGTATGCTCATTCCGGGCATTACACCGTTTGCCTTTACATGAGCGATTTAACCACAGGTTGCTCATCGAATATATGTCACACGGTTAATTATCATCACGCAGTGGGACATCATCACCACAACCATCACCACAATTTGGTTCCAATTTCCTCTCGATTTCAACAAACCATTGAATCAATAAACAATCAACAATACATTACAAACTACCCAAATCCGTTTAGCAGTTCTACAACAATTCAATACGAATTGACAAACGATGCCAATGTATCAATTGAAATTTATGATATAGTTGGCAACAAAATACTGCAGGTTGTAAATGAAAATCAATTGCAGGGGCAACACACGCAACTTGTAAATGCTGATAAACTAAACGCAGGAATTTATTTTATTGAAATTATTGCAGGAGACGAATCCTATATGCAAAGGATATCAGTAGTTAAATAAATTTGAAATCTTTTAGTAAAGTATAAAAAGAGCGTTGCATTATTGATCATCTGTGATTTTTAGCCAGGAAATCAATTCAGCCACTTTAAATAGCATAAAATGAAAAACCAATTTATCCTTACTTTCCTGATCGCCTGTTTTGGATTGAGCGCAAACGCACAATGGTCAACGCCTGTTAGCTTGGGCAGTAGCCTGTTCTATTCGCTGGAAGGCGATAATAACAACACTGTTCACATGGCTTATGGTGACGGAACTATAAGCTATAAGCGTTCTATAAACGAGGGAGCTACATGGAGCGCACCGGTTACACTTGGTTCTGGAACCATCTACTACGATAGACCATTAACAGTGGATGGCTTGAATGTTTATGTAGTTTATTTTCGAAATTTTGTTTCCGTTTCGGATTGGTGTTGTATAAGGCAAATGGGAAATATTTATATGCGAAGGTCGACTGACGGTGGCATAACATGGCAGCCAGAAATTCAATTATCTTCATCTCAAAGAGGTTATAGAGTTTCTGTACATTCTGAGGGTTCCAATGTATATCTAACATGGATGGATTATCGTTCTGGAAATAGCTGGGATATTTATTTTAGAAAATCAGCGACCGGAGGCGCAACGTGGCAACCTGAAGTAAATTTGGTTTCTGGCATTAATAGTTTCGGAGAAGAACGCCCCGATGTGTTAGTTGCTGGTAATTCTGTTCATCTTTTTTGGATGAGTGCTCTGGATAATTTGCCTTCATGTCCAATTCCCGGAACTGGCTATAATTTGCCAAACTGCTCGGAGGTTTTTTATAAACGTTCCTTAGATGGTGGCAATACATGGGGTAATAATGTCCGACTTGACACAGGTAATTCTTATGACGGGCGTCCGATAGCAACCATTGTTAATTCAGATACCCTCATTGTATGTTGGGAAGGAGATGATGGCATCAATGAACTTGAAACCTATACGAAACGTTCAATAGATAGAGGAAATACTTGGCAACCAGTGCAGCGTATGAGATTTAATTCCGGTCATGCCAGTCATCCCTGGATTTCTTCTATGGGTTCTGCCGTTCATCTTGCATGGTATGATAACCGCATCTCCACTAACAAAGAGATATATTATATGTCATCATATAATGGAGGTACAACATGGGGTGCCGAAGAGTTAGTGTCAAACGGAGCAGGTGTTTCAGAGGCACCTGTTTTGGGTACAACCGCCAATTATGTTCATGCAATCTGGTATGACGACAGAGGCGGTTCACCCGCGCCTTGGTACAGCCGACGATTGGTTGGCACATCCTGTACTGTACCATCAACTCCGGGCAGCATAAGCAGAACAGGAGGAATTGCAAAAGTTTGTCCTGGCGATATCCGTACGTACTCCGTTCCGTTAGTTGCAGGAGTTACTTACAACTGGTCGGTTCCCATAGGTGCAGTAATCAACAGCGGACAAGGTACAAACAGCATTAATGTTACCTATCATGGCACGTTTACGGCCAACGGAACTTTAAGTGTAACGGCTAACAATGCCTGCGGATCAAGTGTTCCTCGCACTATTACCATTACAAGAAATGTTCCTGCTACCCCTAGTGTAATTACCGGTACTAATTATGGATTATGTAGCGCAACTAATAAAATTTATAGCGTAACCAATGTAACAGGATTAGTTTACACCTGGTCCATTCCTGCAACCGCAACATTGGTTAGCGGACAAGGAACTAACAGCATAACAGTTAATTTTCCATCCGCCAATTTTACAGTAACAATTTCAGTGTATGGAAGCAATGCTTGCGGTGCCGGTACGGCAAGAAACTTAACTGTGAGATCAATTCCTGCAACACCAACAGTAATTAATGGTCCTGTAACAGTATGCTCAAACAGTTCCGGAAATGCGTATTCAATATCTGCCATTCCATCCGCAACAAGTTATACTTGGACAGCACCTTCGGGTTCGATTATTACAGGCAATGGTGTTACATCATCAAATAATGTTCTCACTACAACAGCAACTGCTGTAACCGTTACTTACGGAACTATAACTACAACATCAACCTTAAAGGTAAAAGGGAACAATAATTGCGGCAGTAGTGCCAACAAAACATTAACCTTAATTCCATGCAGTCCGCGCATAGGTTTTAATGCTGATGAGGCAGCAAATGGAATCAATACGCAGCTTAGTATTTTTCCTAATCCTGCACAGAATAATTTCACCATTGAATTACTCGATAACAATTTTGATATAACAATTACCGATATCATGGGAAGAAAAGTTTTTGAACAACAAAACATTTCCCCTCAAACACAAGTTGACAGCAAAGATTTTATAAACGGAATTTATTTTGTGAATGTAACAACAGCTGAACAAAAAGTCTATAACCAAATATTAATTATCAATAAATAAAAGTAATTGAAATGAAAAAAATAATACTATTTACAACGCTGTTTATAATTTCTTTCACAGCCAAAAGCCAGTTCAATATAACAGGTACAGTACAAGACCAACCCTTCACTCAATCCTTAATGGATGCGCGTCTTACGTTATTTAATATAGACACCACTTTTTTCCGCGAAAGCCGGACTGACATTTCGGGAAATTATTCTATTTTTAATGTGCCTGCAAATACATATTCACTCGGGGTTTCTTATCTCAATAAAGAATACCAGCAACTCACAATAAATATTTCCACCGATTCCGCTTTCAGTTTCGAATTACTTCCCGAAATACAACAAGGGCAATGGGACATGATCGTGCAGGCACCGGAACCATTAGGCGGCACCGACCTTGGAGTTTTACAACCTGACGGAAATATATTTTACTGCCACGATACCGAAGACCCCTTTATTTTCAATCCTTTAACAAACGACACTATGTCTGTGCAAGGCGATACAACAATCTTAGGTTGCGCTGCTATCACTTTATTGCCTGATGGAAAAATGGTTTTTGCAGGCGGAGCCGACCAAAATGCTTATGGTCCCGGCACACGTAAAATAAAAACCTACGACTACGTCACCGGTACCTGGTTACCACAACCAAACATGATAGGCTACCGTTGGTATCCTACAATGATACGTTTAACCGATGGAAAATTATTAATCACCGGAGGAGGCACACAACTCAATCCGCAGCGCACCAACTCAACCGAAATTTACGACCTTTCAACAGGCACATCCGTAATGGTTGACACCACAGCCATTCCCCAGGAACAATCACCTATTCTTATGTTGTACAGCGGTAAAGTAATGATGACACATCGCCCGCCACAACTTTACGATCCTCCATCACAGCAATGGGATACCTGCGCAGATTTTCTCCAGGGAAACCGTATGCCCAATGGCGACCATGCTGACCACGAATTGGTTCATCTTCCCGATTCTGTAGTAGTGGCTGTGGGATACCGTTCCTTTACAGCAGGATTGCCAGGAAACATTATTGAAAAATACAACGAACAAACCAATACATGGACTTATGGTTCAAACTTCAGTCCCGCGCGTTCGCGCCCCGAAGTAGTTTTACTTCCCGGAAAAAATATTTTAGTAATGGCTGGTTATAAAGAAGATGCTTCTGATCCAACTCCCGTTAACCAATGGGGCATGATGGACATAACTGACATTTACAATCCCTACACCGAACAATGGAGACGATTAGCCAACATGAATTACAAACGCGAATACCATGCCCTCGCAACATTGGTTTCTGATGGCAGAGTTATAATGGTGGGTGGAGAAGGCCAACCCGGCAACGAACCACCGTTCAGCATCATTGAGGCTTACAAACCACCTTATTTATTCAGAGGAGTAAGACCTGAAATTATTAACTTCACACAAAATGTTTTTCAGCGTGGGAGTCAAATTACATTTGATGTAATAAAAACAGATTCTGTAACGCAAGTAATTTTAATGTCAACCACATCCGTTACACACATGATGAATTGCGGAAACAATCGCTATGCAGAACTGCAATTCACACAAACAGGAAACACCATCATAGCAAACATTCCGTTTGATTCATTAAATGTATTAGATGGCTATTACCAACTATTTGCAATGGTGGATGATATACCTTCCATTGGAATTATGATCAAAGTAGAAAATTCAGTTGCAACAACTGTTAACAATTTGAATATTGAACAAAATAATATTTTCATTTTCCCCAATCCCGCACAAAATAGTTTTACCGTTCAACTTTTTTCAGCAAATAATTTTGATTTAATAATAACTGATGCTGCAGGAAGAATAATCCATGAACAAAAAAACATTTCAGGCAAAACACAAATTGAAAGCAAAAATTTCAATAGCGGAATTTACCTGGTGCAAGCTAAATACGGAAAAACTATTATTAGCAAGAAGATAATCATTCAATAACTAAAATATCAGGAAATTGAAACTAACAGTTCTTATTATGCATGTATATCCATGTTTTATAAAAGCAACTGGTCGGTAGACAATTAAATTAATCCTCAAAAATGAAAATCATCATAAAGAAAACAATTACTCTTATAATACTTGCATTAACTGTTTTTACAGTAAATGCACAATGGTCCACTCCAATTTCATTAGGCAATGGATTATTTAAATCACTGGCATCAGGAGACAGCTTTGTTCACATGGCAAACGGTAGCGGAACGATAACTTACAGACGTTCAATTGATGAGGGAACAACATGGAGTTCACCCACTACTATTGGCAATGGCACCATCTATCTTGACAGGCCCATTTGCATGGATGGCTTAAATGTTTACATTGTTTATTTCAGAGATTTTGTTACCGTTACTGATTGGTGCTGTCCCCGCAACCTTGGAAATATGTACATGCGGAAATCAAACGATGGAGGTACTACATGGCAACCTGAAGTTCAATTAACCACAACACAGGGTGGCTACAGAGTGGGAATTATTTCTTCCGGCTCCAATGTGTATCTTACCTGGATGGACTTTCGTTCAGGAACAACCTGGGATTTGTATTTTCGTAAATCAACTGACGGAGGTGTTACATGGCAACCCGAATATGTTTTGGTTGCAGGCAATAATAGTGTCGGAGCCGAACGTCCCGATATTGTAGTTAAGGATAGTACAGTTCATGTTTTGTGGATGTCGGCATTTAACAATTTACCTCCATGTTATACAATGCCCAATTGCAGCGAAGTTTTCTATAAACGTTCTTTGGATTATGGAACATCATGGGGACCTGATACAAAACTAAACACAACACCTGCTTATGCTGCACGGCCTATTGCCACTCTTACAGGTTCAAATACAGTTATCGTAAGTTGGGAAGGAGAAGACGGCACAGGCGAGAATGAGCCATATACAAGGCGTTCAACAGACAATGGAACAACTTGGGACAGTGTTCAACAATGGAGGAATCTGCTAGGCGAAGCAAGTCATCAGTTCGTTGCTTCACTTGGAGGAACAGTTCATCTTGCATGGCACGATGAACGCGATTCTGCCAACAAGGAAATTTATTACAGAGCATCAAACGATTCAGGAGCCACATTTGCAGCAGAAGAACTTGTATCAAATGCACCAGGTGAATCAGCAGTCCCCATTTTAGGTACTACCACTAATTATGTTCATGCCATTTGGTCTGACGACCGCAGCGGTTCATCAAAACCGTGGTATAGCAGACGAGGAATTAGCGCGACTACTTCTGTTCCGAATGTTTCAAACTTATTGACAAATCTGAAAGTTTATCCAAATCCTGCACAAGAAATTTTTACTGTTGAATTTTCACATGAGAATTATGATTTAATAATTACTGACTTGACGGGAAGAAATATTTTTGAAAAGAAAAATGTTTCAGGGCAGACAGAAATTTCTTCCAAAGATTTTCCCAACGGGATTTATTTTATTGAAGCAATATCAAACAAAGTAAGAATTAAAATCAAAAAATTAATATCAATAATTAAATAAATATTTTGGTGAAGAATAAAAAAATGATATTTTTAGTAACGTTTTTTCTATTTATAATTTAGTTTTCCAAAATAATTCAATATGAAAAAGCAATTAAAATTCTCTGTCCAGGGGTTTTCTTGGAAAATTTCACACCTGCACAAAACGTTACAGTTAAAATTGATGCAAGCACCATTCAACAAACATTGAAGGGTTTCGGTGCTATTACTAAAGAACTTCTATAAGCAACCAGGGATTAGCTAGCTGACCTGGAGTTCCGGACAACCTTTATGATAAGGTTCAACTTATAGCTGAACCTGCACATAGGCAATTAACAGAGTTAATATATTGTACAACAAATAGTTGTATATTAATGCCTCCAAAAAATCTGAAGTCAGGTGTTTTTTAACCCACATCAAAAATTACTCACTTATCCTAATCGATTTCGTCTGCCAACTATTTGATGTTGTTTATCGATGCCGGTTCTCTTTAAGATGATTCCTCTGCTGACGAATCTCAATCCCCGTTTCCTGTGAGCCAGGTGCGTGTGGAACATTACAACACTAGTAATCTACCTTTTATTATGGCTTTAAATGACCCTATTCATTTGTAAATTGTCTAACGAACAAGACAATTTTTCCTTTCCATTTTTGCTGGTTGAGAGATAAGCTATAGAATGTATTTTTCAAACTGTAACGTATCACTGGCTAATTGCTTGATTTCATATTATTTTGGCAATTTCCTCCTGGGTCACTTCATTTTGAAGTAAGGCTTCTATTCGATATCTTTGTTTAGAGTTGAGCTGGTTGTAGTTTTTGACTTTAGCAATCCAAATATGAAAGTGCTCAGCTGAGCCTTCATGGGGGTATTCATACATAGTAGTAAAGTTGGGATGGCACTGTTCGGACTTGACTAACTGAAAATTGAATTAACATAAATATCAAAAGCATACCTGTTGCCCACTTCAATACATCATCATCATCGAGTAATACTAAATGAAAACAATTGATAAACACATTGCCAAACCAAAAATAAACCACACTTTATTTTTATGTCTGTTATTGTTCGCACTTAGAAATATCTCTTTTGCTCAAACAACAAATCCCTGTTTGTTTGATTCAATTATTTATAGAAACAGTCATGAAGTAAATGATGCGGAAAAATTAATTAAAAAAAAATTACTGAATACTATTATTTCAAACAGTTTAAGAGCAACTTCTTTTCACAAAGTGCTTCCTGTTGTGGTGCATGTTATACATAATGGGGGAGTGGAGAATATTTCAGATTCGCAAATCCAAAGTCAGATTGATGTGCTGAATGAAGACTATCGAAGAAAAGCAGGGACAAATGGTTTTGGAAACGGGGTTGATAGTGAAATAGAATTTTGTCTTGCTAAAATTGACCCAAACGGAAAATGCACAAATGGAATTGTAAGAGTGCAATCCATGCTTACTAATCATCAGAGTTTTCAACGTGCACAACTTTCGGGTTTAAGTTATTGGGACAATACACGCTATCTGAATATTTATGTCGTTAAAACCATTGCAGGAAATGTGATAGGTTATTCATCCTATCCCAATGGACCTGCATCGGATGATGGAGTGGTTTGCATTCATAATTATTTTGGAAGAACAGGCACTGCATCTGCATCTCTCGGCAGAACCATGTCGCATGAAATCGGTCATTGGTTTGGTTTGTATCATACGTTTAACGGAGGTTGTGGTGTTGATACATGCGCTGATGGCGATTATGTTTGCGATACTCCGCCAACTGCAAATCCGAATTTCGGATGTCCGACTATTAACTCGTGCTCCATAGATTCTCCGGATGTAAATGATCAGGTTCAAAATTATATGGACTACAGCAATGATGCCTGTAAGAACATGTTTACACTCGGGCAAAAGTTACGAATGCAGGCAACGCTTGATACTATTCGCACAAATATTTGGTCTGTTGCAAACGTAACTGCTACAGGATGTGATTCAGGTTATGTAAATGGACCGTGCAATGTGATTGCCGCTTTTACTTCCAATAGCCAGAATATATGCACAGGCAATTCTCTTTTATTCACCAATATATCTCAAAACAACCCGCTTACGTATCAATGGTATTTTCCGGGAGGCACACCTGCATCAGCTACCACTGCTAATGTTACTGTTACTTATAATACACCAGGCGCTTATGAAGTAACATTCATTACAACAAATGCAGTTGGCAGCGACAGCATTACGATTGCAAATTATATACAAGTAAACAACCCGCCTGTTGGAATTGCATTGCCATACATGGAAAATTTTGAAGACTCTATTTTTCCTGCAAACGGAATTGCCATTGACAATCCAGATAACGGAATTACTTGGGAGCGCGATACGGTTGCAGTTCACTTCTCCGGTATGGCTTCCGCAAAAATCAATAACCTCATCAATATAAATTATGGACAAAGTGATGCGATGCTGCTGCCTACTTTTGATATGACCACGTTAGGAGCAAATCCGCGTTTGTTTTTCCGTTGGGCCTGGGCGCGCAGTGACCCGAATTATACCGATGAATTATTTGTTCTTATCTCAACAGATTGCGGAGTAAATTACACACAACTCTTTACACGGTCAGGTGCTGCATTAGCAACAGGGCCCGCGCAAATTACGCCTTACATTCCCGATTCAAATACCATTTGGAAACTTGCCAATATTAATCTTACCCCTTACATCATTTATAATAATGTAAAGATTAAAATTGTAAATGTTACGGATGGTGGTAACAATCTTTACATTGATAGTTTGCACATCAGCAACATCCCGACCGGTATTGATGAAAATTATTTATCGACAACTCATTTTTTGGTTTATCCTAATCCATCAAGTGATTTTGTAACTATTAAGTTTAGAAATTCATTTAATGATAAAATAACTATATCTCTGAGCGATTTATCAGGAAGAAAAATTAAGCACTGGAATTTTAAAAATGCAACCGATGAGATTAAACTTTCATTGAATGATATTGGTTCCGGTTGTTACCTATTAAATATTTCATCCAATCAAATTTCCCAATCACTAAAATTGTTTATCACAAATCAGTAAGTTGGATTTGAGACAAATCCTTCATCATCTCACTTAAAATAATTTTTCCAATGATAAAATCAATCATCATCTTCACCCTGGTCTTTGCATCTTCATATGTCTTTTCGCAAAACATGAAAAATACGCCGGGAATGAATACGACTGAAAACATACAAAAGGACTCTACCTACTATACCTGTCCCATGCATCCTGAAATCCTTTCTGCTAAGCCCGGCAATTGTCCAAAGTGCGGAATGAAATTAGAGAAGAAAACAATTAAAGTGAAATCAAAAGCTACTCATAAAGGACACGAGAAAACACATACGGATAAGAACCAAGCGGGGGATACGGGGAATGTGAAAACAGACTCCACTCATGATATGCATAAGGTTAAACCGATGGATATGGATAGTATGGAAATGGATAGCATGAGTATGCAAATAGATAATAACCCCATTGATCAAACAATGGGATATAAATTTATTGAAACTTCAGTGCCTCCCCGTACTGTTCGCTACGATTTATACATCAGGGATACTATCGTGACATTTGGAAAAAAAGCTAAAAGAGCTATTGCTGTAAATGGCCAGATACCGATGCCAACGCTTACGTTTACAGAAGGTGATACAGCAGAAATTTATGTACACAACGAATTGAATGAAACAACATCACTTCACTGGCATGGTTTGTTTTTGCCCAACCGAATGGATGGTGTTCCATTTCTAACGCAAATGCCAATTAAGCCTCATTCAACATACCTCTATAAGTATCCTATTATTCAACATGGCACACATTGGTATCATAGCCATAGCAAATTGCAGGAACAAATTGGCATGTATGGTACTTTCATTATGAATAAAAGAATAGAATGGAGTATTCCAACCATACCGATAGTGCTAAGCGAATGGACGGATATAAGACCGGAGGAAGTTCACCGTAGCCTCAGAAGTGCGACTGATTGGTTTGCCATAAAAAAACATGCTACCCAAAGCTATTGTGAAGCTATCAGAGCAGGACATTTTAAAACCAAAATCATTAATGAATGGAAACGCATGAACGCTATGGATGTAAGCGATGTGTACTATGACAATTTTTTAATCAATGGCAAAAACCAAAATGAACATCCCGAATTTAAAGCAGGCGATAAGGTAAGATTACGGATAGCCAACGGAGGCGCATCAGATTATTTTTGGCTAAGTTATGCTGGAGGAAAAATAATAGTAATCGCAACAGATGGTAATGATGTGGAACCGGTTGAGGTAGACAGATTGATTATTGCCGTATCCGAAACCTATGATGTGGTGGTAACAATTCCTGAGAATAAGAGTTACGAATTTTTAGTAACTCCCGAAGACCGCACCGGTTCAGCCTCGTTGTGGCTTGGCAGCGGAGAAAAAATGCATGCAACAAAATTACCTAAGCTAAAATATTTTGCAGGAATGAAAATGATGAATGAGATGATGGACATGAGCGGAAATATGATAGAAATGGAAGGAATGTTAATGACTAATCAGGTAATGGATATGAACACCGTAATGTATCCCGAAATTACTGGAGAAGAAAATCCAATGAAGGAAATGGAAATGAAGGAAATAAAGGACATGGATAAAGATACTGTGCCTTTGGATAAGAAGAACCATGATATGCACAATATGCAAATGCCTAACCACAACATGCAGGGAATGAATATGGAGGCTGAGAATGGTGATATAATTACGCTTAATTATACTATGCTTAAAGCAACTGAAAAAACAACCTTACCTGAGGGTCCCTGGAAAGATTTGCAGTTTGATTTAACAGGAAACATGAACCGTTATGTATGGAGCCTTGACAATAAAGTCGTTTCTGAAAGTGATAAAATTTTGATAAAAAAAGGCGAACGGCTAAGAATAGTTTTATTCAATAATAGTATGATGCGGCATCCAATGCACCTGCATGGTCATGACTTCAGATTATTAAACGGACAAGGAGAATATGCTCCCATGAAAAACATCGTTGACATTATGCCGATGGAACGTGATACGATTGAATTTTTTGCCAGTGAACCCGGTGGAGACTGGTTTTTTCATTGTCATATTTTATATCACATGATGAGCGGCATGGGAAGAGTTTTCAGCTACGAAAATTCACCGGCTAATCCTGATATCACTGATGTTAAAGTAGCAAAGCGGGGTTTAAATTCAGATGATAGAAGATTTCATGCTATGGGCAGGCTCGGCATAGAAAGTAACGGAATTGATGGGGAATTTATGCTCTCTCAAACAAGGTGGAAACTGAGTACAATGTGGCATTTAGGCTATCACGATGAACACGGCTATGAAAGCGAAACTATGTTAGGAAGATATGTTGGCAGAATGCAATGGTGGTTTCCTTATGTGGGTTTCGATTATCATTTTAAAAAAGAAGGCAATCTACCAAAAAACTTTTTTGATCTGGAAGGCAGTCCAAAAAATATTTTCGGTGATGAAGAACTAAATTGGTTTGGACAGGTAAGTAATAAAAATGATCGCCAAACCGTAATTGCAGGTATAGCATACACATTACCAATGTTGGTTATTGCAGATGCAAGGGTTGACGGCGAAGGAAAATTCCGCTTTCAATTATCACGGGAAGATATTTCTATCGCTCCTCGTTTGCGCTTTAATTGGATGATAAATACGGATAAAGAATACATGGCGGGGTTCCGTTATATAGCAACAAAGTATATTTCTGTTTCCTCGCATTATGATAGTGATATGGGTATCGGTGCAGGATTA
Source organism: Bacteroidota bacterium (assembly GCA_030855635.1). Lineage (GTDB taxonomy): Bacteria > Bacteroidota > Bacteroidia > AKYH767-A > OLB10 > JADKJB01. The sequence goes on along the minus strand of JALYQW010000033.1, from coordinate 37,984 downwards.
ACTTTTACGTATTAATTACTTGCCTTTGAATGTTAAGGGTTTTATAAAATCATATAACATTCCGAAAAATAAATTCGATCTGCGCAACTCTTTGTATATACTACGAGTTGAACTAAGTACAGGCATTCAAATAAATCTGCAGGTAAAACGAATGTTCAGGGCGAAAACCACGCTTTACGCATTACCGGGATGCTGATTTCGCAATTCCCCTCTTGCACGATTAATTTTGATCTGGATGATTGCGATCGCATATTAAGAATTGAGGGCAATTCCATTTGTAAAAGTACTATTATCCAGTTGCTGAATACAATGGGATGTGAGGCGGAAGTGTTGCAATAATTTTTTTTCAGTGAGGAAGGGATAGTTTTTTAATTTATTTGTTGCAGCAGCAGTAATTTAGTTTACTTTTATGAGAATAACTCAGTTTAATGAAAAAAGCCGCTCTCTTAATAATTTTATTATCCTGTATTACCGACGGATATTCACAGGTTAACCTGCAATGGCATTTTAACAATTCAGGCGCTACAAATGGTAGTATCTATCAAATGCTGGATTATGATAATGGGGATGTGTTGGTGCATGGTTATAATAACGGAGGCGATATTGACCCCGGCCCAGCTGTGGTTACAGTCGGAATTACGAACTTTTTTGCCCGGTATACCCCTTCAGGTAACCTTGTTTTTGGACGCCCGCTTTCTTATAATGGAATATCTGCAAATAGTAGCCTCTGGATGGAAAATGATAATGATGGAAATTTCTATTTTTCGTTTCGGGGAAGTGGCACCTTTGACCTTGATCCTGCTCCGGGCGTAGGGGAACTTATTCTTTTTACCGGCGACATGGCATTCGTAAAATTTGATGCTATGGGAAATTATTTATGGGGTAATGTTTATACGACGGAAATGTCAATTAATTGGATGAAAACATTGAGTGATAATTCTCTTATCATTGCAGGTACTTATGACTATGGAACTCATGATCTTGATCCGGGATCAGGAACCTATACCGTTAGTACAACTGCATGGTATGACGGTTTTCTTGCAAAATTTGACTCGTCCGGAAATTTTTTGACAGCGAAACAATTCCAGACAAATGGTGGCGGTTCATCCGATTTTTTTTATCTGATACGATTAGCTGTTGATGCCGGTGATAATGTGTATGTGGGTGGTTTGTTCGAAGGCACTTTTGACATGGATCCCGGACCGGGAACTTATTATTTAACAGGATCCATTATGCTTCCCGACCCCAATGAATGGTTTTTGATAAAACTAGATAGTAACCTTGATTTCGTATATGCCCATGAATTTCCGGGATCCATAGATTTTAATATTATTACCGACAATTCAAATGCGTTGTATCTCAGTGGCACCTATGATAATGATACAGATGTAGATCCTTCAGCAAACGTAGCCATGATTTATACGCCAACAAATTTCGGTTCTTATTACTTGTCAAAATATACGCCTTCCGGCGATCACCTCTGGGTAAAAACACTTACCGCTACAAGCAGTATGAGCGGAGCGTTATCAACCAATCCCTACTTTGATAAGCAGAACAAGCTTAATTTTGATATGTATCTTCCCGCCAGCATAGCAGGAAATAGTTTAGGCTTACCGCAATTACCGGCAAATGGATTTGCAACTACGGGTCAATATATGGTACAACTTGATACTTCCGGCACCTGTGTATTTGTCTTTCGTTTTCCGGAAAGCAACACCTATCCTAAAACGTTAGTTACTGATTCTACTCATTTTTATTTTTCCAGTCGGCTATGGGCTCCCGGTGACATTCAGATAGGACCTGGAATTACGATTGTTGCTCCCGCCGGAAGCGGAAACGAATTTTGCCTCTCCTATTATTCAATGGATCCTGGATTGAACCGCATTACCGGCAATGCGTTTTTGGATTTGAATAACAACTCTGTTCGGGACCCGGCTGAAAATGGAATGCAAAATGTCATCACGGAAATTGCACCCGGAAACTATTTCCTGTCGACCGATAATCTCGGTAATTTCGGGGCTTATGTGCCCTCGGGAAATTATGATATTTCTATTCCTTCCCCACCCTCCTTTTTAAACGCACCTATTCCTTTAATGCACTCCGCAAATTTTTCTGGTGCTAATCAAGTGGATACACTAAACACTTTTGCGCTTGCCATTGATACCAGCGCCAGGGATATGGCTGTGTATCTTACTCCAAACGGACCTGCACGACCAGGTATGAACTTTAGTTATAATATTACTTATACCAACAACGGTTACGCTCCTCAATCAGGACTCATCCAGGTTGTACTCGATACATCGGCAACTTTTATTAGCGCTTCAGTGGCTCCAAGTCTTGTTAATGGACAAATCATTCAGTGGCAATATAATTCGTTGAATCCTTTTCAGTCGGTTAATATTAATTTAGTAGTGCTGGTTGCTACTAGTGTTCAGATAAATGATACACTTTTATCAACTGCAAGCATTACGCCCCTTACAGGGGATGATTTCCCTGCAAACAATTTTGACACGGCTCGCGTTTTAGCCACAGGGAGTTATGATCCTAATTCGAAAGAAGTTCATCCTGCCGGTGCAATTACGGATGAACAAACTACAGCAGGAATTGATTTAACATACACTTTAAATTTCCAAAATACAGGAAACGATACCGCATTCAATATAATAATCCTGGATACGCTTTCGGGATTGCTGGATGTAGGATCATTGCGGCTGATCGCATCAAGTCACCCTTACCATTTTACTTTGTATCCCGGAAACCTGATGGAATTCAGATTTACAAATATTTTATTGCCCGATTCCAATGTCAACGAATTGTTAAGCCACGGATTTGTAAAATATAAGATCAAACCTAAAACCACCCTGGTTCCAGGCGTTATCATTGAAAATACTGCATATAATTATTTTGATTTCAATCTCCCGATAGCTACAAATACAATGCAAACTCCAATTGTTGATTTTCTCGGAGTAAGCGAAAATGAAAACAGCTTTCAGGCTGCTGTTTTTCCGAATCCCTTTTCCGAATCACTTTATGTTAAATTTCAGAACCCTGCTGCAAAGCGTGTTGTAGTTTCGCTAAGAGATGTTTCAGGAAGAGTTTTGGCAACAGCTGAAACAACCAATTCCCATCTTAAGCTGAATAACATTAAAGTCGAAAATGGCATCTACCTTTTGGAAATTAAACATTCCACTCAAATTAATTATGTTAAGGTAATTAGCCTGAAGTAATCCCGCGTACTTATTTTTCTACATTTGAACAGCCTTTATAATTAAACGTATATTCGCCCCTGTTAATCAAAGCCTTTATGAAAAAATTACCGGTTATCATTGCAGTTATAGGACTCTTAGCAACTACCTTAACGGGTACGGCACAAACGTTCAGTATAAAGGCAGGACTTACCTTTGCAAATCTGCATTCTGAAAGTGATGGACCTGACAGTTTATTTGATCAGAAACTCAAGCATGGCTACCAGTTGGGTGCTATGGCCGAGTTCCCGCTCTCTGAACGGTTGGCAATTGAAACAGGTCTGATTTTTTCTACAAAAGGGTATCGCATAAAGGAAGATATTGAAAGTGGCTTCGGACCCTCGTACGAATATAAAGGTCGTTTGGAGTTATTGTACGTAGAAGTTCCCATTCAACTTACAGGAACGTGTAAGGTTGGGAAACTAAATTTCTTCGGCACCTTCGGACCTTATTTAGGTTATGGAATTTATGGACGATTCAAGGATGAATTTACTATATTCGGTGAAACCGAAACAACTTCGGATGATGTAAAATGGGGTAATGACAAAACGGAAGATTTTATTAAACGACTCGATTATGGATTAACGGCCGGCGCAGGAGTTGATCTGAATAAGTTCCGTATCGGGCTGTCATATTCTTACGGGCTGGCAAATATTTCAAGTTTCACTGACGGTAATACTAAAGTTCAAAACCGTGTTATTGGTATTGCTGTAAGCTACCGTTTTAAGAAAAATGTATCCGAATAAATAATTGATTTCATCTTATTAATACATCATATTCAGGTGGATTGATAAATTTTTATTCAATCACATCATTGGGTGGTTTTACTTTACAGATAGCGCTAAAGGAATTTTCTAGTGTGCCTGAAACCCATTGTTTACAAGTCTTTTCGGGTAAAGCATCCGGAATAAGGAAAACAGTGACCATCAGGTGAAGTTTCATTAACACCGGGATTTTTTTTAATTTTACCCCAAATTCAAAATCATGATTTCTTTAATCAGGAAAATTAATTCAATTATTATATTGCTCGTTACGGTTATTAGTTATGCCAACGCACAAAGCGGATCCATAACAGGCAAAATCTCAGGGGCTAATAATGAACTGCTAACCGGAGCTGTTGCGGAATTGCGTAATGCGAAAGATTCCACATTGGCAAAGGTCAGCGTTGCAGATACTAAAGGAATTTATTTCCTTGAAAATGTAAAAGCTGGAACTTATTATTTAAAAACCAGTTTCCTGGGATATAATGCCTACCAAGGGACTGTGTTTTCATTTGACGGCACCGGCACTAAAACCATGAACGAAATAACTATGGAAGTTTCATCCATTATTTTAAAAAGCGCTGAAATCAGTGGCATTCGTCCCATGGTAGAAGTGAAAGCCGACAAAACGGTTTTTAATGTGGAGAACAGCGTAAACTCTACCGGAAGCACTGCCTATGAGCTGTTGCAGAAAGCTCCGGGAGTAGTGGTGGATAATAACGATAACATTACGCTCAAAGGTCGCGGTGGTGTAACGGTGCAGATTGATGGTCGCCCGGCAAGACTATCGGATGCAGAGCTTGCTGATTACCTGAAGAGTATGCAGAGTACCGATGTAGAAGCCATCGAACTCATTTCTAACCCATCTTCGAAGTATGATGCAGAAGGCACAGCAGGTATCGTAAATATTAAGCTGAAAAAGAATAAAAATTTTGGAACTAATGGTTCGGTCACTGCAGGTTACGCCATTGGAAAATATTCGAAATACAATACTTCCCTTTCGCTGAATAACCGTTCGCCAAAATTTAATCTTTACAGTACTTATAGCAACAGCTGGGGCGACCGCGGGAATGAATTTTATCTTTACCGTGAGCAGCGCCCTTATATTTTTGATCAGTCATCTATTTCCAAACGTACTTTTATTAATCATAATTACAAAGCGGGAGTGGATTACACGCTGAACAAAAAAAACACTTTCGGATTGATGGTCAATGGAAATATCCACGATGCAGAGGGAAAATCTACTAATCGGAATTATATTCATGATTTCGAAACTTTCCAGGTGGATAGTATTCTTAAATCGGATCAAACGTATGAAAATATCGGGAATAACTTTAATGTTAATCTCAATCACCAGTTTAAAGATACACTTGGTCATGAGCTGACAACAGATCTTGACTATGGTTATTATGATAGCGATAGAAACAGTTATGTTCCTAACGAATACGTTTTGGCCGATTTTATTACTCCCCTCTCTTCAAGCTATTTTCGTTCCATCGCACCAACTGCAATTAATATAATTACATTTAAATCCGATTACTCACAAAAACTTTTTAAAGGGAAACTGGGATTTGGTATTAAAGCATCGATAGTAGAAACCGATAACGAATTTAATTTTTATAATATCGTCGACGATACCGAAACACTTGATAACAGCAGGAGCAATCATTTCGTTTACAATGAAAACGTTTATGCTGTGTATCTGAACTATCAGCGGACCATTAAAAAATTCGATTTTCAGGCAGGCGTTCGCATGGAAAATACCATCAGTGAAGGCGACCTGAAAGGCGATACCCAAACACAGGATAAAAACGTAAAGAGAAAGTACAACGACTTCTTTCCAAGCGCAGGTTTAACCTATAATCCGAACACGAATCACTCTGTTGCCTTGGTATACAGTTCCCGCATCGACCGCCCGAATTATCAGGAGCTGAATCCTTTTGAATATAAGTTGGATGAACTTAGCTTCCGTAAAGGAAACCCATTTTTGAACCCACAGTATTCTGATAAAATAGAATTGTCGCACACTTACAAATATACCACAACCACCAGTATAGGTTACAGTCACACAACCGATTTCTTTGCAGAAATTGTAGACACATTGGGCGGTGGCCGAAGTGTGCTGACCTCAAAAAACCTGGCTACTGAAGATGTGTTGAGTGCTACTATCAGCACTTCCCTTCAGCCATTTAAATGGTTTGGTATTTACCTTAATACAGGAGTTACCAATCAGGCTTATAAGGCTGATTTCGGGGGAACCAAAACCATCAACACCAATTTTACTTCCTTTAACCTGTATGCCCAAAATACTTTTAAGTTACTTTACGGATTTACATTCGAAGTTTCAGGTTGGTATAATTCCGGAGGTGTTTGGGGCGGTTCCTTCCGGACCAAACAACAAGGCTCACTGGATATAGGCCTTCAGAAAAAATTATTTAATGAACAGGCAACACTTAAGCTGGCCTACACCGATATTTTATATACGGCACCATGGGACAGCTATAACACCTATGGCGGAATTGTTGAACGTGTTAATGGCAACTGGGAAAGCCAGCAGTTTCGCGCTTCATTAACCTGGCGATTTGGAAATAAGCAAATGAAAAGTACGCGACAGCGAACTACAGGAAGTGAATCGGAGCAAAAACGTGTTGGAGGAGGAGAATAAGAAAAAATTCAGTGAATGTATTCTTTGGTTTTTAAATGTTGATCCCAGAACCGGAATGAGTTTTGTACCATATTCAAAGACTTGCCTATAGTTACTGTGTCATATGTCATACTAAAATTTTAACTGGTCTAATAACCGGAGGCTTTTTCTTTTTGCTTGGAGTAGCCCAACTGAAAAAATTGCAGTAATTAATTCCTTCCTTCAAAACTCCATTATGGTGTTGCCGCTTCGCTTACACCGCGTAATAAGTCCCGGACTTTCCTCTCGGGAATAGGCTCTATTAATAGTTGTTTCCATTGCCTGATTTTGTTATCTTTACTTGGCAATGAAAAACGTTGATTAAACTAAATGCAATATGTGCTTCTGCGGAGGCTTACAAACGAATGAAATGAAAGATCAAGTTAAAACCCTTGTTGTATTATTTACAATTAGTACTATTTTAACATTAAACACATTCACAGCAACTGCCCAATTTCAGGAAAGAACAATTCCTTCCGTTACGATAAAAACCTTAGACGGAAAAAAATTCGACACAAATAGCATTTCAAACAATGGCAGACCCATTCTAATTGTTGTGTGGGAGACCACCTGCAAATCCTCATTAACCGAACTTGATGCTTTAGCAGAAAATTATGAGGACTTGCAAAAAGAAACTGGCGTAAAAATTATTGCCATTTCAATTGACAATTCACGAACTGCAAATCAGGTTTCACTGGTAGTTGATTCGAGAGAATGGAAATTTGAAACTTATTCCGACATCAACCAGGATTTTAAACGTGCAATTGGTTTCAGCTACTGCCCTTTCAATCTTTTATTAGATAACACGGGTAACATTGTTTGGCAAAAAAGTTCTTTTGCTCCAGGTGATGAAAAAGTTATTTATGAACTGATTAGAAAATTGGCTAATGGAGAAAAAATAAATTAGTCAAACACTTTATAATAACGTGCAAATTAAGTTATCCAGTTGTTAATAAGAGGTGAAAAACATCGCACATCACGTTTGTGGGGGTGTATCACGCCAGAGCGAAACTTCACGTCCCATAGTTGACAACGAACTACATCTTCACCATCTTCCTCACCGCAACACTTCCCTCAACAAAAAACTTTATATAATAAATACCTTCGGTCAAGTCGGATGTTGAAATATGGAATTCGTTGTTGCCGGGTGAAAAAGTTTTGGTTGTTGTTGTTTCAACCTGGCCCAATGCATTGTAAAGTTTTATCTCAACTTCTGTATCCTGTTTCAGCAGGAAAGAAACGGTAACATCGCTAGTTGCAGGGTTGGGGAAAATCGAGAAATTAAATTCATCTTTTAAAGAAGACAGGAAAGTTGGCAAAACAATTTCCGTAATGGCTGTGTTTGTTGCTACAGGATTGTTAAAGTCAAAATAAATGAAAGCGTTATTTCCAATTGTATCACCTGCGGCAAGCGTTGATTTTGTTTGATTCTATAGCGTACAAAACCATGACTCATTGGTTCATTGATATTGGAATCGGGAAGCAGGATGTTGTTGAATTGAAATTCCATGTTGCGCTCCCACGCTTTCCAGGTAATGTTTACAGGATGAGAGGCCGACATCAATTCAAAAGTATTCAGTTGCAACTTTGCTGTGTCAAGGGGATTTAAAAGCTTTGCATTAAAAGCAGTGTCGGTTCCTGTATTCTGAAAACGGATGATGTATTCAATATAAGGCGGTGATAACAGTTCCGTGGTAGTGATGGCAGCGCGGTTCACCAAAATATCATTGGGATCAAAGGAGCCGGTGACAAATACTTCCCACCATGCATAGTTATTAACCGGGGTGGCATCACCGGGTACGGGTTCAATCTTAGCGCTGGAATTGACTAGGGTACCAATGGGAGTTCCCTGGTTTACATTTACCGTAACCAAAATATCACCAGCATCAAACGGATTTAAAAGCGACGTTTGCCACATAATAGAATCTGCAGCTATAATAGAAGGGGTAACCGATGATGAAACAAACGTAATTTGCGGATCGGGATAAAATATAATGGTATCCGTAAGTGAAGTTGTTCCAATGTTTCGATAATGAAGATTATAATGTGCATTGAAGCCGGGACGGAATGGTGAGGTTGGCGTGATGTTAATTGCAAGATCGTTAATTACGCCTGTTGGTTGAAATGCAAAATCGTTGAGGGAATCGGTCAACTGCATTGAAGGAAAATAGGCATTATGACTTGCAGGCACAATACTATAGTGTAGCAATAATAAAGGTGCAACAGTAAAGTTTCCTGAATCCATAACAACGACATCGAAGTTTCCCTTCTGATTGGCAAATCCTAAACTCCCTGTATATGACTCTGCTAAAGTTATTCCCTTCAGCGCGGGCTCACCAGTATCTTGCAGGTTGTTGCTGTTAAGGTCAGCAAATGCTTTTCCTTCAATTAAATTAAAATTTTCGGTAAGTTTCACCACCCAGTAATCATACCCTCCCTGGCATTTTTCTGTTTTATCACCTGAAATATTTAGAAATTGACATTCCTCCACAGATGTAACCCCCATCCGCCGTTTGAGATATAGAATGTAAAAAGTCAAAATGATTACCACCAATGGTGTTTTGCCACTGAATATTACCTGATCCGTCTAGTTTTACTACCCAAAAATCAGCCCATCCCTGACTATATTCTGTTTTGTCTCCTGAAATGTTGGAGTGGGAAATTCCCCCGAAAATATAGCCTCCGTCTATCGTTTGAGCAATAGATTTTAGCTCATCATAATCACTTCCTCCAATGGTGTTTTGCCACTGGATATTACCTGAGCCGTCTAGCTTCACTACCCAGTAATCATACCCTCCCTGGCAATTTTCGGTTTTGTCCCCTGAAATATTAGAATATGAACGTCCCCGCACATGTAGCCTCCATCCGAAGTTTGTGCAATAGAATATAAATAATCAATTTACTCCCTCCAATGGTGTTTTGCCATTGGATATTACCCAATGCATCCAACTTCACCACCCAGTAATCTGCTGATCCCTGGCTGTTTTCGGTTTTGTCCCCTGAAATGTTTGAGGAGGATAGTCCTCCGCAAATGTAGCCTCCATCCGAAGTTTGTGCAATGGAATATAGTTCATCTTGTCCACTCCCGCCAATGGTGTTTTGCCACTGAATATTTACTGCTGAATCGAGTTTAATCACCCAGAAATCAACCCAACCCTCACTGTTTTCGGTTTTGTCCCCAGAAATGTTGGAGTTGGACCATCCCCCACAAATGTAGCCTCCGTCCGTGGTTTGTGCAATGGACATTAATTCATCATATAAACTCCCTCCGATGGTGTTTTGCCACTGAATATTTCCTTCTGAATCGAGTTTAACCACCCAGTAATCTCTAATCCCCTGGCAGTTTTCTGTTTTATCTCCCGAAATGTTGGAATCGGAATATCCCCCGCAGATGTAGCCTCCGTCAGAAGTTGGTATAATGGAATATAACCAATCAATATTATTCCCGCCAATGGTGTTTTGCCATTGGATATTACCCAATGCATCCAGCTTCACCACCCAGTAATCTGCTAAGGATAGTCCTCCACAAATGTAGCCTCCATCCGAAGTTTGTGCAATGGAATATAGTTCATCTGTCCAATCCCTCCAATGGTGTTTTGCCACTCAATGGTAACCTGGGCGTGTGATGAAAATTGGGGAAGGAAAAACAAAATCAAAAAGTAAAGCTTGTTCATGAGAAGGGATTGATTTCAAGTAAATATAGGACTTTTTAAATAAGGTCTACGTAATTCAAATCACCAATGGCACAACTATTTTAAACAAGAAGTTACTTGTAATCAAGACATGAATTAATTATAATTTGTTGAATATCAAAATTATTAGCATTTAATAATTTGTTATTTTTTTTCGTACATTTGGAACTAAAGATCCAGAATATTCAAATTGTGAAAAGGCTAATAGTAATTTTCTTCCTCTTTTTCTATCTATTGCCAGCTATTGGCTTCTCATTGGATTTACATTGGTGTGGAGGCAATTTGACTCAATAATTCCAACAGGTTCAAACCCCGGGAAAATTGCTTTCTCCCAAAATTTGCCATATATTTTTGTTTGTTGTATGGGGGTTCCGAATATTCCAAAATTAAGCGAAATAGATGTCAAAAACACTCAAACAAACATTGCAATTGCAACTATTAAGGCCTGTGATGATTCAAGAGGAATAGCAATTGACCAGCCTAACAATAAATTATATGTTACAAACCGAAATATTAGTGGCGGTTATTTAAGTCATCATGCTCTTGTGTGTGATGGCAAGAATAAAAATGTTACAATGATTGATATCAATACGATTCAGTTAACAACATCTTATAAAAATGAATTATCAGTTGACCTTTACGATATTGTGATAAGTAAATAGCGACCATAATTTATGATTTATCTAAAAGCCATAGTCACCTGTTTAGGAAAATATAATAAAAATACTTTGTGAAATATTATAAGTCTTTAACAGGATTACGGTTTATAGCTGCATTGATGGTATTTATTACTCATCTTGCGCCGAGAACTTTTCATCCTTTTATAAATGATTTTATTTCTGAATTACAGATTGGTGTCCCTATTTTTTTTGTTCTTAGCGGTTTTTTGATTTATAGCCGATATTTTGATAATATTTCAATTGTCAAGGACGGAATTTCTCATTATTTTACCAATAGATTTATAAGAATATATCCTCTATATTTTATTGTAGCCTTAGCAAATATCTGTTGGTACAATATGAATTTTGATCTTTCTTTTCTTCATATTACTTTTTTACATGGCTTCTCCCAGAAATATGCATTTAACCCTCTTGCTCACACCTGGTCCCTGACAGTGGAATGCACTTTTTATATATTAATTCCGCTAATTTTTCTCTTAATTTCAAAAAAAATAAATATCTATGCTCAGTTTCTGCTTTTTCTTATTATTGGTTTTTTGATTACAATTTTGAGCAATTATTTTAATAGTGAACCATTTTGGGGCGACTATAAATTTATGTTGCTACTTACATTTTTTGGAAGAAGTTTCGAATTTTATGCAGGAATGCAACTAGCTATGTGGATTAACCAAAATAAAGTTATTCCAATAATGAAATGGAAAGCCACATATATTGGTATAATTTTATTAACATTAACTTTAATTTTCCTTACGTTCATCCCTACTATCTCATTTGTTGGAATATTTGTTCATAACATAATAGTTGCCCTAGGGGTTTCAATTTTAATATTTGGATTAATAAATGAAAATACTATAATTAACACCGTCCTTTCATCAAAGTTTTTTTTACTATTGGGGAATAGTTCCTATGCCTTTTTTTTGATTCATTATGGCGTGTGGCAGAGATTTATGATAAAATATTTGTTTATCGATTTCCTTTTAGAATTGATAGCTACTATTTTGCTAAGCATTATACTGTACAAGGGTATAGAAGAGCCTTTGATAAAAATGTATAAGAGAAAAAGAAAATCAAAAGAGGCTAGAATTACCCCCTAATTTCAGACCGGCGGCTAAGCTGATAAAATCTATAATTTGAACTGTTTATGGAAAGAAAAACATGGCCCAAGTTCAGCGCGGACTTCAAGACCACGGTAGTCATTGAAGTCTTAAACGAACGGAGTACCGTAAATGTACTCGCAAATAAATTTTTACCATATGCTTAATCTATTTTTAACCTGTCCGAATAGTCAGCCATGTACCTGGTCAAGAAATTGCCTTTGGCGGAAGTAGTTCCGTCATAGCCAATACAATTGGTAATCACAATGTTTTTGTTGGAACACTAGCGGTCAAATGAACATACTTGCCTTGCGTAAACCCTCAAAACGATTATAAAACTACTCTATCACCATTTTCCCGGTTCTTCCCTGTGATGTTGCTGTGTTACTTAAGCGGTAAAAATAAATTCCACCCGACAAGCGGTTTCTGTCAATAGTGAATTTATTGCTATTTGTGTTTTGTTCCGGTGCAACTCGCTTACCTGCAATATCAGTGATGAGAAGCGTGAACCTATCTGCTGAAGTATTGTCAAATTCCAGCGTGGCGGAGTTGCTGAATGGATTTGGATATAATTGAACATTCAACTCATTTCCTGGTTCGTCTATTCCTACAGGTAACATATACACTAAAGTATTCATAGTGGTATTAGTTACAACTCCGGGATTAAAATCAAAGAATATATAAGCGGTGTTGGTTATTTCAGTAGTATCCGGCAAGCCTGCTTTGGCAAGAATACGATAACGGATGTATCCATGGCTTCCGGGTTCATTTACATTGCTGTCGGGAAGAAGAATGTTATCCATGGTGAATGATATTGCTCCATTTGTTTCCAACTCTGTTTGCATGGAATGAGAACTGCTGATCAATTCAAAGGTGTTGAAATTAAGTTCTGCATCCAGCGTGTCGAGTACAACAACATTAAAAGCGGTGTCGGTTCCGGTGTTCTGGAAACGGATGAGGTAATTCAGCGTATCAGACATAAGTGTATAATTCAATGCAAAAATGCCTTCCGGCGAAACCTGCTTATCATTCGGATCCCAAGCACAGAATACATTTATAGTAGTTGGCATGGTGGTAGTTTGCTGTACAACATTTGAAGCATTGAGAGAATGAGCTCCGGGTGTAAAATTCAATACGCTTCCGGCTCCGGGAAGCAGGAACAGGGCATTGATTTCAATTTCAGTGTAAGGTGCAATATTTGAAAGCTCCCAATAAATAGTGTCATTTGAAATCGAGGAATGCGCCGGAACGGCATTGATAAACGTCATCAGCGGATCGCGTTTTATCCATGCTCTTACATCATAATTTCCATTGCTGGTGTTGCGCACTTTGAATTTAACATTTTGTTGCGTATTGCAGCGGGCAAACAAATAAACATCCTTTACCTGAATGGAATAAGCAGGATTAGTTGATATAAATCCGAAGTCTTTGTTGGTTACAGAACCGGTAGCGTTGAAGGTGTAAGTGGTGGAATCGGTGAACAAAACCAGTCCGGTAAGGTTATTTGCATAAGCAAGTGTTTGCTGACCACCCAGCGAACCCATTAAATAATTTCCATTCACATCAGAAAACGCAATGGAACTATCAGGTGATAAATATGTTTTTCCATTAGGGATGCCCGGCTCTCCCGGATCATTAATTTTATTCTGATTCTGATCGAAAAACAAACGTCCGGAAACAAAAGATGTTGGAGTTAAAATATTAAACATCCCTTTCAAATAATGATATCCTGAATAACCCGGCTGGGTGTAAAAAACAATATCAATTCCATTTGCAGCATTAGTATTTACTGGTACATTTATATCAAGTTGAACCGTAAAACTATCGATAATAGTGACGGAAGTATTGACATTAACATAAAAGCCGGGTGTGGAAGCGATAAATACGTTGTTTATATTTCCAAAAGGATTTGCTCCTGGAAAAAATATCGGAAAATCAGAAACAATCTGGTGGGTGGTAATAAATCCTCTGTAAGCATTGGCTGGAGTAATGCTGTTCAATGCATGCTGTAATCCAAAATCATTTCCCTGTGAATTGCCATTATTGACTGTTACACTAATCGTATCATTGGTGGTGGGGAACATATACACACCGAAAGAATTTTGCAATGACACATCATATGTGCCATTAGAAACAGGGAAACTATAATCACCATTACCATCTGTATTTACAATATAGTTAAGTGATGCAATCTTAACCAGACGGTTGGATATGCCCGGTTCTCCAAAATCTTTTATCCCATTTTCATTCAGGTCATGGTAAACTGTTCCAGTGATATAGCCATCAGGTGGTGCGACTGTAAAAGCAGCAGGAAGTGTATAGGTGAACTGATTGGTAGTAGGATCGGAAACATCGCCAATAATAACCTCCAGGTCATATACTCCGGCAGGAACTGAAATAGGAATAGTTAAGTCTGCAACAGCCGTATTTGGGTCCGTTACCTGAGTGGTAAACATCCAGTTCCCCAAATTAAAAATCATAATCTGGTTGGCACCTCCCTGATGAAGTCGTATTTGGTAAATATTACCGGATGGACTGCTTGATTGAATAAAAATTCCGTTACTTGTAATGGTAGTTTGTAGCGTTTGGTTATGTACGCCTGATGATGGAGTGATTCCGGTTACCTGGGCTGTTGCCGATGCTGCCATCAACAAAAATACAAATGCGAGGGTGTAGAGATTTTTCATAAGTAGTATCTTATATTTTAACACTATAATCAAAAGAACAAATTAAAATAATTTATCCAAACTTTTTTTACTTGACAATAAATTTCCCTGTAAAGGATTTATTAAGGGCAGCATTCATAAGCCGGTAGAAATATATGCCGCCAGATAGCGATCCCCTGTCAATTTCAAACCGGTTACCTGTAGTTGTAGCCACGGCTACCTGCTTTCCGGTAATTTCAGTAACTACCAGTGTGTAGATATGTTTTTCGGGATTGTTAAAACTTAAAGTGGCCGATTGATCGAACGGATTCGGATATAAGGTCACTTCTGACACAGAACCCGGTTCATCAATTCCAACAGGAAGCACATACACAAGTGTATTCAACGTGGTATTTGTGACGACAGCAGCATTAAAATCAAAATAGATATATGCGGTATTTAAAACTTCTGTACTATCGGGCAAACCGGCTATTGAACGGATACGATATCGGATGTAACCATGACTTTCCGGCTCATTGGCATTGCTATCGACCAATAAAATATTATTAAATTCAAAGCGTAGTGCCCCATTGCTTTTTAATTCTGTTTGCATGGAGTGACTGCTTCCAAGCACTTCAAATGTATTATAGTTAAGATCTGAATCCAGTGTATCAAGTACAACCACGTTAAAAGCGGTATCATTTCCTGTATTCTGGAAACGTATCAGGTATTCAAGTGTGTCACTCATCAGCGTAAAATTCTGTGCAAATATTCCTGGAGGAGTAACCTGTTTGTCATTAGGATCCATGGCACAAAAAATAATCACCGAATTCACAAGTTCATGACTCAGTTGAGGGATACCAGAAGAGTTTAGAGAAGTTGCACCCGTGGTAAATGTAATAGTGTTACCAGCACCAGGAAGGGCGAATTTCGCCACCATCTGAACTTCAGTATAAGGTAGCAGGTTGGTAAAATTCCAATAAATAGTATCATTTGAGATCAAAGTAGGTGTGAATGGTGAAGATGCAAAGACCATTAGAGGATCTTTTTTTATCCATACCACGGCATTGTAAGGGGTGTTGCTGTAATTTCTAATTTTAAAAGTTACATTCTGTTGTGTATTGCACCGAGGAAATACATAAGGATCTTTAACCAGGATGGAATAATCAGGAGCTGTTGAAACATACCCGAAATTTTTGCCTGTTATGTTTCCTACCGCATTTACTGTGTAGGAAGTAGAATCAGTAAATAATATAAGACCGGGAAAATTGAACGAAGGGGCTACAGTTTGCACTCCGCCCAGCGTACCGAATTCATAAGCTCCCGCAGCATTTGTAAATGCAATGGAATTGTCGGGAGTCATTACCAGCTTAGCCTGATTGATTCCCGGCTCACCGGTATTAAAAATTTTATCCTGATTCTGATCAAAGAAAACAGTTCCTGTTATCGACGAAGGAGGATCAGTAATAGTTAACTGCTGCCGCAGAAAATGATATGCCACATAACCGGGGCTGGTATAGATTTGCAAGTCGCGAACCGAAACAGGAGAGCTGATTGGAACAGTAATATTGGCGTTTACGGTAAAGCTGTCAATTACATTGAGTGAAGAAAGCTGCACAGTAAATCCTCCTGTAGGGCTACCGTTGACAAAAAACTGGATAATATTTCCAGATGCAGGACCGCCCGGAATAAAGATGGGTTCATCGGCAACAATCTGATGTAATGTGGTTACACCACGATAAGCAACAGAAGGTGTGATGCTGACCATCGCGCCCTTCAACCCAAAATCATTTCCTGGCGAATTGTTGTTGTTGATCGTAGCAGTAATGGTATCGCTGGTCGTATTGAATAGATAATCATAGAAATTATTTTGAATGACAACCGAATACGTTCCGTTAACTACAGGGAAACTATAATTTCCATTTAAGTCCGTAATCGCGGAATAATTGATTGGCAGCAAAACAAGATTCCTGTAGGCTATTCCCGGTTCACCAATATCTTTCACGCCGTTTTTGTTGACATCGCGGTAAGCGGTACCTGTGATATAGCCATCCGGAGGTGCGACTGTAAAAGCAGCAGGAAGTGTATACGTAAACTGATTGAAAGATGGATCCCCTATATCGCCAATGATAACTTCTACATCATAAACACCGGGCACAGCAGTAAGGGGAATTTCCAGGTCAGCAATCACGGTGTTAGGATCAATAATGGTAGCAGCAGCCCAGAAATTCCAGATTTGTGCCCAATCAAAAATCATAATTTGATCGACCCCTTTTACCAGCCTAATCCGGTAAATATTTCCTGAGGGGGTACTGTTTTGCACAAAAATTCCGCTACCTGTTATCGTGGTTTGTAAATCCTGGCCAAGAATTCCAACAGTAGGATTGATATTGGTAATTTGCGCCTGCACAGCAACAGAAAAACCAATAAATAAGATGAGCGTGTAAAGTGTTTTCATGGGTTATATGTAAATGTAATGATATTACACAACACTGCCAAACGCTTGCGTCATTTTTTGAGTAGTGGCACAAGGTCACCTTTGTTAGCCTGTATCTCCGAAATCACAAGCATGATTCGTTCCTGATGGGTAAGTCGCTTTTGAAATCGGTTCAGTATAGCCTCGTCAGTGGTAATAGTTTTGGCTTTAGTTAGTAGAATGGTGCTGAAAATCACGATTTTATCCTTCCTTATTTTGCCTTTGTGTTTAACAAGACTTTTATAGGCTCCCTCCAGGTCCCCTTTGTTGAAAGCTAAAACCGCCAGGTTTACATGTGCATCACCGAACCCAGGCTGTATAGTTAGAGCTTTCTTGTAATATTGTTCGGCCGTAACAGGATCACCTGATAAATTGTAGGCAGTCCCTAAATCATTAATAACATTGAGATGATTCGGGTTGGCTCTTTCTGCTTCTTTAAATAAAGCAAATGCTTGTTCCATGTTGCCGAGGTAGAAAACAGAAAATCCATGATACCAAGCAATGGGTGTTGCCGTAGCATCAACGGGAAGGTATTTTTTATCAATTTTTTCAAGATGTCTTTTCATGGCTTCCATCTGCAAGTCGCGTTCTTTTAAAAGTGCTGCCGATAAATGAAACTCCGAGCGCAGCCTGTTGGAGGCTAACAATGTTGCAGCAATGCCGGTTATGGCAGTAACAATTAATAAAAAAACTAGCACACTTTTGCTGATGAATTTTTTATTTGAACCCTGGCGGGAATTTTCAGTGATGATTATTGCAGCAAAAAGCATCAACAATAAAAAAGGATAAATACGGTTGGTAGGCAAGCTGAATAATGAAATCATGCAATAGGAAAACAATCCGCAAATCAAAGCAAGTCCAAGCAGGAGAGTTGTTTTGTTTTCCGCTCGTGCGGAAAGTTTAAATGCGTAAAAAAATAGCCAGCCTATAAAAACCAGGAAAACTAGCAAGCCCAAAATTCCCAATTCTGAAGCAATAAAAAGAAAATCGTTATGGGGATGTACAAATCGTATCACACCCGTTGACATATAAGATGCAGACCCAATTCCGTATGCAGGTGAAATTATTTTCCAGTTACCGAGCCCTACTCCTGAAACAGGATGACTGGCAATTATTTTTACAGAATTTTTCCAGAGGCTAACCCGTTCGTAAAAACTATTTTCATAAACAGAATCCGGATGAAAAGCTTCGGGGTTAACTAGCTTTTCCAAAGAAGTAACACGCGATTTTATTTGTTGGGTTCCGGCAAATTGAATGAATGCGATGCCGGAAATAATTGTCACCAGGATCATTACCCCGATTCCCCTGTAAAAATATTTTTGAATTTTTGCAACGGTAAATATCCGGTTCCGCCAACGATATATCAGGACAAACAAAAGTACGGCGGTAAAAAACAGGGCAACCCATGTTGACAATGTTTGCAATACAGTTAAAGAAATGATGATTAGCAGTGAGGCAATAATAAACAAGATTCGCCATAAGGAACGGTGAAGAAAAATTGAAACTGCCATTATTGGCAACATCAGCAGAAGTGTCTCCGCAAAAAAATTTTTATTTCCCAGAGTGGAAGCAATAGCATAATTGATTACAACTTCTTTACCTTTTTTCAGGGATGCAAAAACTGAAGGAAAAAGTTGCGTTAAACCAAATGCGATGAATACAAAAACAGCTATGCAAATGGTTTTAAAGAATAGCAATTTGCTTCTTTCATCCCGAGAAAACACCAGTATAAATTGAAGGAACAAGGAAAAATAAATCGAAATTTTTAATAACTCGAACAAGCCATCCCCATAATTTATGCTTCTTAAGAATGCAGTCAAACAAATTAAAAGGTAAACTAAAACCACATAGTACACGTCATCTTTTTTAAAAACGTTGGGTTTCCCCGAAAGGGAAAACAATGAAAAAAGGGATGACAGGAATACCACTGCTGACAGTATCAGGAAACGTGGCGTTTGTTCTACATCCTGCAACTGAATAGAATGAACGAAGGGTAAAAAAACAAATAAAGCTACGCTTAAAAATATGCTTTGGAAGGTAGTAGAATGAATATTGTGCTGAGCCATCGGGAAGGGGCAATAATAAGCTTTCCGGGAGGATTTAACAAATTGTTAAATTTATCACGCAGTATTCTTTAACGAGATCAGAATTGTTTACTCTTAATGGCAATGATGATACCAAATCCTATCCTGTTCAGAAATGAAGGAACCAACATTTGGTTTCCGTTCTCTACGGATCTTATAATACAAGCATAATAAGAAAGCCAAACGTGATATATCACCCATTGTTGGGAGAGGTTACGCGGTAATTTCGTCGCAGGTTTGCAAAAGATGTTGGCCTGGTTTTGGAAACTTTTTGTTTTTAACAATCAACCCCAATTATATGGACTGTCGGCTGGGGCCCGTTACCAAGCTTATTCACACGTGTTACCTGGAATAAATTATTTTACAATCAGCAACTGCTTAAACGATTGCTCTTCCAAAATAATATTTACAAAATAACTTCCTGCTTCCAGAAATTCAGTGGTGTTGAGTAACGGTGTGGTATACGTGTCTTTCCCAATGAAAATCTCTTTCACCAGCACTTGTTTTCCCTGGATGTCAGTAATAATCATCGAACCGGATTGTTCATTACCCGGCTCCGAACTTAAAAATACCCGGCCATCTGATGGATTGGGATAAACAAAATATTTTGTCTCTTTACTCCAACGTACACTCACCGGTTCAAATACCTCACGGTCACCATTAAAATCTGTCTGGCGTAAGCGGTAATATTGAAGTCCGTGAACAGGCTCATAATCGGTCAGCAAATAATTATTGCTGTTCGATGATGTTCCGGCACCTTTAATCGTTCCTATTTCAAAATAATGATGACCATCTAAACTTTTTTCCACGGTAAAATAGTCGTTATTAATCTCCGATAAGGTCTTCCACCTAATTCTAACCTTGTCTTTTTCTGGTGTTGCCGAAAACTCCACAAGTTCAACAGGTAGTGGCCCGGGATCAGGCAGTTGGTAGACCAGTGTATTTAAAGTAATGTTTGTTACAACTGCAGGGTTAAAATCGAAGAAAATATGTGCGGTGTTTGTAACAATTGTTTCATCGGGCAATCCTGCCTTGGCCAGAATGCGATAGCGAATATAACCATGACTTTTAGCTTCATTCACATTGCTGTCGGGAAGCATAATATTATTCATGGTAAATGCGATGGCTCCTGATTTTTCAATTTCGGTTTTCAGCGAATGACTATTTCCAAGAAGTTCGAACGTACTATAGTTAAGATTACTGTTCAGAGTATCCAGGATCACAACATTAAAAGCAGTATCATTTCCGGTATTCTGAAAACGGACCATATAGGTAAGTGTGTCACCCATGAGGGTATAATTTTCAGCTAAAATTCCGGGAGGGGTTACTTGTTTATCATTTGGATCCCAGGCACAGAAAACTGAGCTACTCCCCGGCATGGTGAAAGTTTGTTGTACAACTCCCGAAGCATTCAATGAATTGGCTCCTGCTACATATACAAGGGTGTTGCCTGCCCCAGGCAAAGCAAATAAAGCATTTATATAAACCGTACTAAATGGAGTTATATTGGACACAGATAAATAAATGGTATCATTTGAAATCCCAGCTACCGGATAATTCGCCGAGATAAATGTCATCAGGGGTGATCGTTTAATCCAGACAGTGGCATTGTAAGTGGTGTTGCTAATATTTTTGACATTGAATTGCAGATATTGTTGGGAGTTGCATCGCGAGAATAATGAAATTTGCCCCACATTAATAGAGTACGGAGGATACGTTGAAATAAATCCGAAATTTTTGTTTGTAATCAGGCCGGTAGCATTGAAAGTGTAGGTAGCAGAGTCGGTAAAAAGTGCTAGTCCGGTTATGTTATTGCCAAGAGAAAGCACTTGCTGACCACCTAATGAACCCATGGCATAATTTCCGGCATTATCGGAAAAAGCAATGGAACTATCGGGCGTAAGTTTCGTTTTTACACCTGCAATGCGTGGCTCCGCCGCTTCCATAATTTTGTTTTGATTCTGATCAAAAAACATGGTTCCCGACACAAATGCCGGAGGTGCCTGGATGTTGAACTTTTGTTTCAGATAATGGTAGCCGTAATAGGGAGTGTAGGTTAATATGGTAATGTCAATATTACTGGCTGTTGTTGCCCCTACCGGAACGGTGATAGTAACCCATACAGTAAAACTGTCAATAACATTTATGGAAGCAAGAGAAGGTGTTATGTAGGGTGATGAAAAGATCCGCACCTGTGAAATGTTACCATTGGAATTGTTGCCGGGAACAAATATGGGATAATCAGAAACGATCTGATGGGTTTTTGTCATCCCCCTGTATCCGATATTGGGCGTAATGGAATTTAAGACATGCCGCAGCCCAAAATTATTATTGGGCGCATTGGCATTATTTACGATTACGGCCAGTGAAGCCGGTGAAGTATTAAACATATAAGGTGACGTTTGATTTTGGAGCACTACGGTGTAATTGCCATTGGCAACTGCAAAACTATAGTTGCCACTGACGTCTGTATACATAGAAACCATTGAGGGAAGTAACTGAACCGTCCGGTTCGCTATGGGAGGTTCACCAACATCTTTGATTCCATTATAATTCAAATCCTCGTATACGGTACCTGTGATATAACCTGCAGGTGGCGATACCGTGAAAGCAGCTGGTAAAGTATGATAGGTTTGGTTAAAAACCGGATAAAAAGGATCTCCTAATGTTACATGTAAATCATAGACCCCGGCAGGTGCAGTTTGGGGTATGGAGAAACTAACTTCAGCAGTATTGCCATCCCACACGTTCAGGTTCCCCCCCCATCCCCACCCCCAGGTTGAGAAGTCCCAAACAGGAATGATATAGGCGCCCTGCTGTAGATAGACCTCGTAAAAATTCCCCGAAGGACTGCTGGTCTGAATGAAGAGACCGTTACTGGTAATGGTGGAATTAAGCGTCTGACCATTGATGGCTAGCGAAGGCGACATGCCGGTTAACTGGGCTTTACCCGGGGTGATCACCAGCAAAACTAATAAGGAAAGTAGGTAATACTGTTTCATGACAAAGGGGGTTATATATAGTTAAAAGTATACATATTTTAGAAAAATGGCTAAAATTTAGTAAGTATTTGGCGAACATGAAGTTTTTTTGGGCAAAATCTGTGAATTATGTAACAAATAGCCAAAATTGTGTAAGACTTAATCGGCATTGAAAGGCGATATTTGTTAAAAGTTTAATAGTAAATTCATGAAATCTGATTCACAAATTCCACCTGGGAACAACAATGATTTCACGGAACTTGTAAAGTCAAAAAGTCATATAATCGTTGAAATTATTGAATATGTTCCCAAGTCAGTGGTAAGTAAAACCATCATCCGGAAATCGACAGGGAATATCACCATTTCGTCATTGGATGAGGGTGAAGAACTGGCTGAAAAAACTTCACCGTATGATAGTTACATTCAAATTATTGATGGAACAGCAGAAGTTGAAATAAATCATAAAAAATACAAGTTGCGTTTGGGCGAGGGCATTGTTATACCGGCACATGCAAGTCATTGTTTCAACGCATATGAGCAATTTAAGATGATATGTACGGTGATTAAGTCAGGATATGAAGAGTGAACATAAAGTTCGAATCGCATTTAAGTCTATGATTGGGATGATTGCGAAAGTCGCATTTTCTAATATGTGTTAGTTTTTTCATTTGTCGTTTCCGGGTCGGATTTATAGCGATTGCCAATACGTGGATTATTTTACTTAGGATTCTAATTCTTTAATTATTAAACACTTTGATAGACTGAATATATACATAAGTGAAACAGAGGAAATAGTTTAAAAAACAAAAATGAAAAAACAGGTACTAATGATGTGTATTTGCATGGCATTTACATTTATTGCAACTGCCCAAACACAGGATAAAAAATGGAATGTTGGTTTACATGGAGGTGTACAGCAGTACAGCGGTGATTTAGGAAAAGGATTTTACAAAACTGACCAGGCGTATTATGGATTCGGAGGGCTTTCGTTTTCCCGGTATATTTCCCGGCACTTTGATGCTAATTTGTTTTTTACAAAAGGGGAAGCAGGGTATAAGACCGATACTGCGGCTTTCAGATCGGGCTTGTCGTCAGTTACGGCCAATATTCGTTTTAACCTTATTGGTCCACAATCTATTATAAGACCTTATCTTTTTGTTGGTGCAGGTGCGATTTTATTTGCCAACAATCCTACAGTTAAAGATAAGAGCAAGATTGATTATGCTGCTCCTTCATTTGGTGCAGGATTGAATTTCAGATTGAGTCCCAGCTTGATGTTTAATATCCAGGAAACTGTTTTGTATTCGACAAACGATGATAAAGATGGGTACGAAGAGAATGCCAACGATGCATTTTTATTGCACTCTGTGGGATTGACTTTTAATATTGGCAAAAAGAAGGATGAAGATAATGATGGTGTTGCAGACCGCAGTGATAAATGCGCTTCAACACCTGCCGGTATAACTGTTGATAAAACAGGTTGCCCGCTTGACAGGGATAAAGACGGTGTGGCTGATCACGTTGATGACTGCCCTGATATTGCTGGAATTGCCGCTTTGAAAGGTTGCCCTGATAAAGATGGTGATGGCATAACAGATAAAGATGATTCATGTCCTGATGTTGCAGGCTTAACAACACTTAAAGGTTGCCCTGATGAAGATAAAGATGGCGTGGCAGATTTGGAAGATAAATGCCCTGGCACCAAAGAAGGTTATAAAGTGGATGCTTCAGGTTGTACCCTTGATAATGACAAAGACGGACTGGTAAATGAAGATGATGCTTGTCCTGATAAAGCAGGCGCCCTGGCTTTAAAGGGTTGCCCCGATACCGATGGTGATGGAGTTGCCGATAACGAAGACCGTTGTCCGGATGCTAAAGGAACCATTGCCAACAAAGGTTGTCCTGAAATGACCAAAGAAGATGTGAAGAAAATCACACAGATTGCCAGCAAAATATTTTTTGAAACCAATAGCGATAAACTTAAAGTGGCCTCGCTGGTTCAACTCGATGAGCTTGCGGATATCCTTAAGAAATACGAAGCAGCAAACCTGAATATTGATGGACATACCGACAGTCAGGGGGAAGATGATTATAATATGACCCTGTCACAAAAACGTACCGAATCGGTTAAAACTTACCTGATGAGCAAAGGAATTATGGAATCCCGTTTGACAGCCCAGGGCTTCGGAGAAACGAAACCAATTTCCGATAACACTTCAACCGATGGCCGTGCTAAAAACAGGCGCGTGGAATTGAGAACCTCGTATTAAAAAATTAGTACCCTGATTGCTTGCAGCGGCCCGGCTTTTCTGGTTAAAATAAACAGAGGGTTTATAATTATTCAAAACCAGAGTAGATAACTTTAAAGTCGCCCAAAATAATTAAAAATGCCTAACAAGTTTAAGAACGCTGATTCAGTTTCCGATAACGAAAACGTGAAAGTGCAAATGCAAAACAATTCAGGCTTGTTTAAGCCCGATTATGTTTCAGCCTCGGAATTTTACAGTCAGATCATCGACAGCTTGCTTGATTATTCCATTTTTACAGTTGATAATGAATTAAATATTAACAGTTGGAACTCGGGGGCGACTAACATATTTCAGTACGAAACAAATGAAATTATGGGAAAGCAATTTGAAACTATTTTCACCAAGGAGGATATCGCCAATGCGGTGCCACAAGGTGAGATTGATATTGCACAAAGAGAAGGAAGAGCAGTTGATAACCGATGGCATATGCGCAAGGATGGCTCTAAATTTTTTGCTTATGGTCTTGTATTTCCGCTATTAGGAATCGAAGGAAAATTGCTGGGATACGTTAAGATACTTCGCGATCTGACAGAAAGCAAAAAGTCGGAAGAGGCAATTAGTAAATACATTTCGGATCTCGAGGAGCTTAACGCGCACAAGGAAAATATCCTAGCCATTTTGTCGCACGATTTACGATCACCACTTTCCCGTATTATATCCATCGCCGAGTTTTTAAAAGAGGACTATGATAAGATGGATCCTTTGGAAGCCAAAAGCATGATTAACATGATCCAGGTTGCTTCTAAGGAGGAACTGAACATGCTCGACTATCTGGTGGAGTGGGCGCGTATAAAGTATGCCTCCCAGGTATTTACACCTGAAAAACTTAAAATCTCCAATTGTGTTAACGCCGTCTTCAAAAATCTATCGGTGATTGCAGCAGCAAATTCTATTATACTGGTAAATACTATTGATGAAGCAATTGAAGTTTTTGCAGATGAGAAAATGATGGTTTCAGTTTTTCAAAACCTTCTTTCAAATGCAGTGAAGCACTCTAATCCTGCTTCTTCAGTAACTGTTTCGTGCAAGCAAAGTGAAGAGTCTGTGGAAATAGAAATACATGATACGGGGAAAGGAATGTCGGAGGAAGTTCTAAGCAATTTGTTTATTCCGAACCTGGAAGCTCTGGCCAATAAACGTAAAGACGATAAAGGTGCTGGAATCGGGCTGTTGCTGACAAAAGGTTTTATAGAAACTAACGGAGGTAAAATAAGGGTGGAGAGTGAGATGGGGAAAGGAACTTCATTCTTTTTTACATTGCCGGTGAATGATATGGTCAAGGATTAATTTTGATGATGTGGTGAGGTTTCGTGTTCGCGAAGAGCCCTTTTAGTTTTTGTGGAATATTTTGCTCATCCCGCTTTTCCTGATACGCTGTAACCCGCATCCTTGGTGTTTGGCACAATTTTGTTAAGGAGTTTTCATTCACATCACTAACTTTTCAGAAAGTCCTTTAACCTGCACACACTAACCCATTATTCAAATTGTGAGACGGATTGCGATTTCATCAGCTAAAATATATTCATCCTATAATTAATTCACCTTTTAACCTTCCCTGCCATGGCAAAGAAAAAAAGTACTCCACAAAAACCCCGTAATAAAAAAACAGAAGATCTTCAGCAAAATACCACTAACGGTGACGGACAATTCCTTACCACTAATCAGGGACTTCCTATAAATGATAACCAGAATTCATTAAAGGCAGGCGAACGTGGACCGAGTTTGCTGGAAGATTTTATTTTGCGTGAGAAGATTACCCATTTCGATCATGAAAGGATTCCTGAAAGAATTGTTCATGCACGGGGATCGGGGGCGCATGGCATGTTTGAATTGTATAAACCACTTACAAAATATACCAGGGCGCGTTTTTTAAATGATGTATCAAAACCCACTCCGGTATTTGTCCGCTTTTCAACCGTTGCAGGGTCACGTGGCTCTACGGATCTTGCACGAGATGTAAGAGGATTTTCCGTAAAGTTTTATACAGATGAAGGAAATTTCGACCTTGTAGGAAATAACATGCCTGTGTTTTTTATACAGGATGCTGTTAAATTTCCGGATCTGGTACATGCGGTGAAGCCGGAACCGAATAATGAAATGCCACAGGCCGCTTCAGCGCATGATACCTTCTGGGATTTTATTTCCACCATGCCCGAGAGTATGCATATGATCATGTGGGTTATGAGCGATCGCGCCATTCCCCGGAGCTTCAGTATGATGGAGGGATTTGGCGTTCACTCTTTCCGTTTAATAAATAACAAAGGAGAATCTCATTTTGTGAAGTTTCACTGGAAACCCTTGGCGGGGATACATTCTGTTGCCTGGGATGAAGCGCAAAAAATATCTGGAAAGGATTCCGATTTTCACCGTCGCGACCTTTGGGAATCTATTGAATCCGGAAATTTTCCGGAATATGAATTAGGTTTGCAACTCGTTCCCGAAAAAGATGAGCACAATTTCGACTTTGATTTACTCGATCCTACGAAATTAATACCTGAAGAAATTGTTCCGGTAATTCGTGTAGGAAAACTTACTTTAAATCGTAATCCCGATAATTTCTTTGCGGAAACAGAACAAATAGCATTTCATCCGGGTCATATTGTACCGGGAATTGATTTCACAAATGATCCTCTGTTGCAAGGAAGATTATTTTCATATACGGACACACAGTTATCCCGACTGGGAAGTCCCAACTTTCATGAAATTCCGATCAACCGCACCGTAGCGCCAATGCACAACAACCAGCGCGACGGACACATGCGGCAAACAATCAATAGCGAGCCCACAAGCTATGATCCTAATACCATCAGCAATGGTTGCCCCTTCCAGGCAAAAGTTTCGGAAGGTGGTTTCGCTAGCTTTACCGAACGAATTGATGCCCATAAAATACGTGGACGCAGCAAAAGTTTCTTTGATCACTTTAGCCAGGCTACTCTTTTTTATAACAGCCAAAGTGCCGATGAGAAACGTCATCTTACCAACGCGCTTATTTTTGAGTTGGGTAAACTGGAACGCCCTTACATTCGCGATCGGATGGTAGGACTGTTAACACAAGTTGATAAAACACTGACTAAAAATGTGGCGGCAGGATTGGGTATACCCGTTCCGGCCAAACCCGAATTTCCAATGAACCATAGCTTCCCTGCAGGGGCTGATCCTAAAAATTATCAGCCTGTAAAGGTTACTCAGGCTATAAGTGAATCTCCCGCATTGAGTATGGCTAACACGCCAAAAAATTCAATTAAAGGTCGTAAGATCGCAATCCTGGCAGAGCAGGGAGTGGATGAGGCATCTCTGGCATCGATTCAAAAAGCACTCGAGGGTGAAGGCGCTATGACAAAAATTATAGCTACTAAACTGGGCATGCTAAAAGGCTCAAAGGGCAATTCCATCAAAGTGGATCACAGTTTTCTGCATACCGCATCCGTGTTGTTTGATGCAGTGTATGTTCCGGATGGGAAAAATTCGGCTCAGACATTAAGTGCTAATCCAGATGCCATTCATTTTATTAACGAAATGTACAAGCATTGCAAACCCATTGGTGCAGCCAATGAAGGCATCGACCTGATACGCGCTTCTTATGTTGGAAATGAAATGAATGACAAAAACCAACTCCCGGGTGTGGTTATTAATGGCAGCACCAGGGATTTTGTGAAAGCTGTGGCATTCCACCGTTTCTGGGAACGCGAAGTGGCCCCCGGTGTACCTGCCTGACAATCCTTACTCTTGATGTAATGTAAATAAATTTTGCTGACAACCCATATTTTTATACATTTATCCTGGCTAAACAGGGTAGATGTATAAAAATACAGCGTCAGGGTATGTGGTGAGTTTTCTTTTGCTGATGGGCTCTTTTGGGGAGTTACTCGCCCAGGATACTATTTTCACGCGCAAAAGGATACGAATCGTTTCCAAGGTGCTTGAGGTTAATCCCAAAGATGTAAAATATCAAAAAGTTCCCAACCTTAATAGTAAAGTATACCTTATCCCAAAACAGGATGTAATAAAAATCACTTATGCTAACGGTATAGTAGATACTTTTTTAGTGAAATATGCACACCTTCCTCCAAAGCCTTTTCCGACACCCAGAGTAATCAAATACGATCCGCGTGCTGTTGATTTTTTCAGGAATGCTGCAACACTAACCGTTACGGATTTGCTTATGGGTATGATTTCATTCGGTTATGAGCACACTTCTAAAAACGGAAAGTCGGTGCTGGTAATCCCGATATCATTCGGTATGGCCAACATCGGGATCACCAAAGATAAATACGATAACCACAACCCCATTGGCTCGTCAATCCCTACAGGAGCTTATTTTTACCGCAATAAAGTTTACAGTATCGGTATAGAATATAACCGGTTTTCTTCAGGGCAGGGTACGGTGAAATATTATTATGGACCCGGCTTGCAAATAGGACAATTTAATTATTATGAGTATGTAGCTGTTGATTCTCAGCCGGGATCATTTTCTATAAAGAAAAATAACTCCGACTTTTTTTCATTGTGGCTTAAAAACGGCGTGATGATTCAGCCCGCTAAAAAATATTCAGTTTCAATTTTTGGTGGTATCGGTACACCAGATTTAGGAACCAAAAAGAACAGCCAGGCGACCGAGGCTTATAGTTACTCCAATGGTACGCTGAATAATGTCAGGTTTTCTTTTGGAATCAATGCAGGTTATAGATTTTGATAGTACCATAACGTTAAAGAATAATTTATAAAATCATGCGATTGTTACATATTAGAACTCTTAAGCAAATCATCGGATCATTTTATATTATGATGATGATTTTGTGTATGTCCTTTTTGTTTTCGGCATGCAGGAAAGCGTGTTTCACCAAATCGTTGGGCGAACTTCATTGTATGGAAGGATACATTCCTGTTAAGAATTCAAATTATCAAACGGAATATCGATATGGCGTAAGTGACCCGTTAGTCGTTATCGATGATAGTATCGCTTATAAAAATAAATTTTCGTTTCATGTCGATTCTATGCCTTTTGGATTTATTGATTTCAATAAATATAGTTTAATCTGTGGAAGTATTAAAACAGATCAGGGCAATGGCTTGAACCACCAGGGCGGATTATGTTACCATCCCGGTACTAATAAATGGATGATGACTGTTGAGTACACCTTAACAGGTCAGTGCAAAGGCTCGGGACTCAACAGTCAGAATTTTGTGGCAGCCATAATTTGTCCCAAACTCCCTGTCGGGGCGGTGGTAGAATTAAACGTTACGAATATTAACCCGCTTTAGGTTTTATTTTTCACTACCAGTTTAAGATAGATATTTTTCCACTGATTTACGTCGATTAAGACTTCAACAACATCTCAAAAATTCGGCTCATTGCTGTGTCCTTTAAATGTGGAACACACAAAAAAACGCCTTCGGTATCGCAACTGAGTAAGTTGTTTATCCGAAGGCGTTAAGAAAAATTAAGGCCCACTAAAGTAAACCTCTAAAAATTATTATTTCATATCCTTAGAACGATCTTTCAGCATTTTTGCCTGATCCAAATGCGCTCTTAGGTCAGGAAGCATTTTAGCTGCCCAGGCTTTGATTTCCGGATCCTGGCAATCTTCAGCAGCTTCTTCAAAGGTGTTGATTGCTTTTTCATGACTATCAACCATGTCATCACTAAAAGCACGGTCGAAATCGTAACCGGTTTTTTCATTTAAATCCTGGTGGTCTTTCATCATATCTTCCGAAGTTGTGCTTGGAATGGTAATGTTTTTGGCGGCTGCCAAAGCTACAAGCTCATCATAAGCTTTCTTGTGGTCGGTTTCCAGTTTTTTACCGAAATCCTTTACTGCAGGCATGGTTGCACTGGTTGAAGCCATTCGGCCCATGTGCATTTCCATTAGGTTGATATCTGCTGCATCTACGAGGAATTGCGCGTCTTTTTCACCTTTCCTGGTATCAATTGCTTCTTCGTTGACCTCTTCAGCTGCCTCTTTAGCATCATCCGGCTTATTGTCGCATGCTGCAAAAGCTGTTACAGTCACGAGGCCCCCCATAATAATGAGATCTTTTAAAAAATTTGGTTTCATGATTTATAGTTTTAAGTTAGAT
Organism: Bacteroidota bacterium; assembly: GCA_030855635.1. Taxonomy (GTDB): domain Bacteria; phylum Bacteroidota; class Bacteroidia; order AKYH767-A; family OLB10; genus JADKJB01. The sequence continues at coordinate 7,256 of JALYQW010000033.1, read as the reverse complement.
TACTAATTAGGTTAAAAATTGTGCCATAACAGACTATGACTGATTTTGCGCGCTATCAGACTTTGAGCATGTCCATAATGTAGAATTATTGCCCCATCAGGGGTGCTGCTGTAGAATCAGTTCCGGATCAGGGCTACAACTTGACCGTCGATCGGTTCCTAAGTATTCATGAAACCAAATGCATTGGAATTTTTTCAAAAAAAGATTATCGTCCTTACGGCAAAAAAAACCCCGTCCGCTAAGACGAGGTATAAAAATGTTATTCAAATTCCCCCATTCTCTCATTCTCTCATTCTCTAATTCCCCCATTCTCTCATTCCCTCATCCCCTTCCTCCTCACAATTGTATCACCAAACACCGAGTTAATAAAAAGCACCCCTGGTGGCAGTTGGGTAACATCGAATTGGAGCGAGGAAGCAGTTATTCCGGTAAATTTTTGCAATAATTTTCCTTGCGAATCATAAATATAAACCGCGTATTCTGCCGGCACCGTGCAGTTTACGGGAACCAGAGGATATTTCGGATTTTTTTGAATATTGCTTTGTGGATTGAGAAGTAAAATTTAGCTTTGGAGTATAATTTAATTAATTGTTGGAAATCTATTCCTTTAATCTTCTAAAATCTTTGAATGAAAACTTCTGCAGCCCCACTGATTCTATTGTGTTTATTTCTTTCATCATGCACAACTATGCATTACTATCAGATACTTAGAACTTCAGTGGATAAGGGTACAATTCAAGAGAAAAAAATAGTTGTTGAAGATACAAACTGCAAAATTACATATGATTTATGGGATGAAGATGGAAACATTGGATTTGTAATGAAAAATAAAACAGCACAGGATTTAACATTGGATTTATCTAAAACATTTTTTGTGTTAAATGGATATGCAAATGTTTATTTTAAAAACAGGGTATTTTCGGAATCTTAAAATTCTTCTACAGTTCGTTCTACCTATAATTACCCTTTATCATATTATAGTTCACGAAAAGTTACCACAACAAATACTTTAGGAGAATCAACTTCATTTGAAGAAAATCCTGAATTGACAATTCCGCCAAATGCTTCGATTGTCGTATTTGAATACCACATATCTAAAACACCATATTTACATTGTGAATTAAGGAAGTATCCATCTAAAAACAAAATTAATTCTGTCAAGTTTGACAATTCAAATTCCCCCTTCAAGTTTTATAATTTAATTACTTATAGAACAATGGGCGATACCGTTCGTGTAGAACATAATTTTTATGTTAATGAAATTACTAATTACCCTAAATCCGAAATGTTCACTAAAGCTTCCCGGGATAAATGCGGAAAGAATTATGCTGCTCCACAATACATTTTCAACAATGAAGGTCCTGACAAATTCTACATTCATTACACGGAGATTCAATAATATAATTAACTTTCAGAGTTACTAATTTAAATTTCTGAAATCTTATTTACAGCTGTAACTTTTAACTTTAATTTTAAAGCGGTATACCCATTCGCGTTTTTGAAAATATTTTTTTAATTGTAAATTATGTTTAATAAGTCTCTCCGAATGTTTTTCCATTCCTGATTTAAATTTGACGTTCGAATGTGTATGGTGTGATTGCCAAATTGGAATGATTGGCAGAATGAAATATCTAGGAAACAAAGGTTAACGGAAGTTCTCTTGTTCACCACCATAACTTAGTGTCTCCGTGTACGTCTTCGTGCCTTTGCGGGAAAAAATTTGCATCAGAGTAACGAGAGGAAATCATGGTTAACGGAGGTGCCTTGGTTCACCTTTGCATCTTCATCCCCCTACCATTTGCATATGTAAATTGTTGATAGAGAAGAATTTACAAAATCCCGCGTTCACAGTTCCGTTTCGGCAAATGAATCGGATTAAGCCGGAGTTGCGGGAATAACGGGTTGCTATGTCCTTTTTTATTTTTTGATATGGAAATTTATAGATTCGCAAAAGAAAGATTAATATTCAAAATTCAAACAAACTATGGACACCGATGACCTTTCTTCAAAAACCTATAAGGCAATTCTTGTTGAAGCCGAAAAATTCAACCACGATCTTACCCTGCAATTCGGATTGTTATCTTATGATTGCGAGAATGAAAAAGAATATATTCGGGAAGTCAAAATCCTGATTAAAGAAATCAGAGATGCGGATGATTATGAGATTGATGATATTTTTTTTGGGAATCCACCTGACAGGAATGATCTGAATAAGGCGCTAGATAGGATTGATAAAAATATTGCTTTGTTATCAAAAATTTAGATTAAATGCAGGTTAATTCGGGAACTTTAGTAACTTTAAAGTTAAAGTTAGCAACTCCATTCACCATTGAATATCTGTGAGTGTTTATGGAGGAGGGTATTATAAATAATTACAACATACATGACGATTGACAATTTTGAACATGAGATCGATGAAAGGATATTGAAGTGAGGGCTCAGCTATTTTAAAATGGGTATGTCTCGGAACTCACAGAAATTTCAAGCGGAACCATCAGGTTTTTGTTGAAGGTGCGGAGGTATATGAGGTTCAAATAAAATTGAAGCAAAATCAAATTACAGAGCACCGGTGTAGTTGTCCATACGATCTTGGGCCGGTATGTAAACATGTTGCTGCTGTATTGTTTCAATTGGTTTTTAAAAAAAATGGACAACAGAATTCATCTCCCGAAAGGGTAAAAAAGAAATCCTCTAAGAGTACTGCAAGGGAACCGGTTGATAAGCAGATAAAGCATTTGCTCGAAAAAATATCTGACGAAGATTTAAGATCGTTTATACTGCAATACAGTTTGGATAATCGTGAATTTCGATCTTCATTAATGATCCGGTTTGCCGAAGACACCGGAACGGTTTCCTTTTACAGAAAAATAATAAACACCATTTTGAACAGCGCCGTGAAACGTAACGGATTTATTGAAAGAAATCGTGTTGGGGATGTGGGCTTAAAAGTTCACCAACTGATGCAACAGGCGAGGAAATCAGTAAACAACGGCAACATACTGTCAGGAATACATGCAGGTATTGCTGTTGAAGAGAGGACAAAAGCTTTACAGTTTGCTGATGAAAGTAATGGTGATATTGGCGGGAATATTGAAGATGCTTTGAGTAGAATGGAAGTGATCAGTATGATTTGATTGTGAAAGCATATTTTTTACAGGGATGAAAAAGGAATTTCTTTAAATTTATATACGACAATGAAACCCACAATTCTCATTTTCGAAATTATTCTGTTAAAAACAACACCTCCCGTTTGGCGCATTATTGAGGTGAAACAAAACACCACGCTTCATGAACTTCACGCAGTAATTCAGGTGACGATGGGATGGGAAAATTGCCATTTGTATTCGTTTACCAGGAGCCTGGAAGAACACCATATAGAATTTATTTTGCCGGAATATGATCCAACAAAGGAGTTGTTCACAGGAAATAGTCCCAAAGAATTTAAATTAAGGGATATATTCCGGAATGTGGACGACTGCATTTTTTATACATACGATTTTGGAGATAATTGGCGTCACCGGATAATTTTCAGAGGCCGGAAATTTGAAACCTCACCCTTTGGTTATCCCGCCGTGGTGGCAGGTGCGAGGTGCTGCCCGCCCGAAGATGTAGGAGGAGTGCATGGATATGCTGAACTGTTGGAAGTAATCGAAACCCGTAATAAAAAATCCTTAAAGGAATTTGATAACTGGATGGGTTACCGGTATAATCCCGATGCATTCGGTATCGAAAGGCTCATGTCAGGTATTCGCAGATCGGTTAAGAAAGTTGTGGATGGATTTTCGCTGGAGTGGTGAAGGTTTTTTCAAAGCAATATCTTTTAATAGTAAATTGGAATATCCGTTCAACTAGGCCCCCTTTTTCCGGCTCAAACTGACCCGGGTTGTAGTAGATTTCCTCATCCCCGACCCTTCTCCCGAAATTACATTACGAATTTTCAGGAATGTTTCTGTCGGGAGAAGGGAGGTAGGTATTGCAGGTATCGAGTAGTTGGGTCAGGGGTGAGGCCGAGCGTAATTCTCTCCCCTCTCCGGACAAAATGTTTGCATCGGAGAAAGAAAGTTTATTCCGGAGAGGGGTCGGGGGTGAGGTCAAGATTAGGAGATAACAAAGGGGTAAATGGAAAGCCTATTGACTATGGTGTGCATTGGATTAAATGTCAAGTCACGAACGGGCATTGTGCTGTTTGCTTTTAAAACGGGAGCTGTTCCTATTAAAGAAACGTAGTTGCAATTCAATCCTAAAAATTTTCCCTTTGTCCTTTGGAGTTTATTTAATTATTGCCCAAATCCAATAGTTTTTTCCTCTGCCTTCAAATAGTCTGCATCTTTTTGATAGTACACTTCAGCAAGCGTGAGTTCTTTTGAAGTGATAAAATCGGAATGCAGTGATTGCAAAAGTTGATTGGATTTATCAATAGTAAGCGGCTTAAATTCATAACTTGCAATGACACGACCTTTGCGGAGAAGAGCTTTGTCGATTTGAGTCAACGGTGCGTTGAAGGTACAAAGAATCTGTATGTTGAGACAATCGGAGAGAAGGCCATCACTAAGGTTAAGGAGATTGGCGATGGCACCGCTGTCACCGCCTTTACGCTCTTGCAAAATGTCTTCAGCGTCTTCAATGATGAGCACACTATCTTTTTGATCTTGCAGGAAAGGCAGGAATTCGGGATCACCAAGACGAAGTGCCACATTGGAGGGAATATAAATCATTTTTTTATTGAGACATCCTATCAGGTAACGGATGTAAGAGGTTTTACCTGTTCCCGGTGCACCGTGAAGGAGTACGATACCCTTGCTTTTGTTTTCCGAAAGGCGCTGCATAATGATATCGTTAACAGGAACAAAATCATCGTTGTAATGCTGTTTAATTTCCGCAACAACTTCTGGTAGTTTAAATTCATTTAGTCGGAACCCTCCCATTTCCTGTTCATACACCAGCAAATTTAAATGGTTAAGGATTTTATTTTTTGAAAATTTACGTATGATTTCTTCCAATAAAATTAAATCTGATGCTGAAGTAGAATTTGTATGCATCACTGTCAAATCATCATTGTGATAATTATAAGATAATATGATCTGATCGGTGATCTGTATAATCCTTGATTCGGTTTTGTGCTGGGACTGCTCAAAATTCACTGACCTGCAAGTTATGGCTGAATTGAGATTCAATCCTAAGTTTTCACAAATGCCGTCAATGGCCTTTAGCGCATCTATGTTTTCGTAGTTTATTATTTGAGGAGGTTGTTTTGTGCGCAGGTAAAAAAACATTTCCGGAAAAAAATGACGACTCCCAAGCATTCGATAGTACTCGCCATCGTAATTGTGAAAATCAGGAAATGCTTTGGAATGGTTTTTTGTATCCGAAACGGCAAAATCACTTGATGTTTTATGTGTCATAAGAAAATGATATTAAAAATAAAAAATCAAAAATCGGATAAAATTCCGAAACCTATTTGTGGTGTTGATAAAATATTTACAGCCAGGAAACATCGACTAAGCCTTATCACTTCACTTGCCCCCTCCCCCTCCCTCCCCGCCACAATCAATTTTCAGTGTGCAGTCAATGCTACTCAGGTAGGGATAGGAAATACGATTTATTTTAAAACCAATCCCAAATGTAAAATATTCAAATACTCAGACAAAATGTCATAAGGTTTTAAAAGCCAATGAAATATGAATTTTAAGTAAAAAAAACTTGCAAAATCTACTCTTTAAGTAATAACAATTTACTACCTTAACCGTTCCTCTCCCAATGCTCCTACTCCAACTGTTTTTGTTTCTCTTTCTGAATGTTGGGGAAATAGCACCTGCTAAAGTTTCGGCTCCTTCTAAAATTTCTGAACCAGTAATCGAACCCGAAGAGATTCTCTATAAAGAGTTGCTTCTGGAAGGTCGACTCTCCTATGATGTTTTTACTAAAGCAATGAAAGGTGTTGATACCTACCATCCTGAAAAGAAGTTTGTTACCATTGCAGATTTTAGCAAAGCATCCAGCGAAAAACGATTATTTATTATTGATCTCGATAACAGGAAACTGGTGCTGAACACGTTTGTGGCACATGGGAAAAATAGTGGTTCACTAATGGCTACTTCCTTTTCAAACAAACCGCAATCGTTTATGAGTAGTCCCGGTTTTTACCTGGTTAATGATGTGATCCAAAGTCCGAAGCATGGAGAAGCGCTATTGCTGGAAGGTCTTGAAAAAGGGATTAACGATAATGCACGCAAGCGCGAGATCATCATTCATGGTGCAGCATATGTATGTGAGGATTTTATTAAAAATACCGGCAGCCTTGGCAGAAGTTATGGTTGTCCCGCAGTTCCGGTTGCTGAAATGCCCAAAGTGCGACAGTATCTTGCCGGAGGATCATTACTCTTTATTTTTTCACCTGCTTATCAATAATAAGAGATTTTAAAGCCAATGCTTTTTCATAAAAAACACGGTTAAGAATTTATCTGGCTGAATATTATTTTTAATTTTCGTTTTTATTTGGCATGGTTTTGTAAGGTTTTTCCAGAACATTTTGAACTTAACGCCTGTATGAATTTAAGCAACTTCTGTATTTTGTTTTTCACTTTAGCAACGCTGATCTCTTGTAAAAACATCGATGATAAAAATCAAGACTCAGGGAAAGTCCGTGAGGTGTACAGTGAATTCAACTACAGTGATTCGCTTATAGTTACCGAGCAGTTCCAGGCTTTTTATAAGGCCATTGGTGCCGATAGTTTCCTGGTCCGTAATGTGAGTTCATTTTACAACGATCGCGGCTCTCAAATGGCCTGGAGTGTTAACAATGAATTAACCGCTGCTGCAGATAATCTGTACGAACGGATCATGGAACATATGTACGCTGCACGTGACAGTCAGCCAGTATTCCTTAAACTTCGTGATTCGTGGAGCGCTCCCTTACGGTATACCCCTCAAGAGATAAGTGCGCCGGTTTATATTGATTTGCTTCTTACAGCTTCTTATTTTAAATATGCTGAGAAAACATATAGCGGGAGTGTTCAGAATCTTGCACGGCTGGAATGGTATATCCCGCGCAAAAAAATAAATTATGCCGAAATGCTGGATATGCTTCTGGAGGGAAAGTCCGACGAACAACCGCTCCAAAATAACACCTATTATCAGCAGCTGAAACAGCATCTTGTTCAATACCGCGTAATTCAGGATGCCGGTGGATTGCCGCGTATATCCGATGCCGTGAGTGGCCTTAAATTGAATGAAAGCAACCCCGGGGTGCCTTCCTT
>JALYQW010000022.1 GCA_030855635.1 Bacteroidota bacterium | reverse complement strand
GCGAGTAATCAGCTACAATTGCCCACAAAGGTCACAAACCCTTAGTGTCTTTGTGGGAATTAATGTTGCGAGTAATCAGCTACAATTGCCCACAATGGCACAAAGGTCACAAACCCTTAGTGTCTTTGTGAGAATTAATGCTCCGAGTAATCAGCTGTGATTGCCCACTAAGGCACAAAGGTCACTACCCTTAGTGTCTTTGCGGGAATTAATGCTCCGAGTGACGTTTGTAAAACTTTCGGAGTTTTTTATTCAGGCGAATCACCGTTTTTTCGGGGGCTTCTTTTGATAAAAAGGGAGTCGAAAGTTCGAACATAATAAGGCAATGGCCGACGCAGTTGTATGAAATTAGCACTCCTGATCACAAGGCCATTAAAAGTGCGGTCGGGACTTCCATAGTACACCGGAGTCTTGCGTATGTTCCAGTTTCCTTGAGTTTGTTTGATGTTTTCTGAAAAAAATTGTGCTGTGTCCCGTTGCACCATACCAAAATCTGCAATGTAAAAATGTGGCAATAGTGTTGTTAATGAAGAGTCAGGTTGCATATTTTCGTTGAGGAACAAAACTTTTTCCATTTGTTCTTCCGCTATAAAATGTGCATCATCCGTAAAGAAAAAGCGGGTGGGGCAATAATTAAAATGTTTTTTAAAAGCAGCGACAACCTCTAAATTAAATAAGTGTTGTTTGGTTGCTATTTTATCGGCAAGGGGATCCTTACCAATTTTCCTTAAAGCGGATATCGACTTACTCCTTGTATGTAACATCACCAGCAGTGTACCATCTTTCAACTGCTTTATCTGTTGCCGTGCCTGCATTTTTTTCATTTGACGGTAACTGATTTTATTTGCAGAAGGTGTGGTATCCTGCGCTTTAACCGGCAACATCCACAAACAAAAAATTACTATAGGAATAAATGAACAGGGTGGTTGTTAAAACGCATCGGAATACATTAATTAAGCAGGTAAAAGTGGCTTGATTTTAGTTCAAATGTAAGAGAATAATCTGGTTTCATGAAAATTGCAACATATAATGTAAACGGGGTAAATGGTCGTTTACCGGTATTGCTTCGCTGGTTAAAAGAAACCAAACCCGATGTTGTCTGCCTGCAGGAATTAAAAGCTCCGGCTGAAAAGTTTCCCGAAACTGCTATTGCCGAGGCAGGGTATTCTGCTATCTGGCACGGGCAGAAAAGCTGGAATGGTGTAGCGATCCTCTCCCGCGGTCCTGTTCCTGAAGAGATACGCCGGGTATTGCCCGGTGATCCGGAGGATAGCCACAGCCGTTATATAGAAGCAAAAGTAAATGGCATCCTGATCGGATGCCTGTATCTTCCCAATGGCAATCCCGTACCGGGTCCGAAGTTTGATTATAAGTTACAATGGTTTGAAAGGCTGCGACTGCATGCAAAGGAATTGTGGGATGCGAATATTCCCGTTGTGCTCACCGGTGACTTTAATGTAATTCCTACCGACCTGGATGTTTACAAACCCGAACGATGGGTGAAAGATGCCTTATTCTTACCCGAATCACGGGCAGCTTTTAAAAAACTTATGAAGCAGGGGTGGACAGATGCTATTCGTACACTTTATCCTGAAGAGCAGATCTATACTTTTTGGGATTATTTCAGAAATGCTTATGGCCGGAATGCAGGATTAAGAATTGATCATTTCTTACTCAGTCCACATGTTGGGAAAAGGTTAATTGCAGCAGGAGTCGATAAACATGTTCGTGGATGGGAAAAAACAAGTGACCATGCACCGGTGTGGATTGAGTTAAAAGAAAAATGAATTTTTACCGGTTAGCTTCCATAGAATCCATCAATTGAAAAATGATATCAATATCACCTTGTTCGCGGGTATACATATCGCCGCTTTCAATCCTGTTTTTAATCTTCCAGCAACATGGGTCCAGGATTGAGCTGAAAGAAGCTGTACAAAAAGAAAAAAAACAATAAAAAATGCGTAACGTATTTTCATAACTCCAATTTTAAATGCCAATTTATGGAAACTATCGCCGGATAAAAAAAGAGATTTGCTGTAACCGGAAAAATTCATTCCAAAAGGGAAGAAAGATCAGCGAAAGGGGTTAGGGGTTGTTGATAAAGATAATGATAAGAAAAGTGACAAGCGCAATCTTGGTTTTTTTAAAACGAATTTCTATACGTGGCTACACTGCAGGGTTTGTGAACACGTCACGAATCATGCGCTAGCTTCCTTCTGTCCTTCCTCGATCATTTCATTTACTTCTTCCAGTTCTTCCGGTTCGGCGGTTTCTACTTCTTTTTCCTGAACAGGGGATTGATGGTTGATGTAGAATTTACAGTATTGCGGTAAGTGATCGGAACCGATGGGACGCAGGGTTTTGAATTCTTCAATAAAAACATCGGTGGAGTGAAAAAATAAATCGATTGGGAAGCGGAATATTTTATATTTTGCATGGTAGGTGGAAATAAAACCACGACCGATCCTCGGATCAATCAGCTCCGATGTTCTCCTGAAAAGGACAGAGGATTTTGCCCAGGCCACGTTGTTAAAATCACCGACTACCAACACTGGATGTTTTATTTTCCTGACCATTTTTGCCACCATCAGCAATTCGCCATCGCGTTCTTTGGAAGTTGTTTTTTCAGTAGGACTTGGTGGAGGTGGATGCACACCAAAAAAAGTAAATTTTTCATGATTTCTTGTTTCCAGATCCACCTCGACAGAAGGCAAATCATCGTCCATGAAATAATTAACTTTTGCGCGCAAGATTTTTAGCCGGGTATAAAAATGCATGCCATATGTATTTTCTAAGGGCACCTTAGTTGCATTTGGATATTCGGCTTCGAGTACAGACAATGCTTTCTCCCAATCCTTGTTAGTTTCCATTGTCAAGAGAATGTCCGGCTTGATTTCTTTAACCAGATCTACTAATAATTGAAATTCTTTATTGTTTTGATAAACATTCACAGAAAGAATTGAAATGCTCTCAGAATCTTTTGACTGTGGGGTGCGCCTCCCAACATGATACCAGTGGGTGTATGGAAATAATATGATGGCATGATAAATAAAAAATCCGGCCATTGCAGTTTGCAAACACCAGAATGCAGCATTACGTTCTTCAATCATAAAAAATCCGGCGATTACCATGATCAACTGAAGCACCATTAGTTGAATTCTTCCGAAATCAAAGATTCTGAAAACCCAATGCTGATCAGAAACAAACGGCATTGACGATGCCAAAATAAGGACTGCCGAAATCAGGTAATAAATCAATTCCATAAAATATTCAATGCAGGAAATCCGGGTGGTTAGTCAATTACTCAATTGGTTGTCAAAAGTAATTAAAACATTCCATGACCGCAAAATGAGCCGTGGTTAATTATAACAATATGTTGCCACATCTTTCCCAACATATATCAGTCACCGTGAGGCTGGAGATCAGGCCATTTTTTTCTGTCGCGCACATAATGATCTAAAAATAATTTCGTGGTATGGTTCACTTCCCTGGAATGCTCGATAAGGCTGTGTTGACCTCCTTCGAAAAGATGAAACCGAACTGGGTGTTTGAGTTCATAAAGTTTGCTCACCATTTCTATTTGCTGCTCCGGCGAAACCCGCCAGTCGGCACTACCGGTCAGAATGAGTATGGGGGTCGACTTATTCAGTTTATCGGCCCACTGAATGGCGGAACGGGATTTTAGCAGAGTATCCCGGTTTGATGTATATCCGGGTATCAATTCGGTAAACACCGAATCTATTTCAGGCCGCTTTTTAGCAGTGTCAAATGCATCGGACAACCCGGATCCAATTATGGCGGCCTTTATGCGGTCGGTTTTAGTCAATGCCAGATAGGTCATCATACCTCCCCGGCTCCATCCATACATACCTATGCGTGCGGTATCCGCCTTTTCAACATTAGAAAGCAGTGGAATCAGGTTCAACACATCACTTACCTCAGCCCCACCAAATTCATCTTTGCCTTCGCCACCATCAGTGCCCCTGTATTGCGATGCAACAACCACATAGCCCCAATTGGCGATCTCTCCTAAAAAGCGGGCAAGGGATGTATTATTGATCATTCCCAAATCCTTGTTCCCACCACGGTTATAAATTACGCAAGGGAATTTTCCGGCCTTTTTGGGAACGGCCATGTAGCCTTTAACCTTTAGTCCGTCAGACAAATAAACAATCTTAAAAAAATCAACATTACTGATCAGGTTTTTTATAGAGGGAACCGTTCGTTGTATCAGTGCAATGGAAGAATCCGCAAAAGTATAAGGCTTTTGTTCAACGATCTTTCCGTTTTGAGCATGGGTAGTGCCATGGAAACAAATGAATAAAAATGTAAGTAACAGGATGTTTTTCATATAGAGTTTGCGTTATGTGTATAAAAGTGGTAATTCTGTGGTAATTAAATTGATATTGGGTGTTGTTTTATAAAAGTTAAGAAACAATTCCGGGGGTGAAATTATACTATTTAAACCGAATTGCTATGCCTGTTGCTATAAATCCCACAGTTTCGCGTTCGGTATTTTCTTCAGGATACAAAAATGAACCTGTAGGATAATGGTACTTGTTGTGCATGGCACCAAATCCGGAATGCAGGTATCCGTAAAGGCTGATCATCATTTTTTTTGAACGGTAAGGAATTATTTCCAGGCCCAGGCTGGGGCCGATAAAGCCACCGGTACGTTTTGTGTAATTATCCTCAGCTTCATCTTTAAATTTAGCCCTGGACCTGTTCAGATAAACCGACGTCCGGGCAGCTACATTAAACCGGCAAATTTTAAAAAACGGAAGGGAAGCGCCGAATTCAGCCCCGGGAATAAAAATATTCTTAGTGTAGCTGCCGGTTGGAGTAGAGTTTCTGTCGACATAACCCGCCACATTAACTCCATAGAACCATTTTCTCAGTACAAATCGTTTGTAATGAATTTCAAAAAAATTATCATCGAATTCGGCAGGATAGCTGCCTATGCCTATCTGATTTTTAAAATACGTACTATCCTGAGCGGACACCTCATTTGAAGAAGTTGTGAAAAACAAAATCAACAATGAAAATAATCTAAACTGATTAACCATGTGAATAAAAATTACCTGATTCCAAAGCCAAAGTAATTGAAATTTCTTAAACAAACAAATAACTGTACTTTTTAAAACCAAATTTTCGGAAAATAATGATTTACCTGAGGAAAAGGCAATAA
>JALYQW010000014.1 GCA_030855635.1 Bacteroidota bacterium | reverse complement strand
GTTTTACCTGCAGCATCGACAATTACTAACCGGTACTTGCCGGATGTACCCACATGGGTCATTAGAGTAATTTCATCCGTGAGATTATTATAGCTTATATCATGCTGTGAAAAACTAACCACGAGTTCCTGGTCAACCGGGGAAGACCAGTAGGTAATGCCCACCTTACCAAAAGCAATACTGGAAATAAGTATGTTTTCAGAAACCCAGGGGCTAAAGAAATTAACGGTTGTCTGAAGCGAAGAATCGTACGTAGTACATTCGAGGCGATACAATCCGCCATTAGATGCCACAGCGGCTGTCACCGGGTTTTCAGGAAAATAGTTCTGACTAATGCCCTTGCAGTATAAGAATGACAGGGCTAGAATTAAATACCATTTATGCATTGTGCTGAATGATTTTCTGTAATAGTATTAAAAAGCTGCATAATAGCAACAGGCTTTCCAAATGTAATAAAAAAAGTTGCTATTTCAGATTGTTAAAATTTGTTTCTCTATGAAATTGCAGCACTACCCGACAATAAAATTCCAAAATGATCACTCAAACTGAGTTTTGAGGAATTATTTTCTCAGGTAAATGCGTTTAGGGTGTTATATCGGGCTTTTTAATATGCGAAGGGGGAGAATCTCGACATCCTGCCTCTGGCACTGGGATTGCACTAATCATTTATAAAATTAAAAATGCCTGAAGGTCCTTCCATCGTTATTCTGAAAGAGTTGGTTTCACAATTCGCCGGAAAGAAAATAACTAAAGTTTCCGGCAACACGAAAGTAGAGAAAGAGCGACTTTTGAATAAAAAATTGCTCGCTTTTGAAAGCTGGGGCAAACATTTCCTGATACTGTTTAAAGGAATGTATGTACGGATTCATTTTATGCTTTTTGGATCCTACAGCATCAATGAAGAAAAGGAGGGTAGGGTTCCGCGGCTGGCACTTAAATTTACAAATGGCAGCCTGTACTTTTATGCCTGTTCAGTTAAGATTGAAGATGGTGAGGCAGGCGCCACCTATGACTGGAGGTCGGATGTAATGTCGGATGCATGGGATCCGGCATTTGTTCTGGAACAATTGAGAGCCGATCCCGGAAGGATGGTTTGCGACGTGCTGATGGATCAGGAGATTTTTTCCGGAGTAGGAAACATCATCAAGAACGAAGTGCTCTTTCGTATTAAAGTCCATCCGGAATCTCTGGTGAGCGCTTTGCCAGTGTCAAAACAAAAACGTCTGATCCATGAAGCCCGGAAATATAGTTTCCAGTTTTATGAATGGAAGAAATTATTTGTGCTAAGAAAACACTATAAAATTTATAAAAGCAAACTTTGTCCGCGGTGTAACAATAAATCCGAACTACGGCCTACCGGTATGGGTAAACGCAGGAGTTTTATTTGCACGAATTGCCAGGTATTGTATAAGTAACTTAAAATCGAATACCTACACTGATATTTGCTTCAACTGCGCGGGAGATTTCATTCATGGGAGCATACGAAACGCCGTAACCGTAATAATCATAATTTATGTTCATTTTATAAATTCCCATAGCAAGGCTCATTGATACATTCAAATTTTTCAAAGGATAAAGGTTGATGCCGTTTTTGACAAGGAGCCCATAATAGTCAACAATTTCTTTTTTCCAAACTACGGGGTCATTAGTATAATAATTTTGGTATCCTACCCAGTTATGAAACTGGCCATAACCAAAAGATGGCCCCACAAAATAATTAACTTTTCCCGGCCTGAACGGAGAAACAAAAACCTCTAATCCCGTGCTGAAAATTTTATTCCTGTTATAGTAACCCTGTTGCTGTATACCTCCGAAGAACCAGTACTCATTGTAATCGTAAATATTAGTATCGTTGCCCTGATAATTAAATCCTAATGAAAATGGTATCCGGATGCTCAAATGGTCCGATAAAAATTTTCTTTCATAGGAAATGGTTGCAAGACTGAAGAAAAAATCTGTCATTACGAAGCTCACCGTATTACTTCCCCGCCACCAGTTTTTAAAATTAATTTGTGTTGCGTCAACCCTTCCGGTCTCTGGCGCCGTTGCAAGGTTATCCTCTGAGCCATTCTGATATACAATTTTAGATGCATATTTCCTCTTAATCACATAGGTAGGCCCATCAACATTATCAAACTTTTTGTATTTAATTTCTGCAGCATCTATTTCAAGCACCTTTACAACGAGCGAAGGTTGATTTTTTATGAAAAGTGTATCCTGCGAATAAGCAGTTCCTATACAACAAACCATCCCGAAAAGTAAAAATATTATAGTTTTCATATCCGGTGCGTTTTTTCTAAATCATTATAGTTTAACGAAAATAAACAAAAGGTGATCTGACTACAGTGATCACCTTGCAATATAAGAATTAAAACTCTTTCCTGTGGAAAATATTGTAACTCATGAGTGCTGGTTAAAAGTCCAGTATAATCAACTGATTAGCGTAATGTTTTGAAAAATAAGTTGAATTAAGTCTTCCAATCAGGTTATCAAAAGACGTTCTTTCAAATAATGTTACTCTTAGAACCTGTAAGCTAGAATTTAAGGATCCGACCTTGCTCAAGCTTTATTTTATGGAGATCTATAAAAAATCATTCCGTCCGGAACGCTTCCCCAATAACCAGCTCTCTTCTTATCTAAATAATATTGCCACATCATCGAACTTTCAGGTAAGTAATAACGGCAAATTTCAACTTTAGAGTAGAAAAGGTGTCTTTAAAGTGCCATTAAGTCGTTTAGCCGACAGTTTCAAAGAACAACTGGCAATAATATTGTAAGTTAAATAGCTAATATGAAATCACTAAAAGCTCAAAGCAATAAGCTGTCAAGCACCAAATACCAGTTGGATGTGCTTGAAAAAATAGGTAAGGAAGGAAACCTTTTAAAAAGATTTGAAGAAAACCTTCAAACTTATGGCATGTTTCCTATAAAATCGAATGAACTGGAAATATTACAGGTGAATGTGGGCAAAATGTGTAATCAAATTTGCACCCATTGCCACGTAGATGCCGGGCCTGACAGAAAAGAGATAATGACAAGGGCAACTATGCTACATTGCCTCGATGCCCTCCGCCAGGCACCATCCGTTCATACTGTTGACCTGACTGGAGGCGCTCCGGAGATGAACCCTGATTTTTTATGGTTTGTGGATGAAATTTCAAAGCTTGGTGTAAAAACCATAGTGCGGAGCAATCTTACCATTCTTGTTTCTAACAAAAAATATGATTCTTATCCTGATTTTTTTGCTAAACACAATGTAACAATAATTGCTTCCCTTCCCTGTTACACAGCTGAGAACACAGATAAACAAAGAGGAGATGGTGTATTTCAGAAATCAATTGAAGCACTAAAAATGTTAAATAATGTAGGATATGGAAAAGATGAAACAGGACTTGAATTACATTTGGTTTATAACCCGGTAGGTCCATCTTTGCCTCCTCCACAGGATAAACTTCAAGCGGATTACAAAAAAATTCTACTTGAAGAGTTTGGCATATCTTTTAATAAACTTTATACCATTACCAATCTTCCCATAAGCAGATTTTTAGAATACCTGCTGGCTCTTGGAAAATTTGAATCTTACATGGAAAAGCTTGTTAACTCTTTTAATCCTTCTACGATAGATGGGTTGATGTGCAGAAATACGCTTTCGGTCAGTTGGGATGGAAAACTATACGATTGCGATTTTAATCAAATGCTCGAATTAGAAACAGGAAATGGTTCTCCAAAACACATAAGTGAGTTTAACGCTTCAAAATTGAAAGCACGAAATATTGTTGTGAATCAACACTGTTACGGTTGCACCGCAGGAGCAGGATCCAGTTGCCAAGGTGCTTTATTATAGAAATAATAATAAGGGACCACAACGTAATGGACTTTACAAAACTCATCGACTCATTAGGAATAAAGGAATATAGAGATATTCAAGGGATTACTATTTCATGCATTTTTGTTTTGATATATACTGCAGAGCATTTTTCTCCACAGAGAAAAGATATTATAGATTATAAACACGAACTTTTCAATTTCAGTATAGGAGTAATAAATCAACTACTTGTTTTTGTAGTAGGGCTCGGCTTTTATTATGTTTTAATACTCAGTTATGATTACCAAATTGGCCTTTTGCATTTAATAAATATTCCAATAGTAGTAAAATATATTATTGGGTTTATACTTGTTGATTGCTGGATGTACTGGTGGCATAGGTTCAATCATAAAATTCACTTTTTATGGCACTTTCATCAGTTCCATCATAAAGACACTAAATTAAATTCCACCTCGGCACTTCGTTTTCATATTGGTGAGCTACTACTTTCATTTATTCCAAGAGCCATTTTATTTGGACTGTTAGGAACAGATCCCTTACTTATAATCATTTATTCTACGGTATTATTTTTTGTAATTGTTTTGCATCATTCGAATTTAAAAATTTCCGAAAAGGCTGATTTTGCTTTACGCAAGCTAATAGTATCACCACGAATGCATCGTATTCATCACTCTGTTATTCGGAGTGAAACCAATTCTAACTACAGCTCTGTATTCCCCTACTGGGATATGATATTTAGGACTTATAATAAAAAACCCGTCGGCCCAATTCAATTTGGAATAGAAAGTAATATGGAGCAAAATGATATAGAAATAATAAATAAATATGGCAACTGATAAATTGTTAATGGTTTTTGTAAAGAATCCCCAACGAGGCAGAGTTAAAACCCGTCTTGCTAAAACAGTGGGTGAGGAAAAAGCATTGGAGATTTATAAAGTGTTGCTTGATCACACTTTCTCCATAGCAAAAAAAGGGAATTGCGATAAGGCCGTTTTTTATTCTGATTATATCGATGAAACCGACATGTGGAATAAGGCAAGGTTCGGTCAATTTTTTCAGGAAGGGAATGATCTTGGTGAACGGATGCTGAATGCTTTTAAATATGCCTTTTCCCAACAATATAAAAGTGTTATTATTATCGGAAGTGATTGCCTCGACTTGAATGAACAAATAATTACAGATGCTTTTGAAATACTTAAAGATAATGAAGTTGTAATTGGTCCTGCAAAAGATGGCGGTTATTACCTGCTTGGGATGCGAACCCTTTATACTGAATTATTTATGAACAAACAATGGAGTACGGAGAATGTGTTACTGGATACTTTGCTTGATATAAATAAGCTTGATGTTAGTGTAAAATTACTTCCAACTCTATCCGATATAGATGAAGAAAAGGATTTGAAAATGTATCAAAACTTATTTGAGATATGAAAATAAGTATCATTATACCCACCTGTGACTGTTAATCAAAACATATTCTATTAAACAAGGGGTTTAGTTCATATAATATTTAAAGTCCATGATTAAGAAAATTATAGAAACATCAGATTACCTGAAAAGTGAGGGCTTCACAGAGCCTTCAATCGGTATTGTTCTTGGAACCGGCCTTGGCGAATTGCTTCAACATATTCAAATAGAAAAGACGCTTGATTATGCAGAAATTCCAAATTTTCCTGTTTCAACTGTTGAATTTCACAAAGGCAAGTTAATTTATGGAAGTATAAACAGGAAAAAAGTACTGGTCATGCAAGGACGTTTTCATCTTTATGAGGGGTATACCCTGCAACAAATCACTTTCCCGATCCGGGTAATGAAAATGCTTGGTGTTAAAAATCTTTTACTTTCTAATGCAGCGGGGGGAATAAACAAGGACTTTAAAAAAGGAGATCTGGTAGTAATTGATGACCACATTAATCTTCAAAATGGGAATCCACTAATAGGCCCTAACCTTGAAGCACTCGGCCCGCGTTTTCCCGATATGAGTTGTCCTTATTCATCTGTAATTAACAATTTAATAATCAACGCTTCTTCTGAACTAAACATCTCATTGAAAAAAGGTGTTTATGCTGCTGTTACCGGCCCTAATCTTGAAACCCGTGCAGAGTATCGCTTCCTGGGAAGGATTGGGGCAGATATGGTTGGAATGTCTACCGTACCGGAAGTAATAGTAGCCAACCACATGAGCCTGCCTTGTGCTGCCGTGTCGGTTATTACAGATGAGTGTGATCCGGATAATTTGAAACCTGTTAACATTTCGGAAATTATTGAAATAGCAGGGAATGCTGATAAAAAACTATCACAACTTTTAATTGATGTAATAAAAAAAATTTAAACGAAAGCAGGTGTTGTCGTGTGTCAGACAATTTAAAAGACACTGTTGACCTAGTTTTACCTAAGAAAACATTTCGAGATGATCTACATTTTAATTTTTATTTCCGCAATTTTCCTTGCCTATTCCAATGGGGCAAATGATAATTTTAAAGGCGTAGCTACCCTGTTTGGCAGCGGAACTACTAATTATAAAAAAGCCATTAACTGGGCAACAATTACAACTGCCCTGGGTTCAATTGTCTCCATTTTCTTTGCCTCGGCATTAGTAAAAAATTTCTCAGGAAAAGGGCTGGTTCCGGATCAGTTGATTGCCACACCACAGTTTGCCATTGCTGTTGCGATGGGTGCGGCACTTACTATTATGATAGCAACAAAAATAGGAATGCCCGTTTCCACAACGCATGGATTGGTGGGAGCACTTACCGGAGTTGGTTTAATAGCTGCAGGTAGTGCATTCAATTTTGGGAAATTGGGCAGTTCGTTTTTTTTTCCTCTAATTGCCAGCCCGTTTATTGCAGCAACTCTTAGCATTATCATGTATTATTTTTTTACATTAACCCGAAAACGTACAGGGATAACAAAAGAATCCTGTATATGTGTTACCGAGGCACAACCCGTTGCAATTGCATATGCAGTGAAACAACCAACATCAATGATTGTGTCCGATTCAACAACTTTTAATGTAAAAATGGGCTCTATCCCGTCCTGCTTTGAACAATACAATGGAACCATTGCCGGTGTATCAGCACAAAAAGTGCTTGATACTTCACACTATATAAGTTCCGGGGCTGTGAGTTTTGCGAGAGGCTTGAACGACACTCCCAAAATGGTTGGATTACTTCTTCTTGTACAACCATTGGATGTAAGGCTTGGAGCCGTTGCAGTTGCAGTTGCCATTGCTATTGGTGGGTTGCTGAATGCAAAAAAAGTAGGAGAAACTATGAGCAAAAAAATCACTGAGATGAATCACGGACAAGGGTTTACCGCAAATTTGGTAACCGCAATACTTGTTTCAACAGCTAGTTTCAATGGTTTACCTGTATCTACCACACATGTTTCTGTGGGGTCATTATTCGGCATAGGCACGGTAATCAAAAAGACCAATACAAAAGTTGTTTCAAGCATTTTATTATCATGGGTACTCACATTGCCAATAGCTGCTTTAATAAGTGGCTGTGTCTATTTATTAATTAAAAACATATAGAAATCATGAAAAAAATAATTTTTGCCTTATTGTTTTCTTTTCTATTTCAACAATGTAGCTCTACTACATTTATAGGAAGCGGCAAAGCCCCTTCACATGAAATATGGAATGCCCTTTTAAAAAAGAACGTTACACCTGATGGAAAGGTAAATTATAAAGAATTTATAAAAGACAGCGTTAAACTAAACAAGTATCTAAAACTGCTTACTGACAACCCTCCCAATGAAAAAACATGGTCGGCGAACGAACAAAAAGCATTTTGGATCAATGCTTACAATGCCTATACTGTAAAACTGATTACTAAATACTATCCGATAAAAAGTATAAAAGATATAGGCAGCAGTATTCAGATTCCCTTTGTGAACACTCCCTGGGATGTTAAATTCATTTTCATCGGGAAAGAAAAAATGGATTTGAATAACATTGAACACGGCCAGCTTAGGAAAAAATTCGACGATCCAAGAATACATTTTGCCGTTGTATGTGCATCAAAATCATGTCCGGAACTTCTTAACGAAGCCTATGATCCTGAACGACTTGATCAGCAACTTGATAGTCAGGCAAAAATTTTCCTGAAAGACAGCTTCCGAAATAAAGTATCTCCTAACAATCCGCAACTCTCCAAAATATTTGATTGGTATAAAATGGATTTTACTAAAAAAGAATCCTTAATTGATTTTCTGAATAAGTATGCTCCTGTGAAAATCAACGCCAGTGCTAAAATCACATACCTCGACTATGACTGGGGCTTAAATGAGTAAATATGAAAATTAGCGTAATCATACCCACTCTAAATGAAGCTTCAAACATCAAAAAGCTAATAACTCACATGCGTATGCACGGCGGGAAAGATCTGCATGAGATAATCGTAAGTGACGGAGGAAGTTCAGATAACACTAAACAATTAGCTGCAAATGCGGGAGCTAAGGTTGTTTTGTCTGAAATTAAAGGGCGCGCTTCGCAAATGAATTTAGGAGTAAAGCACGCAACAGGTGATGTTCTTTATTTTGTGCACGCCGATACGCTTCCACCAATTGAATTCATAGCTGAAATTCAACAGGCCGTTCTAAATAACAAAAAAGCGGGGTGTTTTCGCTTTCGATTTGATTCTGATAAAAAAATGCTTGCATTCAACTCTTATTTTACACGGTTCAACAGTATTATAAGCGGTGGCGGTGATCAATCTCTGTACATCGAAAAAAAATTATTCCATGAACTTGGGGGTTTTGACGAATCCTGTGTAATAATGGAAGATTTTGAATTGGTAGACCGGTTAAAAAAAAATAGTAAAGGTCTTCATATTATTCCTAAAAATATTATTGTTTCTGCCAGAAAATATACGAATAATAGCTACCTGCGTGTGAATTTTGCAAACGTACTTGTTATTTTTCTTTACAGAATGGGGGTTGATCAGGGCAAATTATTAAAATTCTATAAAAGTTTTTTAAGGCCTTACAGTGGTGATATGAATTTAGTTGAGGATGAAGGAGTAAACTGAATGCAAATATATTATACATAATAATTCGATCGGAAATTTGCGTTCAGCAAGTTGAAGCTTACTCATGAAAGCGTCAAATATACAGTGTAGTTGAATTTATACAGGCTAATATGAAAGAAACCATCGACATTAGAAAATTATGTATCAATAACATGGGTAAACATATTATAATAATTGGTAATGGAATTTCAGGAATCACGTGTGCAAGGCATGTTCGCAAATTAAGCAAGCACAGAATTACCGTTATTTCATCTGAATCCGAACATTTCTTTTCACGGACTGCGCTAATGTATATTTACATGGGACACATGAAATTTGAGCATACCAAACCTTACGAAGATTATTTCTGGGGAAAAAACAAAATCGACCTTGTTAAAAAATATGTTAAACAAGTAGATACTAAAAATAAATTGCTTCTTTTTTCTGATGGCTCCTCAATAAACTACGATATACTTGTTCTTGCAACAGGATCAAAGTCTAACTATTTCGACTGGCCCGGACAGGATTTTAAAGGTGTTCAAGGATTATACAACCTGCAGGATTTGGAAAATATGGAAGAAAATACCAAAGGAATTTCCCAAGCTGTAATTATTGGTGGAGGTTTAATTGGTATTGAAATGGCAGAAATGCTTCGTTCACGAAAAATTGGAGTAACATTTCTTGTACGAGAAAAAAACTTTTGGAATAATATATTACCTCTCGAAGAAGCAGAGATGATTAATCGCCATATACGGGACCATCACGTCGACCTCCGCCTTGAATCTGAACTAAAAGAAATTAAAGGAGATTCAACCGGACGAGTAAGTGCCATCATCACCAATAAAGGTGAAGAAATGCCCTGCCAATTTGTAGGTCTTACAGTTGGTGTTAGCCCCAATATTGATTTCCTGAAAAGCTATGATATTGAAACCGACCGTGGAATATTAGTAAATGATTTTTTTGAAACGAGTGTTACGGATGTTTATGCTATTGGTGACTGTGCACAATTTCGTGTTCCACCGGCAGGTAGAAAACCGATTGAACAAGTTTGGTACACCGGACGAATGCAGGGTGAAGTACTTGCAAAAACTATTTGCGGAGAGCGCTTAGCCTACTCACCCGGCCATTGGTTTAATTCCGCTAAATTTTTTGATATTGAATATCAAACTTATGGAATTGTAAATTCTCAATTGAGTGAAAATGATCAGACTTTTTATTGGGAACATTCCAACGGGAAAATTAGTTTTCGGATAGTTTATGATAAAAACGATAAAAAAGTTATAGGATTCAATGTGTTTGGGTTCAGGCTTCGACATGAAATTTGCAATGAATGGTTAACAGAAAGAAAGCCTATAGACTATATTATGGAACACTTGCCTGAAGCCAATTTTGATCCTGAATTTTACAGGAAATATGAACCTGAAATTATAGCACAATATAATAAGCAATCAGGCAAGAGTTTAAAATTAAAATCCCGCAAAGGTTTATTGGCAACATTTCTTAAATAAAATTTCAATGGATAATAACCCATCAATCAGTATTAGTAATCCACCTCCTCCGGAAATGGATGCTATTCAAAAAACAGGATTAATTATTTTTTCAATTGGTATGCTCCTGTTTATTATAGCAGGCATTGGTGTGGGAGGTCAAAATCCGATATTGTTTTTTTCATTAAGTATTGGATTATCGGTTGGAGGCGCACTTATTTATTTTTTCAAAAAATATTTAAAGGAACCTGCCGGAGTAAAAAATAATAGGATCTGGCAAAACTCTTTAACATCAAGAGGAATTTTTGGCTGGATATTCGGAATAATCATTACCGGATTTTACATTGTTCTTTATTGGTTTCCTTCTGTTTTGTCAAACCTGATTCATCTAATGGATCCTCTTAGTAACCTTATTAGAGGAAATGCTTCAGATAGATGGTTTTTATATGGAACCTTATATACTTTGGCAATAGTAGTGATGGGAACAAAAGCCATTTTAAAATACCGCCATTCCAACTATCAAATAATCAGGACATCTTCTATTATTTTTTTTCAGCTTGGTTTTGCTTACCTTATTCCGGCGATACTCCAGCTTTTCAATCAACCTGAATTTTATTTCAGTTATTTCTGGCCATTGAAGTACGACTATCTCTTTCCCTCAACTGTAAGTTATTTAACTGAACATCCCGGAGCTTTGGGGGTATTTATGGTTTTTTGGGGAGCGGCTATGATTTTTATAGCAACGCCAATTTTAACTTACTTTTTTGGCAAGCGTTGGTATTGTTCATGGGTATGCGGTTGTGGCGGATTAGCGAATACTGCCGGAGATTCGTTCCGTCACTTATCGGATAAATCTCTCACAGCCTGGAAAATTGAGAGATGGATGGTTTATAGCGTTTTGGTTTTTATTATTATAACCACGAGTTTATTGTGGATTAACTCATATTATAGTGGCGCTGTTCTTGGAAATGTGTCTGGACAATTTGCTAAAACTTATGGTTTTTTAATCGGAGCTGTATTTTCAGGCGTAATCGGCGTTGGATTTTATCCGCTGATGGGAACAAGGGTATGGTGCCGTTTTGGATGTCCGATGGCTGCCATTTTAGGTATTCAGCAAAAATTATTTTCACGATTCAGAATCACAACTAACGGTGGTCAATGTATATCCTGCGGCAATTGTTCAACTTATTGCGAAATGGGAATTGATGTGAGGGCGTATGCTCAGAAAGGGCAAAATATAGTTCGCGCTTCATGTGTTGGATGCGGAATGTGCGCAACTGTGTGTCCAAGAGGGGTTCTTAATTTAGAAAATGGTCCGGTTAAAGGAAGGGTTAATGATAATCCAATACTTATTGGTAATAAAGAAGTAAAAATAAATTAGGAAGAATTAAATTAAGGCTTAAAATTTGTTATGATAAAGGGCGCACTAATAATTATAATTATAGTTTATTCACTCGCTTTGCTGTTTATTTTTTTATATAGCCTGGCTCAGGCTCATTTGGTATATCGCTACCTGAAGAATAGGAAAATTAAAAATGCTAATACCTTGGAGCAAAAGTTTTATTCTCTGCCCTACGTAACTGTTCAGCTTCCTGTTTATAATGAAATGTATGTTGTAGAAAGGCTTATTGATGCAGTATGTTCTTTCAATTATCCGATTGAAAAGTTCGAAATACAAGTGCTGGACGATTCAACTGATGAGAGCATTGGTATAATTAAAGAAAGAGTAAAACAATGGAAAGAGAAAGGAATTGATATTGTGCAAGTAAGGAGAACTGACCGCAAAGGATATAAAGCAGGAGCCTTGGAAGAAGGGCTTGAGACTGCGAAAGGTGAATTCATAGCAATTTTCGATGCTGATTTCGTTCCAAACCCTGATTTTCTTCAAAAAACGGTCTCTCATTTTTCTGATAAAAATGTAGGTATGGTTCAAACAAGATGGGAACATATCAATAAAGACTATTCCTTGCTCACCAAGCTTCAGGCATTCGGCTTAGATGCACATTTTTCTATTGAGCAGGTGGGGCGCAACAGTGGCAACTGCTTTATCAATTTTAACGGGACTGCCGGAATTTGGCGAAAATCGTGTATTATAGATGCTGGGAACTGGCAGCCGGATACATTAACAGAGGATCTTGATTTGAGTTACCGGGCGCAATTAAAAGACTGGAAGTTTGTTTACCTTGAAGATGTGGGATCTCCTGCGGAATTGCCTCCGGTAATGAGTGCATTAAAAACCCAGCAGTATCGTTGGACAAAAGGAGGGGCGGAAGTTGCCGTCAAACACCTTGGTAACCTATTAGGCTCTGATAAATCTTTACTTGTTAAAGGGCATGGTTTATTTCATTTATTAAACAGTGGAGTTTTTGTAAGCATTATTACGTGTGCAATTCTCAGTGTGCCTTTGCTTTTTATCAAACAACATTTTCCAGAATTCAAACAACTTTTTCTTTTCGCATCACTGTTCTTATTGAGCTTTCTCATTTTGGCAGTTTTATATTGGATTTCTAACAGTAAAAGCGAAGAAAATAAATCAAAATCCACCTTCTATTTTATTCGCACTTTCCCAGTGTTCCTGTCTGTTATGATGGGGCTTTCACTTCATAATGCCATAGCTGTATTAGAAGGATATTCAGGAAGGAAAACTCCATTTATACGAACACCTAAGTTTAATATCACTAACAACAGCGATTCGTGGAAAAACAATAAATACATCACCAGGCAAATTAACTTACTTACCATTACCGAAGGGCTTTTATCATTCTATTTTCTTTTTGCAGTTGTGAAAGCGTTTCACATCGGTGATTACGGCCTATTACCTTTCCATATAATGCTGACTTTCGGTTTTGCAACCGTATGTTATTATTCTGTTTTTCAATCAAAAATGATTACTAAAACTATATAAAATGAGCTACCTCGAAACAACAAAAGATGTATATAAAGAAGCGGCACTAAAGCCTGATGTCGGTTTATGCTGCACAACAACCCCAGTATGGCAATTACCGGGACTGTCAATTCCAACCAGGATGCTCCAAATGAATTACGGCTGCGGAAGCACTGTTCATCCGCGCGACCTTGTAAATAATCCGAGAATACTATATGTAGGCGTTGGTGGAGGAATGGAGTTGTTGCAGTTCTCTTATTTCAGCCGGCAAAAAAATGGAGTTATTGGAGTGGATATTGTGGACGAAATGTTAGAGGCATGTAAAGAAAATTTTAATGCAGCGGAAAAACAAAATTTCTGGTTCAAATCAGACTTTGTTGAATTAAGAAAAGGAGATGCCCTGAATTTACCTATTGAAGATGCAAGCGTGGATGTAGCAGCACAGAATTGCCTGTTCAATATTTTTAAAGCAGAAGATTTAAAAAAGGCGCTTAGCGAGATGTACAGGGTTCTAAAACCAAGAGGGCGATTAGTGCTTTCAGATCCTACTTGTGAAACTAAAATGCCCGAAAATCTTTTAAATGATGAACGCCTGCGTGCGTTATGTTTAAGCGGAGCTTTACCCCTTAAAGAATATATTAAAATGATAACAGACATCGGCTTTGGAACGGTTGAAATAAGAGCCAAACGACCCTACCGTATCCTTGATTCCACGCATTACAATACCGACAAATTGATTTATATTGAAAGTGTAGAAGTGTGTGCCATTAAAGACCCCATGCCTGATGACGGTCCGTGTGTTTTTACAGGAAAAACAGCGATTTACTTTGGTGAAGAAGAACTGTTCGATGATCATAACGGGCATACTTTATTGCAAAATCAGCCTTTATCAGTTTGTGATAAAACGGCTAATGCGCTGACACAATTGGATAGGAAGGATATCTTTATTTCTGAATCAACCTGGTTCTATGATGGCGGTGGGTGTTGTTAGTTTTATTAATTATTAAATTACAAACAAATGAAAGCATTAATCCTCTATTTACAAATTTTACTATCTCTTTCAGCCTGTGCGCAGCAAAATAAAAAAGTGGAAGAAAATAATTTAAATAATAATAGTGAGCTTCAGGATACAAGCTGGACAGATAAAGTTGTTAAAACCAAAGAAGAGTGGAAGAACACACTTACCTCAGAACAATATTATATAACCAGAGAACAGGGAACAGAGGTTCCGTTTAGTAGCGCATATAATAATAACCATCAATCAGGATTGTATTATTGTGTTAGCTGTGGCATTCCCTTATTTAGTTCAAAAAATAAATTTGAATCAGGAACAGGATGGCCGAGTTTCTGGAAACCCTATTCGCAAAAGAGCGTGCAGGTAGGATCTGACAATTCCATGGGAATGCAACGTGACGAAGTAACTTGCGCTCGTTGTAATGCTCACTTGGGGCACGTTTTTAATGATGGACCACAGCCCACCGGCTTGAGATATTGCATGAATGGCTTGGCATTACTCTTTAAAGAAACGAATAATAAGCCAACCGACAATCTTTCTGCATATAGTAAAGCTACTTTTGCAGCAGGTTGTTTTTGGTGTGAAGAAGGTGTTTTTGAAAGTGTAAAAGGTGTGACAGAGGTAATTTCCGGATATTCAGGGGGCACTACAAAAAATCCCTCTTACGAAGAAATAGGAACCGGAACGACAGGCCATGCTGAAAGTGTTGAAATTTACTATGACTCCACCAAAGTAAGCTATCAAACTTTACTTAAAGTGTTTTTTGCATCACAGGATCCCACACAGGTAAATGGCCAGGGCCCGGATGAAGGTACCCAATATCGATCCATTGCTTTTTATAGAAACCTGTTTGAAAAGCAATTAATTGAAAATTATATTAATGAATTAAATAATTCAGGTAAATATAAAAAGCCTATCGCTACCCAGGTAATACCTTATAAAGAATTTTGGAAAGCTGAAGATTATCACCAAAACTATGTTCAGCACCACCCTACTGAATCTTATGTTCAGCATGAATCAATTCCTCGAATTAAAAGAACACAGAAACAGTTTCCTGAGCTATTTAAACCAGAACGTTTGATTATTGATAAGTAATCGTATCGTTAGATTATACCAATCGTCCAAATGTAATAGAACATTTTATTAAGCCGATTATTATATAGGATATTGATATAGGTATTTCGCATTGGAAGTAATCACAGCAAAACTCAAATCTTAAGAATAAAATGAAACAATTTAAAATAATTTTCATCATACTAAGTGTCTTTTCATGCATATCATTTGTGCATATGAACCAGGATAATCCAACAGGACTGAAGAAAGGTGAAAAAGCGCCCGAATTCAATGCAAAAGATCATAATGGTAATGATATTGACCTTTATAAATTGTTACAAAAGAACGAGGTCGTTCTGTTTTTTTATAGAGGTGAGTGGTGTGGCTATTGTAACAGGGCAATGAGTGAGCTTCAAGACTCACTTCATTATATTACAGAAAAAGGAGCCTATGTTGTTGCTGTTACTCCAGAGACCAACAATAACATAGGCCAAACGATTGAAAAAACAAAAGCCTCCTTTTCAATAATCCATGATGAAGGATATAAAATAATGGATTTATATAAAACAACTTTTGCTGTCGATAGTGTAACAGTTGAGAAATATAAAAAATGGAATATTGATTTAGAAAATGCTAATGGTAACGAAGATCATAAATTACCTGTTCCCGCAACTTATGTTATAGGTAAAGATGGAATTATTAAATACGTCTTCTTTGATAAGGATTATAAGAAAAGAGCAGCCGTAAATGATATTATCAATGCTTTATAGAAAACTCAAATGTGCAGAATACTATTTCTTATATATATTCTCTTTGCTGTAAGTACAGTCTATGCAGCTCCACATTCGTCAGATTCTTCAAAGGTAAAACGAAATTCCGTTTTCGGCTTCCCTGTTATTTTTTATTCTCCTGAAACACGCTGGGGTTATGGTGCTGCAGGTATTTGGGCCTTTCACTTTAAACAGGATAGTATCGGAAGCAGACCATCAAGGATTCAACTGGGATTTGCTTATACACAAAACAAACAAGTGCTTTTATATCTTCCTTTCCAATTATACTTCAAAAACAGTTTCTATTCAGTTTATGGCGAATTAGGATACTATCGATACTTCTACAATTTTTATGGAATAGGTAACAATCAACCTCCTGAATTTAAAGAAACTTACGGAGTCACATTTCCGAGAATTCGCATAAATGCCTTAAGAAAAATAAAGCCGAATTTATATGCCGGGCTGAGGTATTGGTATGAGAATTTTTCTATTAATTCTTTGGACAGCATGGGGCAACTCGCAAAAGAAAATATTACCGGAAATAAAGGCGGGATCACTTCAGGTGCAGGTGTTGTTATTAATTATGACAATCGTAACAATTCTTTTTCCCCTTCTAAAGGAAGTTACATTGAATCTGCCGTCCAATATTTTGGTCCGGGGCTTGGCAGTGAATATGAATATATACGAATTATGACGGATGCAAGTATCTATTTTCATACATGGAAAAACCAGGTGCTTGCCCTGAATTTCTTTGGAGAAACCCTTGTTGGTGATCCGCCATTCAATCAATTGGCATTATTGGGTGGAACCAAAAGAATGAGGGGATATTACGAGGGAAGATATAGAGATAAAAATTTGTTGTTGTTTCAAACGGAATACCGGATTCCTCTTTTTTGGCGAATAGGAATGGTTCTTTTTGGAGGTCTGGGTGAAGTTAATAATAAGATCAGTAATTATACTTTTAATGATATTCACTATAACTACGGAACAGGATTGCGGTTTATGCTGGATAAAAATGAAAAGATCAATATACGACTGGATGCAGGATTTGGAAAGGAAACTAGTGGGTATTATTTAACAATTGGAGAAGCTTTTTAAATTAACTATTTGTCAGAATGAATTTTATGCTGAATTTTTTTAACAGAAAAATATCCCGAAATAATCGTTGTTGTGCCAATAATGACATAGATCCATACGGGAATATTTTTTCCGGAAATTACCAGGTAAATATTTGCAGCGTTAAAAATGAGACAAGCCACGACAGAGGGTATAACAATAGATTTTTTCTTTTTATAATTCCTCACGATCCACGCTACAGCGGCAATAAAAAGAGGAGTGGCAATTACATGTATCCCAACAAAAACAATTGGGTTAACCTGATATTCTTCACCAATAGAAATATAATATTCTTTAATCGCTTCCCACATACTACAAAAATATGAAACCAAATGACAACAATGCAGCATTACCTGCTGAAAAAAGACCCTTCCGGGTATTAATCATTGCCGGATCTCAGAGAAAACAATATAACTGTCCAGGAATTGATGGCAAAGCCAGAATGTTGATGATGAAATTGGCAGATACATTACCGCAGGAATGGGAGATTGACTATGAAGACTTAAGCAACGCATATGCGCGTGAAAAAATACAAAGTTGCAATGCTTGCGTATCTTCTTCTATGGCGTTATGTGTATGGCCATGTAATTGTTACAGTAAAAACAGTAAAAGCGAACCCGATTTTATGTGGAACGCGGATTTATATTCTCGTTTTGACATGGCAGATGCCTGGATAATTATTGGCCCGGTAAATTGGTACGCTCCTACAAGTAACTTAAAATTAATGTTTGATAGGCTGGTATGCATGAATGGAGGTAATCCCGATGAAACGCTTATTGCTCATAAAGATCCTGAAATGGCAATGGCTTTAGAACATACTGAAAAATGGAAAGAACTTAGCATAAACCATCTTGAAGGAAGAACAGCCGCCTTTTTCTGTTATGGTGATCAGGGTGGCGATGAAATGGATGAGCAGGGAATACCTAAAATATTGCAGCATAAAGATTATTTTGATCCCAATAAAGAGCCATTTAAAGACATGAGACAATCCTACGCACCTTTGGTATGGCAATGTAGGTATGGGGGGATTGAGGTTCCGGAAGAGCTTTGGACGTATGCGGATAGCGGGGTGAATAAAAAGTACAGCGAAAATCAATCGGAGGATGTAATCCATGATAAAGTTTTTATGGAAACTTTTGCAGCTTGGGCAAACCGGGTTTCTGTTTTTGTGGCAGAAAAGGGGAAGGTTAAGCCCGGTAAGTACAGAGCGTATGGATTTAAAGCACATACCAATCTTTGGGATGAACTGAAATCAGGATTAAGGGCCATGAAACTAAGATTTGGAAAGGCTCCTGAAAATTCATCTCCCGAAAAACAGATGCAAATGAATTTGAACAGGGATACAACTCTGCATCCTAAAAAATTCGAAGGTGAAAAACTAAGGGAATAAGTTTTTAAAATAAATATATACTATCAATTAGCTGGAAACTTTTCTCACCTGATAATTCGTACTCCAAAGTTAAAAGTTTGTCCAGCCCCGGCATTCTTACCCATAGTAAATTTTGTGTAAAGCACCTCGGTTTCCAATAGCCCCGGAATCAATTGAAATTTCAATCCAACACCCTCTTGCCTGAACCAGGAGGAAATCCCCTTCTCACTATAGGAAGGCCAAAATTCATTCTGAATATAAACTGAAACCCTTTTAGTCGGAAACCAACTTAAAAAAACAGCCAATGGTGTTGCAAGATTTAATGATTTTGTTTCAAATGATTTATTAACAGAAATCCAGGGGGCAAGCTGAAAAAAAAGTTGAAATTTATTTCCAATAGCATGATCATAATAAAATTGCGTAATAAGAAAATATCTGTCGGCACTCAGGTACGGTTTGCCGTTTGACAAACCTTCCTGATCTTTTGATACGGGAATAAGAAATGTACTTTGTATGGAAAGGTGAGTAAGTTTTTTAAATGGTGCGATTTTTATTTTAGGGCCAAATGATGAAATGGCCGTGCGGGAATTGGGTGTATTCTCAAATTTTAATACTGCAAAAGGTGAACTTGTTTCCGAATCAATCCTAACTGATTTAATCCATACATCGGCCCCAATACTCAGTCTGGGCGTAATGCCGATCAGGAACTGGTTAATGGAAGTAAAATAATTAGAACGGGCATGGTAGTTAATTTTGTTCCCGTCCTTATCGAACCCTTCAATTTGTGAATAGAGGTTGTTGAAAAGTTTATATTCCCATTGATTTCGTTTGAGTAAAACAGAAGGGGTATATACCTGTATATTAGATACGTTCTTCCCCGGGTCTAAAGTTTGTTCCCTGCTGTTTACAATAAGTTCATTCAATGACCAGTCATAGGTATAATAATCAATTCTGTAATTTTCAGGGATTTTATTTTCACGGTATTTGTTAATGAATCCAATAACATTCGAACCTTCTTGCCTAAAATCATCTTCATACCATTTGAAAATTTCAGATAATAGAATGATCTTTTCAGCATCATTCACCTTGATAAAATTATTGTTGTTGAGTGCTGCTTTAGTCTGAACATCTATTTGATTTTCAAGTTTGTCGGGGAAAAAAGCATTGTCTATTATTGGTGGACAGCCATAAGCTCCGCAGACTAGCACAAAATGAACCCGGGCATCTTTATAAACAGAGCGCAATTCCATATTTTCAATTTCATCAAGTGTTATCTTGTTAGCACCAACATCATGCTTAATACCATTAAAAAATCCTGAAATATCCCTCGGAGATTTTATTGGATAGTGATCCACTACATTTTTTATTACAAGGATATTGTAAGCGTTAATCAGAAAGGATTTTTTTGCGCTTTCCGGAAGTAACTCCAAATATATGTTCTTAATTTGAATACTTAATCCATCTAATCCCTTTCTGTCAGAATGAATTGCCGAATAGTCTACCAGCCCATTTTTCACATACTGATTAAAGAAATGATTTGCAGAAAGGAAGAAAACATCAGCATCATTTTGAGAATATACGGAATGAAATGAAAACAAAATACCGATTACTATACAACTTCCTTTAAATGATTCCATAAATTGAAAATTTACACCCAAATAAAAGAACATTTGAACTGTTAAACTGTCGTCCGGAAGACAAAATCTTTAAAAATTAATTAATTACCTTGCAGATAGTTAAATAATTTGTTTTTACATGCACTTTCAGCATAAGCCATTTATTACGATTTTACTTGCTATCGTGGTAGGTTCCTGCGATAATAACAATAACAATGATAATTATTCACCCGAATATACTAAAAAAGTGTATCATACACCTTTCAGTACCATTGATTCTTCAATCACAAAGGATGAATATCTAATGGAATATTATCCTAACGGAAAAATAGAATCTGAGGGGTGGATAAAAGGAGGTAGGAAAAATGATTATTGGCGCTTTTACCATCAAAATGGAAAAGTTTTTAAACAGGGTAATTATTTAAATGATTTGATGAGCGGCTGGTGGCAGGAATTTAGAAATGACTCTACGCTTGTATTCCGGGGCCAATATTCAAATGGAAAAAAGCAGGGTTTCTGGATATATTTTCATCCAAACGGGAAAATTCAGAAGCAGGGCGATTTTATCAATGATGATATGACTTCTTGGTGGAAGGATTACAATGAGCAGGGTAATTTAAATTTTGAAGGACAGTACAGTAATGGATTAAAATACGGGTATAGCAGGGAATATAAAAATGGCATTTTGCAGAGCGAAGGTAATTACATAAACGGGCGACAAAAAGGGACATGGAAATATTATGATGAAAACGGTAAACCATTAAGGATACAGGATTATGATTGAGAAAAAAAATATTGTGGTTATCATTCCAGCATTCAACGAAGAGAATTCAGTTGGAAATGTTTTAAAAGATATACCCAATGACTTAGTGAGTGAGGTTGTCGTGGTAAACAATAACTCAAATGATAACACTCGACTAAACGCACAAAAAGGCGGGGCAACAGTTCTTGATGAAAAGCGTCAGGGGTATGGCTACGCCTGCCTGAAAGGAATTGCATACGTAAAAGAAAAGACTCACAAGCCCGACATTGTCGTTTTCATTGATGCTGACTATTCTGATTATCCCCAGGAAATGACAGACCTTGTAAAACCAATAATCGAGCTGGATTACGATATGGTGATTGGATCCAGGGCGATTGGAAACAGAGAAAGAGGGTCAATGACACCACAGCAGATTTTTGGAAATAAATTAGCAACAAACTTAATGAAGCTTTTATACGGAATACAATATACCGATCTTGGCCCTTTTAGAGCAATAAAATTTGGCAAGCTCTTGGAACTGGATATGAAAGACACCACCTATGGCTGGACGGTAGAAATGCAATTGAAAGCGGCCAAACAGGAAATGAAAATAACAGAAGTCCCTGTTAACTATAAAAAGAGAATAGGATTTTCCAAAGTAAGTGGAACTGTTAAGGGAACTATAATGGCAGGATACAAAATTATTACCACTATTTTTAAATACATTTAACAATGAAAAAATATTTTCTAATTTTATTTATTCCCCTGATATCATTGAACTGCGGAAACAATCTTACACAGGAAAAAGGGGCAACTACAATTACAGAAGAATTTGCTAAATACTGGTACAATGGTAAAGCTGAAATAACAAGTTATAAACTCCAGCAGGCACGTTATGGTGAAATGCA
>JALYQW010000010.1 GCA_030855635.1 Bacteroidota bacterium | reverse complement strand
CAATCCCGCTAAAATCCGTCCTTTGGTTTCGGGTCGCTGAGTTGTTTGCATTTTACGATTTTCAAATTCTTGTTTTTGTTGAGGGTCGATGATTTCCATTTTTTTTAGATTTATGAGACAAATGTATGCCAGTATAAAGGGTTAAAAAAGAGGGAATCGGCAAGGCACATCACAGGTATCGGCGAAAGCTGGGTTTTGGTCGGTGAGGTTGATTAGGATAGCAGGACTTTATCCTATAATCAATGGCGTTTCTTTGAAAAAAAGGGAAATTTATCCTTTGCCATAA
The DNA here is from genome assembly GCA_030855635.1 of Bacteroidota bacterium. Taxonomy (GTDB): domain Bacteria; phylum Bacteroidota; class Bacteroidia; order AKYH767-A; family OLB10; genus JADKJB01. The sequence goes on along the minus strand of JALYQW010000010.1, from coordinate 12,715 downwards.
ACTCCATGACAATGACTGAATAAAAAAAGCCAAATGCCACAAGTTTACTTTAAGCCTGAATTTTGGAAGTTGAAGTTCCATAGTTTTAGTGTTGGTTAACTTGGCTAGCGTGTTTTAATGCCGCAGCAGCGACTTGGCAACGAACCCAAATCAATTGATCGGGATTTTCATTTAATTAGAACCCAAACGAAACCAAAATTGCAAAATCATACCGAGCGCAGGCAAACCATTTCCTTCCAGTATAGGGTATTTAACATAACAGCATTTATAAGAATTTGAACACCACAAAGATAAAAATAAAAGCAATCATTGTCTTATAATTAATATTATGTTAAATAGGCAAAAGACCACTGTGCCCCTTGCTATTACTGGATTCAGGCAAATAAAACAAACATAGTTGAGGGTTTTCATACCAAAGCTTCACCTCTTTTGAAAAACTTAAAGTCATAAAAAAAAGGAACCTGGTGGGGTTCCTTTTAGATTCATTTTCCGAGGGATTATTTACCCTCCATCTTATTTTTGATATTCTCATATTTGTCGTTCTCACCGGTTCTGGCATACAACTGTTTTAAGGATATCATGGTATTGGTATCAGTTGGATTTAATTCCAGGGCTTTTTCCAGGTATGGTTCGGCTTCCTTGAATTTGGCATCGAATTTTTCTTTCGCCTTGGAATATTCGGTGTTGGATTTTAAGTCATTGGCCTTATTCGCCATTTCAGCGGCTTCATTGAAATACATGGCTCCGAGGTTATAATAAGCGTCGAAGTAATCAGGTTTGATCTCGATAGCCTTTTTATAAGATATTGCAGCATCCGCTTTCTTGTTCAGTTTGTCATAAACTGTGCCCTGGGCAAAATACAAGCTCGGATTTTTAGAATCGCCCTGGATAGCGACGTTCAGCGACTCAAGTGCTTCCTTATCCTTACCTGCAAAAAGGTAAATATTCAATTCCTCGATAACCAGGTTGTTGTCGGCCGGGTACATCTGGCGGCCTTTCTGGATCGTTGTCAAAGCCATTGTGGAATCCCCTTCAGCTTTGTAAATGTTACTCAGAAAAATATAAACCTTGGGTTCATTGTATTTAAGATCAACCAGTTTATTATAGTACTGCTTGGCTTTCACTTTATTGCCTGATCTTTCCGCACTGTAAGCTGCATTGAGATTGGCAAGCGTATCTTCAGGAGTTATGTTGAGAACATTTTCAAATGCGCTAAGGGCACTTTCGTAATTCTTGGCATTGAAAAATTCCACACCTTGCCCAAACAACTGATTCCCCACCACCATTTTATTCTGATTAATTTCAGCTGCAAATTCGTAATCCGGTTCAATTTCAAGTGCCTTGCTGTAAGCCTGATAGGCAATTGTCAGGGCGTTCGGATCTACATTACCATACTTTTCATGTTTGTACATTTTTTGGTAAATCAATCCCTTGTAGTACCAGGTCTTAGCCATCCCGGAGGTGCTTGGATTCTCCGCTGCTTCATTTATGGCTACGCTGGCTTTGTCGAGTTCATCATATTTGTAGTAATTCCAAGCCGTTTGAACCTTGCTTTTTTGTGCGAATGCTCCGCCTGCAATACAAACCATTACTGTAAATAACAACAATAATTTCTTCATTTTCAGTATTTTATAAAATGATTAAAGGTTAACTTTAACTATATGCGATCTTCGTCATTTTCAGGAGCTTCCGTCTGATCATCCTCATCGTTTCCGGTTACGTCGTTTGAAGATTCAGGACTATCATCGGAAGCTATTTCAGCACCTTCAATTGGAAGTTGTACTTCAGCGTTCACTTCTGACTGACTTTCCAGGAGTAACGCGGCTGCTTCTTCTTCAACAACTACTTCATCAATCTTTTCAACGGATGCAATCTGGTCCTCATCGTCCAACCGGATCAACCGTACTCCCTGAGTAGCACGTCCCATAACTCGTAAGTCATTCACCGGCATTCGTATAGCCACTCCTGATTTATTGATAATCATCAATTCATCCTTGTCAGTTACCGCCTTAATTGCAATCAGGTCGCCGGTTTTATCAGTAACGTTAAGGGTTTTTACTCCTTTTCCGCCTCTGTTCGTGACCCGGTAATCTTCCAGATCGGTTCGTTTTCCATAACCATTCTGAGAAACCACCAGAATCGTTTCCGTTGAAGCGTCGTTTACACAAACCATACCAATCACTTCATCAGTCTCATGACCCAGTGAAACTCCCCTCACTCCTGTTGCATTCCGACCCATCGGGCGGACCTTTCTTTCATTGAAACGAATGGCACGGCCGGAACGAAGGGCGAGCAGAATTTCGCATGTGCCGTTGGTAAGCCTGGCTTCAAGCAATTGATCACCTTCACGGATGGTTACCGCATTGATACCATTCTGGCGTACTCTGGAATATGCTTCGAGCGACGTTTTTTTAATAGTGCCGTCTTTCGTACAAAGTATAATGAAATTGCTGAGCAGGTATTCGCGATCTGTGAGGTTTTTGACGTTGATAAACGCTTTCACCTTATCATCGGGAGGCATATTAATGATGTTCTGGATAGCACGTCCTTTAGAAGTTTTTGTTCCTTCCGGGATTTCATAAGTGCGTAACCAGAAACAGCGTCCTTTTTCAGTAAACAGCAATATGTAATTATGATTGGTTGCAACAAAAAGATGCTCCACGAAATCCTCATCCCGGGTAACGGTACCTTTTGCACCACGTCCACCCCTTGATTGAACACGATATTCAGTTAGTGGTGTGCGTTTTATGTATCCCATATGTGAGATGGTTACCACAACCGCATCATCGGCAATGATATCTTCCATAGATATTTCATCCGCTGCATAAACAATCTCAGTGCGGCGCTCATCACCATAACGGTTTCGCATATCGATCATCTCATCCTTGAGAATTTCCATACGAAGTGTTTCATTGTTCAGCACATCTTTGTAATAATCGATCAGCTTCATCAATTCCTGGTATTCATCCTTGATTTTATCGCGTTCAAGCCCTGTTAAACGTTGCAGACGCATTTCAAGAATCGCCTTCGACTGGATTTCACTCAATCCGAATGTGGCCATTAAACCGGTTTTTGCTTCATCCGGAGTCAATGATTTCCTGATCAGAGCGATCACTTCATCCAGGTGATCCAAAGCAATGAGTAATCCTTCAAGGATATGCGCCCGTTTCTCGGCTTCAGCCAGTTCATAACGAGTTTTACGCATCAGTACCTCATGACGGTGATCTACAAAATGATGGATCAGATCTTTCAGGTTGAGCATCATCGGTCTTCCATGAACCAGCGCGATATTGTTAACGCTAAAGGAAGACTGCAAACCGGTATATTTATAGAGATTGTTTAAAACCACATTGGCCTGAGAGTCTCTTTTAATTTCATAAACCACCCGCATTCCATCCCGATCCGATTCATCACGGATATCTGAGATACCTTCCAACTTTTTCTCATTAATGAGATCAGCTGTCTTTTTAATCATTTCCGCCTTGTTGGTCTGGAAAGGGATTTCTGTTACGATAATTCGCTCGCGGCCATTTTCGGCAGTTTCGATAATGGCCCTTGCCCTCATTACAACCCTGCCTCTTCCTGTAAGCAGAGCTTCCTTAACTCCATTGTAGCCGTATATAATTCCGCCTGTTGGAAAATCAGGGGCTTTAACAATCTTAATCAGTTCTTCAAGTGGAATGTCCTTATCGGCAATGTAGGCAATCACTGCATCGAGTACCTCGGTGAGGTTGTGAGGCGCCATGTTGGTCGCCATACCCACAGCAATACCTGAAGCACCGTTGGCCAGCAGGTTAGGAATTTTTGCCGGCAATACGGTCGGCTCTTTTAATGTATCATCAAAATTCAAACGAAAGTCAACTGTATCCTTTTCAATATCAGCGAGCATTTCTTCGGCAATTTTTTTAAGCCGGGCTTCAGTATATCGCATGGCGGCGGGGCTGTCGCCATCAACTGATCCAAAGTTACCCTGGCCGTCGACAAGCGGGTAACGCAGCGACCACTCTTGCGCCATACGAACCATGGCATCATAAACGGAAGTATCGCCGTGCGGGTGGTATTTACCCAGTACTTCTCCTACAATTCTCGCCGACTTCTTATAAGCTCTGTTGGAAAGTACACCAAGGTCGAGCATTCCAAAAAGCACCCTCCTGTGAACAGGTTTCATTCCATCCCTGACATCCGGCAAAGCGCGGGATACAATTACCGACATTGAATAATCAATGTAGGCGGTTTTCATTTCCTCTTCAATGTTAATACGAACGATTTTTTCTCCTTCAGCCATTTCTGATTTGTTAATATTTTTTCAAGCGTTAATTTCGTTTGCTTCCCGCGGGTGCTTCCGCCATTGTGGCAGATACACTGCAGCCTATCGGTTATTTCCTGTAAAGCCCTGTTAATACAGGCTTTGAGTGGTGAATAACCTCCTCTTTCCACCTCTTATTTTAAGGTTCACGAAGTTAACAAATCTCTGGCATATTTTATGTTGAAAAATCATGAATAATATTAACAACGCTCATAGTACTTATTATCTATAATGGCTATGTTTGTCTGGTTCAACATATGGAACAGGCAAAATAATACTTTCAGGAAACTGAACATTTTAGTTCACTTACTCGTTAGAAACAATAATTAACAACATATGGAAGCAAAATTCTCTCCCCGCGTTAAAGATGTGATCTCCTATAGTCGTGAAGAAGCACTCCGACTGGGACATGAGTATATTGGAACAGAACATCTCCTGCTGGGTTTGATTCGTGAAGGGGAAGGAATGGCTATCAAAATACTTAAATCCCTTAATATTAATTTAGTGGAATTAAGAAAGTCGGTTGAAGGTGCTGTAAAAGGCAGTACCGGCAACAATGCCAATATTGGTAATATTCCATTGACAAAACAAGCCGAAAAAGCTTTAAAGATTACGTATCTTGAAGCCAAAATTTTTAAATCCGATATTATTGGTACAGAGCACCTGTTACTGGCCATACTTAAAGATGAGGATAATATTGCAACTCAAATACTCAACCAATATGGTGTTAACTATGATATTATGAGAGAAGAATTAGAGGTTTTCCGCACCAATTTCCGTTCCGAGGCTCCACAGAATCCCTCCGATGATGATCCGTATGCAAAGGATGATGACAACCCGGGAATGGGAACAACGAAAAAGACAGGCGATTCAAAATCGAAAACACCGGTTCTTGATAATTTCGGCCGCGATCTTACCCGTGCTGCTGAAGAAGGTAAACTGGATCCGATTGTTGGCCGTGAGAAGGAAATAGAGCGGGTTTCCCAGATCCTTTCCAGGAGAAAGAAAAATAACCCTATCCTGATTGGTGAGCCGGGTGTTGGTAAATCAGCGATTGCTGAAGGACTTGCTCTAAGAATTGTTCAGCGAAAAGTATCAAGGGTTTTGTTTAACAAACGAATTGTTACTCTTGACCTGGCTTCACTTGTTGCCGGAACCAAATACCGTGGCCAGTTTGAAGAGCGGATGAAAGCAGTGATGAATGAACTGGAGAAATCACCTGATGTAATCCTGTTTATTGATGAAATTCATACTATTATCGGTGCTGGTGGAGCCAGTGGCTCACTTGATGCCAGTAATATGTTCAAGCCGGCATTAGCCCGGGGTGAAATTCAATGTATCGGAGCTACAACACTCGATGAGTACCGCCAGTACATAGAAAAAGATGGCGCGCTCGATCGTCGATTCCAGAAAGTATTGGTTGATCCGACTTCTCCTGACGAAACTGTAGAAATACTGACCAACATCAAGGATCGTTACGAAGAACATCACCATGTTAATTACACTGATGAGGCTATCAAGGCGTGTGTTACACTTACAGCCCGTTACATAACAGACCGCTTTTTACCCGACAAGGCCATTGATGCTCTTGACGAAGCCGGTAGTCGCGTACACATTTCCAATATTCACGTTCCAGCCAATATTATTGATTTGGAAGGAAAAATTCAGGATATTAAACTCGAAAAAAATAAAGTAGTAAGAAGTCAGAAATACGAAGAAGCAGCCCGTTTAAGAGACACTGAGAAGCAATTACTCGAAGAACTGGAGACTGCCAAAAAATCCTGGGAGGAAGAAACTAAAAATCAACGTTATTCTGTAACAGTTGATGATGTGTCAGCAGTTGTTGCCATGATGTCAGGAGTTCCTATTCATCGTATTGCTACTGCTGAAACTACCCGGTTAATCCGCATGCCTGATGAATTAAAAGGTAAAGTGATCGGTCAGGATGAAGCTATTAAAAAGGTAGTAAAAGCCATTCAGCGTAATCGCGCCGGATTGAAAGATCCAAATAAACCCATTGGTTCATTTATTTTCCTTGGCCCTACCGGTGTTGGTAAAACCGAATTGGCAAAAGTACTTGCCCGATATTTGTTCGATACTGAAGATGCACTTATCCGCATTGACATGAGTGAATACATGGAAAAATTTGCTGTGTCACGTTTGATCGGAGCGCCTCCCGGATATGTTGGATACGAAGAAGGCGGGCAACTTACCGAGAAAGTACGCCGCAAGCCATACAGTGTCATCCTGCTGGATGAAATTGAAAAGGCACACCCGGATGTATTCAACCTGTTACTTCAGGTGCTGGATGATGGTCAATTAACTGATAGTTTGGGACGCAAAGTGGATTTCAAAAATGCCATTATCATTATGACCTCTAACATTGGGTCACGCCAGTTAAAGGATTTCGGTTCGGGTGTTGGTTTCAGCTCTACGGCTCGTCAGAGTGCGGCAGAAGAAAATGCACGCGGGGTTATTGAAAGTTCACTTAAGAAAGCTTTCGCACCGGAGTTCCTGAACCGTATTGACGATGTGGTAATTTTCAACTCACTTGGTAAAGAAGAAATTTATAAGATCATCGATATTGAACTTGAACATTTATATCAGCGAGTTATTGGACTTGGTTACAAACTGAAGTTGAGTGATGCTGCCAAAGATTTCATCTCTGATAAAGGATTTGATTCCAACTATGGAGCCCGTCCGCTTAAGCGCGCTATTCAGAAATATATTGAAGATGCGCTTGCCGAAGAGATCATAAAAGGTGAACTCACCGAAGGCGACCAAATCGACCTCGAACTCGATAAGGAAAATAATAATCTAAAAGTGATGGTGCACAAAGCACCCACTCCACCAAAGTCTAAGAAAAAGAAAGAAGAAAATTGATTGATTGGTTAATCACTAAGCCTCCTGAAAAGGGGGCTTTTTTTTTCATCCTCCGTAGCACAAACGAATGCTCACGCATAAAAACAAACCACCATGTGCGTAGGAGGATTTATTTAACTCAACACACAAACCCCTTTCTATTTATACAAAACACCCTGCCATTAGGAGGATTTCATCCTCCTAAGCACAACCGAATTTTCACGCATAAAAACAAAACACCATGTGCGAAGGAGGGGAATTACTCTGAAACAAACTTCTCCATCACCTCCGCACTAATACCGGTATTTGAAAAACCACCATCGTGAAAAAGGTTTTGCATTGTCACCATTTTGGTAAGGTCAGAAAACATCGTAATGCAATAATCGGCACAGGCGGTAGCGGATGCATTGCCAAGCGGTGATATTTTATCGGCATAATTAAAAAATCCGTCAAAGCCCTTTACACCACTCCCAGCTGTTGTTTTCGTCGGAGATTGTGAAATGGTATTTACCCTTACCTTTTTAGCTTTACCATATTGGTACCCGAAAGAACGGGCTATCGACTCCAGCAACGATTTTGCATCAGCCATATCATTGTAATCAGGAAACACCCGCTGAGATGCAATATAAGTAAGCGCTACAACACTACCCCACTCATTAATGGCATCGAGTTTCATAGCGGTCTGAAGTGTTCTGTGAAGCGATAATGCAGAAATATCCAAAGTCTTATGAAAGAAGTCGTAATTGGTGTCCGTGTACGGGATGTTTTTTCGCACATTCGGAGACATACCTATTGAGTGCAAAACAAAATCAACTTTTCCTCCCAGTATTTCCATCGATTGCTTAAAGAGGTTTTCAAGGTCTGCGTTGATGGTGGCATCAGCCGGAATTACGGTTGAACCGGTTTCCGCGGCAAGCTGGTTGATAGCCCCCATTCGCATGGCAACCGGGGCATTGGTTAACGTAAAAACAGCTCCTTGTTCATGAGCACGCTGTGCCACTTTCCAGGCTATCGAATTCGGATCCAATGCTCCGAAAATAATTCCTTTTTTCCCCTTCAACAATTGATTTGACATAGTCTGGTATTTATCGGGTCAAAATTAAACTTTTTTGAGCATCATTTACACATCCAGCAACTCCTTTGCATTGGCAATTGCAGCCTTTGTGGGTTGATCGCCACTAAGCATTTTAGCGATCTCTTCCACTCTTTCCGCTTTGTTAAGGCGTTTTATTCGAGTAGTAGTTACATTACCTGATGATTCTTTAAAAACGAACAAATGATCATCACCTTTTCCAGCCATTTGCGGCAGATGCGTAATTGCGATCACCTGACGTTCGAGCGCCATATCCTTCAGGATTTTTCCTACTTTATGTGCTACTTCCCCCGAAATTCCGGTATCAATTTCATCAAATATTATTGTTGGCAGCCCGCTTAATTTTGCCAGCATTGATTTAATTGTAAGCATCAACCGGGAGAGTTCTCCTCCTGAAGCCACTTTATTGAGTTCTCTAAAGGCAACTCCTTTATTGGCACTGAAAAGAAATTGAACGCTATCACTGCCATTCGATTTAAAATTTCCTTCCGGTAATTCTTTAAGTTCAATTTTTAAAACAGCATGTTTCATACCCAGTTCGGTAAGCAGAGTAATGCTATTTTTCTCAATCGCAGGGATTGCCTTTTCCCGGGTCGCATGAATTTCGCCGGATGTTTTCACAAGAGACAAGCGTGAAAGCGCAATGGATTTTTCAAGTGTTTCAATATCATTATCGAGGGAATTAATCTCCGATAATTTGTTTTCAAGATCTGCTCCAATTGCAAGGATTTCCGCCACCGAATTTACCCGGTGTTTTTGTTGCAACCTGTATATAACATCCAGCCGTTCGTTGATGATTTGGATGCGCTCAGGATCGAAGTTCACATCTCGTTCCATTACTTCGATATCGGATGCCACATCCTTAATTTCAACATGCAGTGATTTTATTCGCTGCATCAGTTCTTCCACTTTAGGATACACTTTTGCGATTCCCTGCAATGTAGAAGACAGGGAAACCCACCCTGATATCAAATTGTTTTCGTCACCGTTTAACAGGGTACCGGCACGGGTAAGTGCAACTTTTATTTCTTCACTGTTGTTGAGTAATTCCAGTTCAGCTTCCAATGCCAGCTGTTCACCTTCCTTTAATGAAGCTTCAATGATTTCATTAAACTGAAATTGAAAATAACCGGCATCGAGTTTCGACTTTTTTTCTTTTTCCTTAAGTTCAGAAAGGTTTTCAAGATCCCGTGCATAGTTCACATATGCCTTTTTAAAGTTTTGAAGCAATTTTGAGTTTTGGGCGTAGCTGTCGACTACCAGCATCTGGAAACCGGAATCATTCAGAGTGAGAGTTTCGTGCTGGGAGTGAATTTCTATCAGTAATGTTCCGAGTTCTTTGAGTACATTCAGGTTTACCGGTGTATCATTAATAAAGGATCGCGATTTGCCTTCCGGACTAATTTCCCGCCGGATGGTGGTTACTTCTTCTACATCAAGATCATTCCTGGTGAGGAAGTCCTGTAGCCCTGCGAGTTCCGGTTTAAAGGTGCCTTCAATAATACATTTTTTATTTTTCTGGTAAAGCGAACCTGCATCGGCCCTGCTCCCGATAAGCAGTGAAAGGGCGCCCAGTAAAATGGATTTGCCTGCCCCTGTTTCACCGGTGATAATGGTCATTCCTTTAGCAAAGGAAATTTCCAGTTGATCAATAAGTGCGTAATTTTGAATAGATAATTTCTGGATCATTTAGATAAAAGCCATTATGTTTCAAAAGTAGAAAATTACTAAGGAAAAAACGGAAAAAAAAGATCAGTTTTTATTCATGATAGTCTGGTACCTGGTTCCGTTTGCCGGATCAAATTCGTTAAGTGCATTCACCATTTTTACTTTTACATCGGGGTAGGCACCGGAGAAAATATTTATGATTTCATCGGCTTTTGCAAACAGGAAGGTCTGCATGAGGAAACTCCCGGGTTTATCGCTGTGAAGTGCCCGCAATCCTTCAATACTTCCTGCAATAGCAGTAATGGATTCATCTTTTTGATCCGACATAATATCAAGTCCTTTCCTGTGATAATTATACAACAGTTCACGAAGCGGTTTAAAGACAGGGTTGTTTAAATTTTCAGCGAGCCAGTACCGGTTACGATCACTTTCAAATGCTCGCCATCCACGTTCCGGGCTGTTTTGCTGATTGGCAACTATAGTTTGTGTTCTTTGCAAAAAAGGACTTCCTCCCAAAGGAGAGAACGTATCATAATCGACGCCAATAATCAGGTAAGCATAGAATGCAAGTATTGCTGACAAACTAGAATTCGACCCTGATTCATTGAATTCGATGGTTTGAAATTCAATATAACGGAATTGAAAATTTTCATCATTAATATTCAGCAATGGGGAATAGTAGGAAGTCTTATATACTGGTCGACGGGATTGAACCTGGATCGTTCCTTTAAATTCATCATTGGAAATCCTTTCGGAGATGTTGATCTGAATGCTGCATTCAATTCGTTCCTGATTGGTAAACTGGTCGTCGGTCCAGCGGGTATTATTCATGAACTCATAAATAGCAGTCTGCAGCGTGGTATAAATTTTCTTATCGCTCGACTGAATCTGTGGAGTCAATACAGTAACATTACAATTTAATTCCTGCGCATGAGCCAGTGATGCAAAGAGGAATAGAATTCCGGATAATAGTTGTTTTTTCATCGTGTTCTGATGCAGGAAATTATTTTGTCGGCGATATCTGATGCGACTTCCTTTTTTGATTTAAGTTCAAAATTAGTCACCACATTATTCTTCTCAATAATAGTAATTTTATTTGTATCTTTTTCAAAACCTGCACCGATATCTTTCATGCTGTTAAGAATGATCAGGTCGAGATTTTTGCGTTGGAGTTTCTCTTTCGCGTTTTCGAGTTCATTATCGGTTTCCAGGGCAAATCCCACCAGTAATTGATCGGGCGATTTCAAGGTACCCAGTTCAGAAAGGATGTCTCTTGTAGGTGTCAGGGGCAATTCTGTAACAGCACCTGTTTTTTTAATCTTGGACGTGCTGATTTCAGCGGGTCGGTAATCGGCAACTGCTGCGCACATGATGGTAACATCAGAATCGCTGAAATATTGCTTGCAGGCCAGGTACATATCTTCAGCAGAAATTACCGGTACACAAATGATGGCGGGATTCAACGGAAGTTTGACACCAGGACCGGTAATCAGAGTTACGAGGGCACCGCGTGCAGCCATTTCAACAGCTATGGCGGTTCCCATTTTACCGGAGGAATTATTGGAAATGAAACGTACAGGGTCAATTTGTTCACGGGTTGGGCCGGCGGTAACCAGTATTTTTTTACCGTTCAGTTCAGGTGCGGGTTGAAGCACCTTTATTATGTATGCACAAATAGCGTCCGGTTCACTCATCCGCCCCTCCCCTTTCAATCCACTTGCCAGCTCACCCGATTCAGGACCGAGGATGGTGTTACCGGATTTAGCCAGCCTGGACAGGTTTTCCTGAACCAGCGGATGAGCAAACATGTCAAGGTCCATGGCAGGGGCCAGGAATACCGGGCAGCGTGCCGAAAGATAGACCGCTGAAAGCAGGTTTTCACAATATCCTGAAGCCAGTTTTCCGAGAGAATTAGCTGATAATGGGGCAATTATGTAAGCATCTGCCCAAAGGCCGAGAGCTACATGATTATTCCAGGAGCCGGATAGCGGGTCACTGAAATCGGTAAGAACAGGATTTTTTGAAAGTGTGGCAAGGGTAAGTGGCGTAACGAAATCATGTGCCGACCTGGTCATAATCACTTGAATATCAGCACCTTCTTTAACTAAAAGCCGTACCAATTCCGCTGTTTTATAGGCAGCGATACTCCCGGTTACTCCTATCAGGATTTTTTTGCCCAGGAGTTTCATGAAAAGGGATTATTGTTCCGTGTTGGGATTTCTGTGGTAGATCTTTCCATCCAGAAATTCCTGAAGGGCGATAAGGGTTGGTTTTGGAAGTCTTTCGTAGAACTTTGAAATTTCAATTTGTTCCCGGTTTTCGAAAACCTCTTCAAGATTATCGGTACTTGAAGCGAATTCGGAAAGTTTATTCTGAAGTTCTTCTTTCAGTTCAGCAGAGATATGATTCGCTCTTTTGCCAATTATTACCAGTGATTCGTAGATGTTACCGGTACCTTTTTCAAACTTAAGCAGGTCACGGGTGACAGTGGTAGCAGCAGCATTTTTATAAGACATGGTCGGGTGGTTTAGTAATAGCGTGCAAAGGTAATAAATTTATATGATTCCGCCACTACTTTCGAGCTTTTTAAGGCGGGCCTGGGAGTTGAGCAGGTAATCTTCCGCCTCATTCACATATTTACCCGAGGGATAAGCGTCGATCAGTTTATAATAATTCTCTATAGTGAGCCGGTATCTTTCAGCCTGACGGGCTTCGATACTTTGAGTGGCATAGGTATAAGAAGATCGTATTATATAATATAAGCACTCCTCTTTATATATAGAAGC
>JALYQW010000009.1 GCA_030855635.1 Bacteroidota bacterium | reverse complement strand
GATTTAACGGTTTCATTTGTCACATATAAAAAGCAGACCTATAATGCCATAACGGTAAGTGCAGAAAAGGCAACCTATATTGATGTAAAACTGGTCCCTGACAACAACTTACCCGAAGTAATCATCACCTGGGAACCACCCATGATTGATAAAGGTAGCACTGCAACCATGACAACCTATTCCACTCCTGAAATTGAGCAGTCGCTGGAGCGGGATGCGGTTTCGATGGCATCACAAACCGCGGGAGTATTCCAAAAAGAAGAAGGCGGCTCCATAAATGTAAGAGGATCGCGGGAAACCGGTACTTTATATATGGTGGATGGCATTAAAATGACCGGATCCTTTTCGATTCCCAAAAGTGCAATTGCCGAAATATCAGTGCTTACCGGTGGAATTCCGGCACAATTCGGAGATGCTACCGGCGGGGTAGTGATTATTACCACCAAAAGCCATAAAATGAAAAGATAGTTACCGGCAATATAACCCGGGCTATCCAGTTCCCAGCACCTGACTCACATATTGATGTTGATGTCAACTGCAGGGATTTTTAGTTATTTTTGAGCCACTTACCAAAAAAAATCCTTTCGCTTTATGAAGAAATTATTTGTCATGGCGCTTCTCCTGGCCGGGTATTCGGGTCATTTGCAGGCACAGGAATCCAAACTTCCCTCCAACTTTTTTATGAAAACTTTGGAGAATGGATTGGAGATCCTTGTAATAGAAGATAATTCAGTGCCCCTGGCAACCATTGAAATTGTGGTTCACAACGGATCCTACACCGAAGAACCTGAATACAATGGTTTGTCGCACTTGTATGAACATATGTTTTTCAAAGCCAATAAAGACCTTCCTTCCCAGGAAGCATTTCTTGCGCGAATCAATGAACTGGGTATTTCCTTTAACGGCACCACTTCTAATGAACGGGTAAATTATTTTCTTACCCTGAGCAGTGCAAAAACGAACGAGGGTTTAAAGTTTATGAATTCCGCCATCAGGTACCCTTTATTTTTGCAGGAAGAAATGACTAAAGAAAATCCTGTTGTGGATGGTGAATTTCAGCGTGCTGAATCCAATCCTGTATTCTGGCTTTTGCAGGATATGAATAAACACTTGTGGGGTGATTTGTACAGCAGGAAAAATACTATTGGTGATCATGACATCATACTTTCGGCAACTCCTGAAAAAATGAAAGTGATTCAGGAAAAATATTATTACCCTAACAATTCCATGCTTGTTGTAGCCGGCGATGTAAATCATACCGAAGTTTTTAAACAGGTGAATTCCCTTTTCGGGGATTGGAAAAAATCTGAATTTAATATTTTTGAGAAGTACCCGATTCCGGAGTTTAATCCCCTGAATGAAACAGCTTATTTCATCACAGAAAATGCAAATGCAAAAACACCTATCATCCTGGTTTCCCTTCATGGCCCCGATACCCGTAATGATATTCCTGCTACGTATGCTGCCGATGTGTTTTCGTTTGTACTGGAACAAAAAAGTTCGAAATTTCAAAAGGATTTAATCGATTCAGGTTTGGCGTTCCAGGCCCAGGTAGGTTATTCCACCTGTAAATATGTAGGTCCCATCCAGATCTTTCTTGTACCTAATCCTACCAAAGTTAAAGAAGCCTATGCAAAACTCCTGGAACATATTACCATGTGGGATTCAGACGATTACATAACCGATGAACAACTGGAAACCGCAAAAAACCTGCTTGCTATTTCTCAAACCCGTGAGCGTGAAAGTACTTCTTCCTATGTACACAACGTTACTTACTGGTGGGCCTCTGCCAGCATTGATTATTATACCGGTTACATTGACAATATTAAAAAAGTAACCAAAAGTGATATCCGGAATTATGTTCAGAAATACATTAAAAACCGTCCAATGGTTACAGGATTGTTGCTATCACCCGATATGAAAAAGTCGATGAATGTAACCGATGCTGCGTCATTTCTAAAATAATTATTATCATTTTTAAAAAACTTAAATCATGAAAATTACTATAAGATCCTATATTGCCACTTTAACACTCGTTATAATGAGTGTTGTTACAATGTATGCAGGCGGACCCGGTGCCAAGGAAATTTCAGTTGATGGAATCAAGGTGATATTTAAACAAACGCCTAAAGAAGTGATTAGTGTACGTGTTTTTGTAAGGGGAGGCAATGCAACCATTCCTGCAGAAAAACAGGGACTTGAAAATTTTGCATTCAGTTTGGCTGCAGAAGGCGGCACCATTAAAAGGAACAAGGATGTTTTTAGTACGGAGAGTGAGAAAACCGGTACTGAAATTTCAGGCGGATCGACGTATGATTATGGAACCATGAACCTGAATTGCATTAAAACATACTGGAACGAAGCCTGGGGACTTTTTGCGGAAGCAATTACATCTCCTGCATTTGCACAGAGTGAATTTGATCTCAAAAAAGGCAACCTGATTTCAGCAGCAAAGCAAAACCAAAGTAATCCTGATCAGCACCTTACCAATATTGCTATGGAAAGCGTTTTTATAGGTCGCAGCTATTCCAAGATTCCTGAAGGCACTCCCGAATCACTTGAAGCCCTTACCCTTGCCGATCTTAAAGATCATTATAGTAAAGCTATGGTGAAGAGCAGAATTTTTGTTGTTGTTGTAGGTAATGTGAATGAAGAGGACCTGATTGCGAAAATAAAAGCAGCGTTCGCTAAATTGCCTGCCGGTAGTCCTGCCCCTGCCGAACCGCGCGTTCAAATCACCAAGCCCGGTATTTATATCGAAGACCGCGACATAGCAACTAACTACCTTATTGGAATCATGAGTGCTCCTGGTATGGGCTCGCCTGAAGGTGTTCCAATGCGTATTGCCATGAACATTTTATACGACCGCTTCTTTGTGGAACTCCGTACAAAAAGAAGTCTTTCGTATGCGCCATCTGCAAGCTACAATGCAACCAGGATCAGTAACCCATACAACAGCATTTACATCTCCACACTGGATCCAAAACAATCGATTGATGTGATGGTTGAAGAAATCAATAAAATAAAAAAAGAGGGTTTTACTGAAAAAGAATTGCTTGACAAAAAGCAAACTTTCCTTACCCGTTATTTCATTGGGCAGGAAACCAGTGCCGCTCAATCACAAACACTCGGGCTGAACGAACTGGGAGGCACCTGGAAAAATGCTGAGAGTTTTACAGAAGACGTGAATAAAACAAACCTGAAAGAAGTCAATACAGTTTTGGCTAAATACACAGGTGCCATACGCTGGACTTATCTTGGAAAGAAAGATGCTGTGAAAGATGAAGACTTTAAGCAAATCTGGAAAGGTAATGTATTGCAGAGTCCTTACTAATCTTTAAATACTTAAAAAAAAAAGGAGACAATCTAAAAATTGCCTCCTTTTTTTTGAATAGCAGTTAAACTTATTTTCGCCGGTAAAGAAATTCCATTCCCTTGATCTCACCATTTATAGTTCCTGAAATAGAGGCATTTAATAAACTGTCACTCTGGAAATCGTAAATAATTGTTGTGGGGAAGTCATGCTTTGGATTTTCAAAAGTAAATTTATTTTTCTCCTGCTTAGTTAATTTGAACGATACCGGCTGGCGGTCATTCTGATCCTGCATGGTAGGAATGTAAAAAATATCCTTTCCGGATGCAACCAGTTGAATGGTTTCATAAATTGTGGAATCACCATTAATAATATCAAAACTCTTGCCTGAATAAAGCGTATCATTAACTTTTTTCCACTCTTCCATAACAACTCCTTCACTACCATTTTCGCCTGCAGGCATCCACCATGAGCCTTCAATTTGATCCAGCATTACCAGTGGACCTTTTTCTTTCTTCTGGCAGGAAGTAGTAACCACACACATGGAAATGAATAATGCGATTTTAATTTTTAATTTCATAGTTCAGGTATCCGGTTTATTAAAATAATTAAAGAATGGTTCGACAAAAAAAATTATTATAAAAAAACCCGGCATTGGCCGGGCTTTTAATGAATTATAATGATCACCGGGTAATCACTGCCTTATGATCAACCGACCAGGTGGCATTGGATACTTTCAGAATATAAATTCCTGAGGCCACACCCGACCAGTCAGGTGCAATTTCATAATAGTTGCTGTTTATAGTATACTCCTGCTTTCTGACAATTCTTCCGAACATATCAATTATTTCAAGAGTGGCTTTTCCGGGAGGTATTGCAGCTTCGATAGCCAACCAGGGTGATTTGCCTGGACTGCTGATTAAGTTCACAAAAGGCTCATTATCGATGTCTTCAAATCCTACATTGGTAATACATAATGTATCCGATTCTACCGAACAACCTCCAATGGTTGACAGCGACATATAGTAGCAACCGTTAGAACCGGGGGTGAAGGTGGGAGAAAATGCTCCTGGAATAAAATTCGGTGATCCTGCTGGAAACCAGTTGTAAAAATAAGACGGATCCGTTATATTGGAAGAGAAAATACCATCAACTGAAACGGTGATGGAAATTGTAGGCAACGAGGGAACAATATTTACACGAACCGTGTCGGTCATAGTTGTATTACAAGTTCCGTTACCTGTTATGGTAAGATAAATGAGACCGGTTTCGCCTGCTCCCGGTGTGTAAATTGTACTAAACCCATTGTTAGGATTAAACGTTCCTGTTCCACCACTCCACGACGGATTTCCGATTACGTTTAGTCCTGATCCGTTAAGAGCAGCAGAAGGTGCGGCTCCAGGGCAGATTCCTACATCAAGTCCACCTGAAATGGCAAGGCCGGTCGATAAAACCTGGCAACCATAATTTTGATATGTGGCCGCACCGTTAGTGGTGAAATCCACCAGGGCTCCGTCGTTTTCAAATGAGAATCCGCCTATGACTCCAAATTGATTCACCAGCAATGTACGATCATAGGTAACCGAATCAGTACATCCGCCTGCACCGGTAAATTCTATACTGAGTGTACGAAGTCCCGGAGTTACATTAAAGTTTGCAAAGTGGCCTGAGGTATTTCCATTGCACTGGAATAAAACCACCAGGTCTTCATTTAAATTTGCAAAGGAATTCAGAATGGCATTAATGTTCAGACTCGTTAGCAACAATACTTTCGCATTAGCCGGTAACACCCCATTAACAGGTTCCGTCACCGATCCGCAACCCTGTATATAACTGTTAATTGTTGTTACCACAGCGGCAGTAGCCGGATCCTGGCATAATCCCTGAAAGGTATTGTTTGGCCAGTCAACAATCATATTGGCGACATTGAGTGGTGCAGTACCTACATCGAAGCGAACCATTTCATTTTCACCTTCAGGAGTTCCGCAGGCATCAACCAGGATACTTTTTATTTCAAAACACCCGCCCTGGGCAAATACTTTCACCGACGGATAACTTACCATGGCAACAAGTGTGGCCATCATACTAAATCGTAACATTTTCATCATTTGGGATTTTTAATTCGTAACAAAATAAGTAGAAATGCAGCATTGAAAGGGAGGTTAACTGTTTGATAACCATACCTTAATCTTATCCGGGGATAAGGAATAGCAAAATTAACACATTCAAAGGCAGTGTCAAAATTTACAACAACCTGATTATGTAATACTTAAAATAAATTACAAAGTATTTTTTGTCTTTTGCTTCAGAATTATAACAACTACTACCACAGCCGTAATACAAATAGCCCATTTAACCCAATAAATTTCTACAATATAAAAAGCGCTTATAAACATGCTGGTGAGCATCATGATAATAGCAACCAGTTTGGTTCTTACGGTCATGCCCCTACCTTTTTTAAAATCAAGAATATGATGACCCACATATTTGTTGCTGATAAGCATTCTTAAAAATTTCCGGGAGCCTTTAGCGAAACAAAAAGTTGCAATTAAAAAAAACACAAGTCCGGGCATCATAGGTGTGATGTATCCGATTATACCCACACCCACAAATATAAAACCAAGTACAATCCATACAGCGCGGGTTATTGTAGTTGTGAATAGTGTCATAGCAATTATAAAACGTGCACAAAGCTAAGGAAATGTTAAATGCCAACCAGCACTTAAAAATTCACTTATTACAGGAGGTTACCGGGAAAGATTGGTTTTTTCCCTGCTCACCACACTCCGGTTATTTTTCAGGGCTTCAAGATTATTTTTTAAAACCGTTTTTTCATGACTGCTGCTGAATTGTACCTGCCGGTAATAATAGTCCGCAGAATTGTAAAAAATGCTGATAGAATCCAATTGAGCAGCCTTAAATTCTTTACGTACCGGAGCAGGTCTGGCTGTACCATTTGGTTTGCGGGGATATAACACTGCCATAATTTTATTTCCCTTATCAAATTCTGCATTTCCTTTTTTGAAAAGCGCATATGATAACTGCAGTTTTACTTTCGGGTCACCGGGATTAGAATTCAACATGCGTACCGCAGAAGTATACTCCCTGTCAAGGCTATCGAGTTGTTCCCAGGCGGCAATGGTATCATTGAAGTTAAAATAAGGCGTTGACTTTACCTGGTACTTCCACCGTTCATTACGGTAATCAGAAAGTTTTACAGGGTGTTCAACCAGTTGCCACATGGGATCAAAAGGGAAATGATCGGATAAGAAATCAACAGGATCCGGTAAAAAATATTTGTTTTCAAATTCCTTAATATATTTTCCACGCGGATCAATTCCTCCTGCTCCCCAGGTGACATCAACAGGCTGCCACTTTTTATTTACAAAGACCATGTTCCAGGTGTGTCCTGCATCATCAAATTTATTGTCAAGCCGGTTATACCCTGAAACCAGGTAGCAGGGAATTGCTGAAAGTCTGCAGAATTCGCTGAATAAAACCGCATATCCATGACAAATTGCTTTCTTTGATTTTAACACCGCTTGAATGGCTTGTTTCTCGGGGGCTTTTTCGGTTTGTTTCCATTCAGAAACATCATAATGAATGTTATAGGCAATCCATGAATAAAAAGCTCTTACCTTATCTTCATCCTTTGACAGGTTTTTTGTAAGTGCTTTGTGCAATTCAATAACTGACGCTCCTTTCACAACTGCAGCCAGGCTATCAGCTGCGGCATATTTATGTTGCGAAACCGCTTGCAACCCTGATAAGATCAGGATTAAAAATAATGGGAGAAATTTCATCTTTTTATGTTAACTCCTTTTATTAACGGGAATTCAGGTAAAAAAGTTTATTTGTAAACAATTGTCAGAAAAGACCCCCGCAAATTCTGTGTGCAGTCATTTATTTTGTGAATAGGATTTTGACTATATCTTGATAAAAGCACTTTACACTCATTTACCCTAATTTTTGTTTTTAACATTTTATTTTTATACCTATACCAAAAATTACACTATTTTCTTAATATACTCTACATGAAATTCCGCTTAAAAACAGTTTGTGCTGCTTTTATAAGACGAGCTAAGAATATTTTAATCCTTCTTTTATGTTTAAGTGGGTATCATTCCCAGGCGCAAACCGACACGATTTCCCTTGTTATTGCGCCCATGGATTCTAATGTTGGAATGTGTCTTGAAAATAGATTCTCGGCCACGTTCTTGGCTAGTGGGCAACATTTTTTTACCATTCAAGCAGAATTATTGCGCGATACGGTTGTGGATACAGAGTACAACTGTTCCGATTCGATACTTGCGTTACCGTACTTCCAAGTTGCTTTTCATGGAATTATATCTTCATTCCCGATCAGGCGGTCTCCTCCAGTTTTCCTTCAACAATATCTTCCGATACCCTCTTTATTGAAGGATTATTTACCATAGATTCTTCTTTAACTTTAAATAATTGCATAGTGTATGCAAATGCAGGTGCACAAATAGTGGTTATTCCCCCTGCCACATTGCAATTGGATTCAACAGTTATACAAGGGTGTGATTTTATGTGGAGTGGAATATATCTGGATCAAAAAGCCACAGTAAAAATTTTAGAACATAGTGTCCTTAGGGATGCTGAAACGGCCATTTATGCTAGCAATAAATCTAACCATTACATAATTGATTCATCGATTGAAGATTGTGTTAAGGGAGTATATCTTCCTCAAAATTCAAGTGGCAATAGTATCTCCTCATTTATCTGGGGAAGTCACTTTGGCATGGTTGCTTCTAATTTGAAACCAGGTTATCCGGGACAGCCCATTTTTGGATCGATTCCCTATTCAGGAATAGAACTGAACGATGTAACACTGGATATTGGAGTCACAAGTCAAGATAGTAATTGGTTTAACAATTTAAATTCTGGTGTGTTAGGTTTCCGGTCGAGCCTCAGAGTCAGAAATAATAAATTTGAAAATATTAGGTCGGATACTGCTATTATCTTTAATGACTGGCACGGGGCGGCGGTCGCTTCAATAGGAAAGATAAATCAGATTCCTGGTAAATTGGCGGTAAGGCCTTTAAATTCTACCGGATGGACGATGGAAAACTGCCAGACAGGTATTTTCACTCTCTATTCTACACTTGATGCATATCAGGTAACTATGACAGAGATGCTTTCAGGTGTTAAAAGCCAGAATTGTTATCTCTCCAGTTCTGTTTCATATTGCAATATTGAAGCAGAGCGATATGGAATTGATTGGAGATTAAACTCAGGCGCATCGCTGATGAATGCAAGCCGAAATACCATAACCATGTCAGGGTCGATACACGGAATTGGAATTAATTTGGAGGAAGCGAGCACCGCAGGAGTTCCTAATTATGTGGTGGAGGAAAATTACAATATCTCTATTACTTCCGGTATGGCTGGAATCAGAGCGAGCAATGTCTACGATCCCCAGATCCAGGATAATACTGTCATCCAAAATTCTAATGGGACCGATTTTCCTGAAACCATCGGAATTTTATTAGAAAATTGTGATACCGGCCTGGTAAAATGCAATACCATTATTTCGACCGATATTACCTATACTTCAACTTACGGCATGAGAGTCAGAGCAACCAATGGAACAACTATTTCCTGTAACCAGGTAGATTCAAATCAAGTGGGTTTTCGTTTTAGCGAGCTTTCTGTTTTAAATTTGAGTTCCAACACCATGACCAATAATTTTTGGGGACTTGAAATTGATTCATTGTCATATATAGGAATTCAGAAACATAAGGGTAACAGGTGGGTTAATTATCGGGATACTGTTGGGGCAGTAAATTGGGATACAACAGGTACATTTTTGCTGTCATCTCTCTTCAGAACCAGTGGACTTCCTCTAAGTGTTTACTACCCAGCAATTCCCAGCTGGAATAATGGTTGGTTTGTTACTCAGTTTGGCACTGAGGAACGTTGTGGTCCAACTTGTACCATTGAAGCACTGACAGATTCTTCAGAAGA
>JALYQW010000147.1 GCA_030855635.1 Bacteroidota bacterium | reverse complement strand
GGGGCTTTTTTGATGCTATATACATTCATTTACAATTTATTATAAATTAATTTTCACTGATTTTTCGCCTGATTTCATAACCGAAAATAGTTTGATAGTAGTCTGAATTTTTGCGTATATTTATGGTGTTGGAATTCCATATTACCATGAAAACATTCAAAATCAACTATAAATAACAGTTGGTATCAGCACAAACAAAGCCAATTCAGCTGGTCTTAAAATTCATCGTTTTGACTCATCACACCTCCAACCAGGAATTTATATAATCCGGTTGAAT
Source organism: Bacteroidota bacterium (assembly GCA_030855635.1). Lineage (GTDB taxonomy): Bacteria > Bacteroidota > Bacteroidia > AKYH767-A > OLB10 > JADKJB01. The sequence goes on along the minus strand of JALYQW010000147.1, from coordinate 8,377 downwards.
TCCAATGAAAATGAAAACTACACATCAAAGCTGGTAATTGTAAAATAATTAAGGCAATGAAGCGAATAACTATTATTTTCATTGCTATCATTTGGTCAATGAAGTTGAATGCTCAGGGATTTAATCATGCTTGGTTAATAGGATCGGAAAACTCTTTTGATACATTTACAACTTCTCCTAAGGCCAGATTATTATTTTATCTGGATAGTGTATCAGTCTTAGGTGAACAACGAAAAATGGCATTCAGTTCAACACAGGCAACTATCAGTGATGCAAATGGTAATTTTTTATTTGCAAGCAATGGTTGTTGGATTATGGATGCAACAGGCGATACTATGCAAAATGGTGGAGGGTTGAATCCAGGTACATTCGCTAATGGCAATTGTTCTAGCGTTCTTGGTATGCCAATGTCCGGTGCAAATATTATAATTCCATTCCCTGGTGACTCCAACAAATATGTTTTATTTCATCAGGTTGGTAATTCCGTAAACTATCTAAACTCTACGGAAGTATTTTATACTGTTGTGGATATGACCTTGAATAGCGGTCTTGGAGGAGTGATACCAGGGAAAAAAAATGTGGTTGCATTTACCGGCAATATTAGTTGGGGACTGGCTGCTTGTAAACATGCGAATGGAAAGGACTGGTGGGTGGTTGCTCATGAGGATTCAAGTAATATCATTTACAAAGTATTATTTACTTCTAATGAAGTTGCCAGTGTTACATCACAACAAGTTAGTATGCCTGCTCCAGGTTACGGAATTGCAGGTCAACCTGGTTTTTCTCCTGATGGGAACAAATATGCATATAAACATGGTTTAACAAACAACCCCGCCTTTCATGATATCCGTATCCTATCTTTCAATCGTTGTAGTGGAAATTTTGATTCTTTAGGTTATGCGATTAGAAATAATGAATTTGGTTTTGGGCAGGCATTTTCATCCAATTCGCGTTATTTGTATTATTCTTCGGGTGCAACCATTTATCAACTGGATACTGATGCACCAAATATATCAGCAACAGATAGTATTGTTGCAGTTTATGATGGGTATTGTTATCCATATCCGTCCTTGTGCACAACTTTTTGGCTGATGTATTTAGCAGCAGATAGTAAAATATACATAACATCGCCAAGTTTTGTTATTGATTATTCATTTATTAATTCACCGGACAGCGCCGGTATTTCATGCGATGTGCAACAACATGCATTACGTTTGCCCAGTTACACCATTCGAGGCGGTATCAACCACCCTAACTATTACCTTGAATGCGATACTACCGGTGGGTGTATATGTTTAACCGGAATTGATGAAAACACCAGCCATGATTTTAAGTTTTCGATTTCACCCAATCCATCTCACGGAAGTGTTAAAATTATATATTTGTTGCCACAGAATAAAATTGGCCGGCTTGAGGTATTTGATATGACAGGCCGGACGGTTTATTTTCAAAACCTGCCTCCCTGGAGCACGCTGCAGCAAATAGATTTAGGTTTTTTAGAAAGCGGATTGTATAATTTCGTAATTTCATCGGATCTTTACAGAAAAGGCCAAAGACTGGCGATTGTCAGATAACAGGGATTGATATTCCTGTTGAAATTAATTTAACATGACAATACAAACTATTGCTCATCAATGCCCGTACTCCGGTGGCAAGGCTGTTTATCAGGCAAGGGCGATAATCAGCAAGTACTACAGCGATACAATCATATATGACGATAAAAATGTTTGTTTAGCTGAAGGTATTTATCGGCAGTCCGTCAGCAATAGTACCATAACAAAGCCTGAAAGAAATTTTATTATTGTACCAAATCCGGCAAAGGATTATTTCGAAGTTCACATTCTCAAAACATTTGAAGGAAATTGTAAAATGGAAGTGTTCGATTCTATGAATCGGTTACATAAAAAAGAAAATTTGAATTGTACTTCTAAAATTCATCGCTTTGATTCTATCCATCTAAAGCCGGGTGTTTATACAATCAGGTTAACTTCAAATCAAAAAACTAATTATACCGCTAAGCTCGTTATTGTAAAATGAGAATTGGATTTAAGAATATTCTTCTTATGCTCGTTGGTGTTACTTTATTTTTAAATGTGCATTCGCAGGGCTATAATCATGTGTGGCTGTTAGGCTCAACTGGTACTGATACAAATGTCACTCATCCGGATGGAAGGTTATTATTTTACTTAGATAGTGTTTCGGTAGTAGGCGAACAGCGCAAAATGGCATTTAGTTCAACTCAAGCTACTATCAGTAATGAAAATGGCAACTTTTTGTTTGCAAGCAATGGATGTTGGATCATGGATGCATCGGGTGATACCTTGCAGAACGGCGGCGGGTTAAATCCCGGTACCTTCGCTAATGGCAATTGTTCTAGCGTTCTTGGTATGCCAATGTCCGGTGCTAATATTATAATTCCATTCCCTGGAGACTCAAACAAATTTGTTTTGTTTCACCAAGTTGGTAATTCCATAAACTATTTAAACTCTACTGAAGTATTTTATACTGTGGTGGATATGACTCTTAATGGCGGACTGGGTGGAGTGATTCCTGGAAAGAAAAATGTGGTGGCATTTACCGGAAACATTAGTTGGGGTTTGGCTGCTTGCAAACACGCGAATGGTATGGACTGGTGGGTGGTTGCTCACGAGGATTCCAGTAACATCATTCACAAAGTTTTATTCACTACTAATGAAGTTGCAAGTGTATCATCACAACAAGTGAGTATGCCTGCTCCCGGTTACGGAATAGCTGGTCAACCTGGGTTTTCACCTGATGGGAATAAATATGCTTATAAACATGGATTAACTATGAATCCAGGTTTTCATGATATTCGCATTCTTTCATTTGATCGGTGTAACGGAAATTTTGATTCACTAGGATATGCGATCAGGAACAATGAATTTGGTTTTGGTCAGGCATTTTCTCCCAATTCGCGTTATTTATATTATGCTTCAGGTGGTACCATTTATCAATTGGATACCGACGCACCTAACATTTCTGCCACAGATAGTATTGTTGCAGTTTATGATGGGTATTGTTATCCATATCCGTCCTCGTGCACGACGTTTTGGCTAATGTATTTAGCAGCAGATAGTAAAATATATATAACATCACCAAATTTTGTAATTGATTATTCATTCATCAATTCACCCGACAGTGCTGGTATTGCATGCGATGTGCAACAACATGCATTACGATTGCCTTGCTATACAATACGTGGAGGTATCAATCACCCCAACTACTACCTCGGCTGCGATACCACTTTAGGGTGTCCGTGTTTAATAACCGGAATGGATCAAGGGCAAGGGCATGATTTCAAGTTTTCGGTTTCGCCTAATCCAAGCACCGGACAAATTAAAGTTGTTTACATGTTACCACAAAATAAAAGTGGCAAGTTAGAAGTATTTGACATTGCCGGTCGGATGGTTTACACCATGTCACTTCCACATTGGAGCACACTGCAGATGGTGGATTTGTCATTTCTGGGTCGAGGTATTTACAATGTGAATATATCCTCGGAACATTTATGGGTTGGAAATAAAATTGTATTGATAAAATGAAATTTATTCAGACTACCCTTAAAAAAAGTAGTCTGAATCCCGAAAAAAGTAGTCTAAAAGTAGTCTGAATTCATGTAAATCAGGCATTTATATCGTCCTTGTCGGACAACCTTAAATACCCTGAAACCCGATCTGTGAGCGGGTTTCGGTTTTATATAGAATGAATTGACTGGAACATTGGTCTGAATTAATAAATTTTCCCAACTATTTTCGGTACCTACCATAGCATTGATCCAATAATTCTGTTTTTGTTAATCCTTCTCAGTTTATCATTTTCTCTTAAGATACTAATTTTCGATCCAAAATTCATCAGTTAAATAAAAAACGGTATCAATAAAATACAATACATTATTTTGGGTCAATACATTTTCATCGTGTAAATGTTCCAGAATAATTCCCAAAACAGGATTGTAATAATCATTGTTCCGAGTGTTTTCAAATCCATTCTGTTGCAAAAAAGATTTCACGGAACTTAAATCGGTTTTTTGGGACATCAACACAAAAGTTTGTTGAACCACTGCATATAAAACATTATTATTTTTTGTAAATCCGATTAAGTCATACGCAGTGTCAGGAAAGAAAAAATTATGAAGTAATAAATTGAAAAAATAGTCCTTCCAGGAAATTATTGTTATAGAGTGTACTTGATGGATTCAGATGTTTATTACACTTGATTCTCAGATTCTGGTGATTTTGCTGTAAGTGAATAGACCGCCAACATTCAGTAAATATATTTCCCTGTCCCAGGTAATTAATTTGCCCACCCGAAACTCTTGAATTAGTAGATACAATTCCATAACGGAGGCGTGTAAAATGATTGTCCTGGATGACAAACGCCCGCTCTTGATTAAGGAAAATGCCGAATTGGTTGTCTTGTTGGGTGCCAATTAAAGGATTAAACTGATTTTGATTGGTAACTTGTAAATATTTACCACCCGAAGCTCGGATTTGCGTTTGTACATCATTAAATTCATTCCCTTCCACCTGACCACCATAAATCAGCACCGATCCGGTGGAGTTTGAATTGATTCCGATGCGGCAGTTGGTGAATTGGTTATCGATTACTCTCAACCGGCTGTTAGTCTAAAAATCTCTAAAAAAGGAATCAACAGTCATCAACTGATACCATTGACGGGAAAATAATTAAAAAAGAAATTGAAATTGTTGAGGAAAGATTTACTTGTTTTTTTCAAACCAGGCATTAAAACCTGTAACAATATCCGGCAATTCAGCCGCCCGTGGTGTATTTACAGGGTAGCTGGATAAATATTTCGGATATTCATAGTAAGTCCTGTTGAGCGCACCTGTTAGTGTTCTGCCTTTTGTGAAAATTTCCTTACCATTTGGGTTGGTAATTATAAAATGCCGCTTGAGTTTACCGAGATAAAGCGGTGGATCCTGGTTGTAGGATGCCATTGTTCCGTTGCTAAACTGCAGGATATAAAAGCGGTATAATTTAGAAGGACCCTCTACAGCAAGGTGCAGAAAGTGATATCCATCGGAACTTTTTATTCCATTGGTGATTTCTTTCCTGTACCCGATTTTGACACGTTCATAATTAATATTCCCATATCCATAAGCGATAGCATCTTTTATGGTGAACCGGGTTTGTTTTCCGCCGTTATCGGTAAATAAAATTTCAGCCTGGTTGCGAGCTACATTTTTGATGGTGATAAATCCGTACAGCGTATCTTTTTTCAGTGTAATAACATAACCCGTAACAACTTCACCAGATTTATATTCACCAAGCAGGTTTGAGTCATAAACTATATCTTCATCCTTGTCAGAAAATTTTTTGGATTTTTGAGTTCGTTTATCCATCATGAATGATAACACTTCGTATTTCTTTACGGAATAGAGCGTAGTATCACGAAAAGGCCACAGCTGGTAAGTTACCAGCGTATCAGTCATTGAAACGATGCGGCATTTAATTTCCTGTTCGTTTTTTCTTAAAACAAGAATATCCTGTGAAAGGCCGGCTGAAGCATAACAAAGTGCAACAACAAACAATAAATAACTTCTCATATCAATTGAGCACACCCAAACTATCCAGCTCTTCGGGAGAAACCCGGGGTGGTAAAATATTATTTTTGATTTTCTTGATCACAAATTCACCTGCTATCTGGGCCTTTTCTTCACTTGAAAAACCATTGTTTCCCATAACAGCCGGGATGTGGGGCTGGTGAATATGGATTTCACCATTGATCATAATGTCATAACCCCAGCCATGGGTACCATTGTGATCGATGGAATCAATTTTAAAAACTTCAACTGTGAGGTTGGCATCTTTATATTGATTGAAACCCGGTGCAGGCTGATTTTGTTCAGCGGCCGGTATTTCCTTTTCAGGTGCCGGCTGACATGCTGTGGTGAACAAAACCCCTACAAGAAATGTGCATTTCACAAAAGAAACAACATTCGGGAATACAAATTTTAATAATTTCATAGATGGGTTGATTAATTACCGGGAACACTGCAGCAATCCGGAAACAAAGTTACTAAAAATGTAACATCCAGGTATTCAGTCGAGCCTAATTTTAACCCAGGACCTCTTCAAGAACAGTATGCGACTTAATGGGATTGCCGTGGGTGTGATGGATTTCAAAATAGGTAACCAAAGCTTTTAACAGTATTTTGAGTGATGGTGCAGCAATCGCAATATCCCTGTAATTTTCAAAATCGGCATGCATTAACCGGAAGAGCAATGCCGCATGATCATGGTCAAGGTAGGCTTCATGCACCGGCCGGTTCGCAGTGAAATAGCCTTCTTTGAGATCAAATATGCTGATACCGGGAAGGCATTCCCCATGAGGGAAAAAGCCAAGATGCCGGGAGAACCGGATCATGAAATAGATATGAAACCGGGAGCAGTTATCGTGGCTGAGATCCAGTATTTGAATGCTGTTATGAAGAAACCCGAAAAGGACGGCATTGGGTTCTTCCTCCCTGATGGATCGATAAATCACTTCCGATAAAAAAATCGCTATGCTGCATTTAATGATATCTCCGGGTATACCCGAAAAAGGAGGTGATAACTGAATATCTGTAATGCGTTTCATGGATTGCCCGGGTTTGCCGGATGCAACAAGCTCTACCAATGAAAGCGGCTGAAAAATATTACTTTTAAACCTGCTGTTTCTGACACGCACACTGCTCACAATGTAAGAACCGAGACCTGCATCTTCAGTATAAATTTTTACTATCAGGCTCGATTCACTATAATTTGTAGTTTGTAAAACGATGCCCCTTGTTTTGCTGTTCATTGCCTTCCAAAAGGCGGTTTAATTAATGAAAAGTAATTTTGTGACGCAGGTGTTTTCACCTTCCTCATCAGAGCTAAAAACAAGATAAACTCCGGTATGTGCTTTTTCCCCTTTAAAATTTTTTCCATACCATATAGCCTGGGAACCGAGTGCCGTGGTTTCATAAATCAGGTTGCCACTCACATCTGTTATTTTCACATTTCCATTTGGCACCAATCCTTTAATGGCTATGGGCCCGCTGTAATTTTCCCTCACCGGATTGGGATATACCAGTACATTTTTGCAACCCCCATCGCCGGTAACAGCCTCTCCTTTGATTGAGATCAAGCCCCTGTTAGTGCCGATAAAAACTTCACCCGTATTTTGATCTATTGACAATGCTATAATGTAATTGGATAACAAAGGTGAATTGGATTCATTATAATTTGCAATCTGCCGTGTGCCATCGGGCGACATCAAAAAGAGTCCGCCAGATTCGGTGCCGATCCACTTCCTGTTTCCACCATCAACGGCAATAGCGGTTACAACTTCCGACTCCAGTAAATATTGATTGATACCATCTTGTTTAATCAAAATTTGCTGTGCATCAAAGTTGGTGGAGGTGATAACTGAGGAAGGAGAATAAACTACTGCGATACCTTTGCCGGTACCCAGCCATATTTCATTCTCCAGATCTTCAGTAATCGCTCTTATATCGGCGCTGGGCAAATTTCCTTTCCCGCTTCCGGTAGTAATAAAGCGCGCTATGTCATCCGAATCATCTTCCAGGGTGCCTTTATCATCGAAAACTACTAATCCTGTACCTTGCGAATTATTACCAATGATATTGATCCATTTCTGTCCATAGGAATCAATTGTGAGATCACCGAATAGAGGAGCTCCGGTAATGCTCGGAATGGAAAACGCATACCAGTTACCTTCTGACGTCCGTACGTTTACCGGTTTGGCAGCAAGGGAATTTAAGGCCCATAAATTATTGCTTTTGTCAAATCCCAACCCTACAACCTGAACCTGCGAAGGATTTCCTATTCCCACCTGCAAGGTGCTGTTCGTATCGCGGTAGGAGGCAACCGGCTGGCCATTCAGCATTTCAAGCAATCCGTTTCCCTTGGATCCAACAAAAACATGTTGCGGGTTGGAAGGGTCAATCGCCAATGACATATTGTCGAAGTAATTCCCGATATTATAAGCTGCATTAGGAAGCGTTTGGTTGTTGTAGGTTTTCCAGTCATTATTAAAAAATTCAGAAAAATTCCCCTGTGAGTAGGTGTTGAACCACCCCTGTGTGCGTGTCGCGTGCGTGACCCACAAATGGCTTTTTTCAGATGCCATCGCGCTTATCAGGTCGGATTGCGGGCCATCGGGGAAAATGAAATCATAATTGCCTGTAGGTGTAATGCGCACCATTCCCTGGTTGTTATCGGCAACCCACATCAGTCCGGCCGGATCATAAATGGCATCCCTGGTAACAGGTGTTTGGTAATCGTTATTGTCTATTTTTCGGGTCTGGGAGAATGAAGTATTATAAACACTTACACTATAGCCGTTAGT
>JALYQW010000146.1 GCA_030855635.1 Bacteroidota bacterium | reverse complement strand
TATTTAATTTTCACACGGCTTGAAAAAGGATTTGTATCGCAATATTGATAATGGAAATGGAAACAGGAAGGGAAATCATTATAGAAGCGAAAAAATTATCGGTCAGCTTTCTGATTCAGCGGCACGGGATTAATAACATCAAGGATTTTATTATTACCATGGGTGTGAAAAGTCCTTTCGAGAAAAAAACAGTTTTGAAAGATCTTGACCTTACCGTTTATAAGGGCGAATGTCTGGGTGTTATGGGACGTAACGGGTGTGGTAAGAGTACGCTGTTAAGAACCATTGCCGGCATAATGACTCCTGACGGGGGCACACTTACAGTTAACGGGAATGTAGCACCGCTTATGGCACTGGGTGTGGGCCTGGAACCGGAATTATCAGGTATGGAAAATATTAAATTGGTAGGCACTCTCATGGGGCTCACCAAAAAGGAATTGAAAAATGCTCTTGCATCCATTATCGACTTTTCTGAATTGACGCAGGATGAAATTGAAATGCAGGTGAAACGATATTCCAGTGGCATGATGGCTCGGCTTGCATTTTCAATAGCTGTTGCTGAATTGCCGGAGATATTAATTATTGATGAGGCATTAGCGGTAGGAGATCTTGGCTTCCGCCAGAAATGCGCCAAAAGAATAAATGAAATAAAAGAAGCAGGCAGCACCATCATCTATGTTTCACACCATCTGGATGAAATTAAATCGATTTGTACTCGTGCCATTTTCATGGAGAATGGAAAAATTGCAATGTCAGGCGATGTAAATATGATTTGCGACTACTACCAAACACATTTAAAAAGGAAAAATCCGGCGCCTGTAATTTTGTCCTGACTGCCTGCAATCAAACCATAATCAGAAACAACTATTTTAATACACCATTCGGAATGATTCAGGTAACCAAAACTTTTCTCCCGCCGATGGCCGAATACCAGGCCATCCTTAAACGGGCCTGGGATAAAAACTGGATCACCAACCGTGGCGAACTTGTTAAGGAACTCGAAGCACAATTAAAGGAGTTTTTAAATGTCCCTCATATTATTATCACCAATAATGGCACCGTACCTTTACAGATCGCAATAAAAGCATTGCAATTGAAAGGTGAAATTATTACTACGCCATTCAGTTATGTTGCTACCACCTCTTCCATTGTGTGGGAAAATTGTCAGCCTGTTTTTGTGGATATTGATCCATTACACCTCACAATTGACGAACATCTTATTGAAGCAGCTATCACCCCAAATACTTCAGCGATTCTGGCTACTCATGTATTTGGTAATCCCTGCGAAGTAGATGTTATTGCCGCCATTGCAAAAAAACACAATCTAAAAATTATTTACGACGGCGCGCACTGTTTTGGAGTAAACTATAAAAATCAATCTCTTTTTAATTATGGAGATGTTAGCACCTGCAGTTTTCATGCAACAAAACTATTTCATACCGCTGAGGGAGGCGCCATGTTCACCGGCTCTTCTGAATTGCATAATAAACTGTTTTATCATCACAATTTCGGACACAAAGGGCCCGAAGCTTTTCAAGGGTTGGGCATTAACGGAAAAATTTCAGAAGTGAATGCGGCCGTTGGATTGTCGGTATTTCCATATATCTCAAAAATAATGGACAGCCGAAAGCAGTCGGTGCAACATTATTTACAGCAACTGAAGACTTCCGGATTACAATTCCTGAAAATCAGAGAAAATACCAATTGGAATTACAGTTACTTCCCTGTACTGTTTAAATCGGAAGAGCAATTATTAAAAGTTGTATCCGTTCTGAACGAAGCTGAAATATTTCCACGCCGTTACTTTTATCCGTCACTTTCAGGTCTTAATTATGTCAGGAAACAAAACACTCCGGTAGCAGATGATATTGCAGGCAGGATTTTATGTCTTCCTTTGTATTATGAATTGTTTGATGATGAAATCAGCCGTATTGTTCAATTAGTAAAGAAAACACTATGAACGCACCTCCCGGATTTACACTGACACAACTGATTGCGCTTCTGAAAAAGGAACAGATTAACCACACCATTATTTCCAGCATCTCACAAACACCGGATCAGGTATATTCGCTTGCCAGTATTCGCAACAAAACACAAAACGGAATCTATTATATTACCGACAACCATGAAGCAGAATGGGCATCTATTTCGAACAGTATTATACTAACCAATAAGGATGCAGCAATCCCTTCATCCAACAACATAGTTATTGTTGATAATCCTCAGCTCGTGCATTATAAGCTGGCATCGGTTATGGAAAAAAAAGCCTCCCCCTCCATTCACCCTACTTCAATTATTGATTGCGACGCTGTGATATCGCCTTCAGCACACATTGGTCCTTTTTGTGTTATCGGAAAATGTATCATCGGTGACGGAGTGCTGCTTATGGGAACCATTACCGTAAATGATGGTACCGAAATTCGTAAAAACACCGTCATTGAATCACACTCCGTTATTGGAGCAAGAGGTATGGCCTGGATTTGGGATGACCAGGGAAGTCGTGTTATGCAACCTCAGAGCGGAGGAGTAATAATTGAAGAAGATTGTATTATCGGTACAGGTATCGCTATTGTTCGCGGTTCGCTATCAGAGAATACTATAATTGGAAAAGGCACTGTAATGGCACATGGCACCAAAATAGGCCACGGTTGTATAGTAGGTGCACATACGCACTTTGCCAATAACGTAAGCCTTGCGGGAAATGCAACTATCGGGGACAGGGTGTTCCTTGGAAGCGGTTGTGTTGTTTCATCCAACGTGACTATAGGTGAAGGGTGTATAATCGGTGCCGGTGCGGTGGTCCATAAATCGATACCTGATACCTACTGCACCATTGCAGGAGTTCCGGCAGTAATTATTAAAAGAAATAATTTTGAATCCAAACCGAAAGGAGCCCCAAAACCTTTCTATAAAAAGAATACAGATGAGTAATCCGTTCAGTTATATTTCCGACAAGGCAATAATCGGCCAAAATGTTTCCATAGGCAATTTTTGTCATATTGAAGATGGTGTTGTTATTGGCGACAATGTTACTGTTGGTCATTATTCAATGATCCAGAAAGGTTCAACTATTGGTCATCATACTAAAATCGGAACCTACACCAAGGTCGGCAGCAATTGTACGATTGGTGCTAACTGTAGTTTCACGTCCTATTGCGAAATAAGAGACAATTGTGTTCTTGGAGATCATGTGTCTATGGGAAGCCGCTGCACCCTGTCAGCTGACACGATTGTTGAGGATAATGTACTGATGAAATATGCTTTTGTTGTAACTGACACTCCGATACTTTCAAAAAATGAGGAGAAAAAAACCGGGAGGCTGAAACGCGGCTCCAAATTCGGAGCCAATGTTACCATTATGCCTGCAGTAACAATTGGTGAAAATTCAGAAATAGGCGCCTGTTCGCAGGTAAGGGTTGATGTGCCTGACAATGAAGTGTGGTATGGAAGTCCTGCAAAGTTTTATAGGAAATCGTGACGAAAGTTGGCCGCTAACAGTTGAATCGTTGGAAGCTGTAATGAGTGCTGAAACAATACATCAATAGTACGTTTTGCTATTTCCTTATGGAGAACACGGGTGAGATTAAGACTAATTTTGAAGATGCTATCCCCGTGGTATCTGTTTGCGTGCAGACATTCCGGCATGCCGCCTTTATTGAGCAATGCCTGAACAGTATTTTGGAACAGGAAACCACATTCCCCTTTGAGATTATACTTGGTGAAGATGAATCGGATGATGGTACCAGGGAAATCTGCATTCGTTTTGCCGAACAATATCCCGGAAAAATAAAATTATTTTTACGCAGCCGGAAAGATGTTATCTATATCAGTGGAAAACCCACGGGAAGATATAATTTCATACAGAACATCTATACCAGCCAGGGTAAATATATTGCGATGTGTGAGGGTGACGATTACTGGTCAGATCGATTCAAGCTTCAAAAACAGCATGATCTCCTGGAAAAAAATCCGGACTACGGAATTTGCTTTCACAAGGTGCAGGAAGTAAACAGCTTTAATCCTGCCAACAACAAAATATTCCCTGACATTTCGGAAGATACTGTTTTCAGTATCAGGGACTATATTAAGAGCAACAAAACGGCAACCTGTTCCATCTTCTTTAATAAGTCGCTGTTGCTACCGCTACCCGACTGGTTTTACAAACTCCCTTTCGGCGATCTTGGACTGGTGCTGCTGATCATGAGCCGTTCCAATGAAAAAGGAATTGTATTGAACAGCATTATGGGCGTTTACAGAGTGCACGATAAGGGAATTCACGGAAGTATGAAAAAAGATTCCAGGTCGATTGTAAATGCCTACCGGCAACACCTGCAATTCACGGCTATTATAGGAAACGAGTTTTTAACTGCCAGCAGGTACCGGAAAGATATTACCCGAAAAATGATTGACACGCTGGCAATTATCAGAAACCATTACCGGGATGACAAAAACTACAAAGGTGTTTTTATGTCGAGTATAAGAATGTATTATTACAAAGTCCTGAATAAACTTTCTGCTGCATGAAAAAAATTCTTTTCATTACCCATGAAGCCTCCCGGACAGGAGCCCCGTTTGTACTGCTTTATTTCATGAAATGGATGAAGGCACATCATCCTGAAATCAGAGCGGATGTACTCTTGCTGAACGGAGGAGGCCTGGCAGAAGAATTCCGTAAGGTTGCCCATCAAACTTTTGACCGCTCCGCACTCTTTAGCAAATTCAGGAAATCGATTCCCTACTACTTATACAGGATTAACCATGTCGCTAATCTTACTGATAGTCCGGAAACACATTTTGAAAAGGCGCTCTTAAAAGATCTGGCTGATGAAAATTATAATATCATTTACGCTAACACGGTGCTATCCATTCCAGTTGCATCAGCTGTAAAAGCCATCAACAAAAATAAGCCGCAGCTCATTGCTCATATTCATGAACTGGAGGCTATGATTGAAATGGCACTTGAATCCTTTGATTATTATGCACCAACAGTCGACACTTTTATAGCGGTTTCACACGGCGTCAAAAACAATCTTGTAACTTGCAGAAGAATTCCTGCCGCTAAAATTGATGTCATTTATGAATTTTCTGTTGCGGATTCGGCTGAAATAAATTCAGAAACTGCGTCTGATAAACCCAGGTTTGAAGTTGGGGGAGCGGGATCGGTTCAGATCAGAAAAGGATTTGATATTTTTATACAAACCGCATTCCATATAAAAAAGAAAGCTCCGGAGGCCGCTATACTATTCAGATGGGTTGGAGATGTCCCGTCTTCCTATAAGCAGTTAATCGAAACTGATTTAAAGAAAACTGAGCTGAATGATCGGGTTATTTTTGAAGGGGCTTCAGTTAACCCTCATAGTTTCTTCAAAAATTTTGATGTGTTCCTGCTGTCATCCCGGGAAGATCCTTTCCCTCTTGTTTGCATTGAGGCCGGCATGCTGGGAAAGCCTGTAATTTGTTTTGATAAGGGGAATGGAACTGCTGAAGTACTAAAAGCAGGTGGCGGCAAACTAATTCCCTATCTGGATACGGAAGCTATGGCTGATGCGATACTGAATTATTACAACCATCCTGAAACAAAGAAAAAAGACGGCGAAAAAGCAAAAGAATTATTTTCGGAATTTATTCCCGAAAAAATATGCCCACAGATATATTCCTTATTCCGGATGCTATAAAAGCCATGAATAAACAATGAAGGGTTCACTGATTAAAAAGCAACCTCTTCATGTAACTATTACAAATTTACTCATGTTCGATTCAACAAAAGAAAATATAAAAGAGATTAAGCGGCGAGTGAAACGAAAACTCCGGCATGAAAACCTGAGTTTTCACAGAGTCTGGCTCTTATTGTCAACGAGCAGGGGTAGAAAAAGGATATTCAACTTCGGGTATAAAGTAACAGCTTTTGCTTTTTCAAAAATATTTCATGTTAAAATAGAATCTAACCGCGACTATAAAAAGTGGTTAAATATTAATTTGCCGGATGCTCAAAAGCTGAATCAATATAAAAATGAAATCTCCGAATTCAAGTATCAGCCAAAAATCAGCATTGTGCTTCCGGTATACAATACTCCGTTAAAGTATCTGAATGCTGCGGTGGAATCGGTTATCAACCAGATTTATGAAAATTGGGAGCTTTGTATATCCGACGATAATTCTTCTGATAACGAAGTGCTTTTAGCGTTACAACGCTACTCCGCTACCGACCCAAGGATACGAATTGTATTCCGTAAAGAAAATGGCCATATCTCTTTGAATTCAAATTCAGCTTTAGAAATCTCAACCGGCGACTACATAGCCCTTTTGGATCATGACGATTTATTGACTTCTGATGCCCTTTTTCAAAATGTTAAGGTGCTTAATGAAAACAGCAAAATAGATTTCATTTATTCGGATGAAGATAAAATAGATGACAAAGGAAACTCATTAGAACCTCATTTCAAACCTGACTGGTGTCCTGAAAATTTTATGTCCCGGAATTATATGTGTCATTTTTCAGTGATCAGAAAAAGCCTGGTTGAAGAAGTTGGTGGATTCAGGGCTGGTTATGAAGGCAGTCAGGATTATGACCTGTTTTTACGAGTTACAGAAAAAACCAATCGTATTCATCATATTCCAATGATCTTATATCACTGGAGAATTCATCCGGGCTCTACAGCCAACCTGGAAAACGCAAAGCCATACGCATATATTTCAGGAAAAAAAGCACTGGAAGATGCACTGATCAGAAGAGGCCTGGAAGGAAAGGTGGAAAATGAAAATGAAATGTCGGGTTATTATCATATCCGTTATGCTTTAAAAAAAACTGCAAAGGTTAGCATAATAATTCCTTCGAAAAACAGACAGGATATGTGTGAAATGATCCTGTCATCACTAACTGAGTTGACTGAATATCCTGACTATGAAATTATACTCGTTAATAACAACAGCGACGAGCCCGGATTTTTTGAAATGACCGACCGATGGAAAAAAAGAATGCCTGATAAATTTCAATGTATTGACGACAATGGCACTTTTAATTTTTCACGGCTGATCAACAGAGGAGCTGAGGTTGCCAAAGGTGAATATCTTCTTCTGTTGAACAATGACACGAAAGTTATACAGGCCGACTGGATGGAATTAATGGCAGGTTACGCTCAAATGGAACCGATAGGGGCCGTAGGAGTTCGTTTGTTATTTCCTGATGATACCATTCAGCATGCAGGTGTGGTAATAGGATTAGGCGGCATCGCTGAACACGTATTTGCCGGCACCGATAAGAATGAAAACGGCTATTTCAATTTTTTAAAATGCACCAACAATTATTCAGGGGTTACCGCAGCCTGTTTAATGGTCAGAAAAAATGTCTTCACGCTAGTCGGTGGGTTTGATGAAAACCTTCCTGTAGAATATAACGATATTGATTTTTGCCTGAAACTGGTTGACGCGGGCTATAGAAATGTTTACCTGCCTTATGTCAGCCTGTATCATTTTGAGTCTGTATCAAGAGGCCATCCGCACAAAACAAAAGAATCGTATCAGCAACATTTGAACGATATCGGTTTGTTTAAATCGAGATGGCAAAAATATATTGAAAATGATCCCTGTTATAATCCGCATCTCTCAAGGATATACAATGATTTCAGGCTTCGGATAAATGACTGATCCACAGATGAAGCTATCCGGGTGGCGCACGCATTTCATTCTTCAGAATAAAAGTTATTTATGTTCCGTTCAATAACAGACAAGCTCAAGGCAATAAAACAGTCGTACTCGCTTTCCCGCAAGAGAAAAATTTTCTGTATTGGCAGAAACAAAACGGGAACCACCAGTATGGCTGAATTTTTCAGGCTATCGGGCCTGATAGTAGCGCCACAAACACCGGCTGAACTGCTGATTGATGACTGGAAAATCAACCGGTTTGACAGGATCTGCAACTTTGTTAAATATCACGGAGAAGTATTTCAGGATATTCCGTTCAGTTTACCGGGAACTTACAAAGAACTCGATAAAAATTTTCCTGGTAGCAAATATATTCTTACCGTAAGGGATAACCCTGAGCAGTGGTACAATTCTCTATTGAATTTTCACAGCAGGCTTTTAGCAGATGGCAGGATTCCAACCAGAGCTGATTTAATGAATTCCACCTACAACGGGAAAGGCTGGTTATGGAAAACAAACAGATATATTTACAACACACCTGAAGATGATGTATACCACAAGGAAACACTTCTGAAGCATTATACCGACTACAACAATGACGTAATAGAGTATTTCAGAGATGACCCTTCCAAATTATTAGTTATTAACCTGAATGATTCTGAAGCTTCAGCTAAAATTTCAAATTTTATCGGCATGAGAACGCCAATAGAAAATATGCCGTGGGAAAATAAAACTTAGCGCTGTTTTTCACCAACAGCTATTTGATCTTATAAGTCTTCTGATAATTTTTAACGAATACGGTATCCTGTAAAATCTCATCCGGAAGTTTCAGCAGATGATTGGCAAACAGTTCGTGAATTTCATGCACCACCAAATTGGGAGACACTGCAAGAATTTCATTAACCGGCAGTACGGGCATCCATGCTAATGCTGAATAATCGAAGTGCGCTGTCAGGAATACTTTTAAATGTTCTGAAAAACTATCCCTGACAAGATACAGTCTTAAACCACTAACACGCTCTGGCATTTGTTTGGTACTGAAATGGGCGTTCGGGTATTTTGGATTTTTAAACGATATAGTTTCAGCCTCAATTCCTGATTTTAGTTTGTACGTATATGATTTCATTTGAAAAACATCCACAAAACCCATCATCTTCTGAAGATCACCTTCATACTGCATCACTGAATCCACCTGATAATCTTCAGGGTTGTGCGCCTGCAGTTCAGGGAAATCAGCATTCAATCTGGCTATCAGTTTCCTGTACCCGAGATATGCGCCAAACATATTCCAATGCGTATCGGGTTTGTAGTAGGTATCCTTTACCTTTTTACCATTTAGCAGTTCCTGTTTGCAGTCGATGCTCCGAATTACCTTATTGTTTATGAGACGTGCATATAGTTGATCCATCTTGGAAATTTTCATTTCAACTCTTTGCAGTTCCGGTAAAAATTCGGGATAAATGCGTTCCTTGACGGGAAGCATCATAAAATAAAACTTCATCCCCTTGCTGTCAAAAAAACGGGTGATCACTTCCAGGTTCAGTATGACGGTATCAAGCTGTTGTTCTGTAAATGGCCTGGAAGTGGCTACAATATAATCTTTTCGAGCCATGTATAACCAGTCCTCATCACCTATGGCTACCTGATCAGGAATAGCGGATTTGTGAAAGATTTTTATTTTGATTTTATTAACTGCAGCCACCAACTCATTACGATAGGCAAAACGATCATCGAAGTATACCTGGTATTGAAAGAAAAACTGCCAGATATTGCTCCAACGCCATTCCGGGAATGGGGCGAGCTTGCGGTTTTCAAGACTGATATTTTGTTTTTTTCCTGCAAAAGGAATGAAAATCACAAGCAGGAATACCAGAATAAGAAAGCTCTTGCTGAAAGAATATTCTTTAACCTTGCCATGGAAAATCCAGATTCCTGCAACACAAAATACCGCTGCGAAGACCCATTTCCATAGAAGACCGGAAAAAAAGTTTTCTGCAAACACAAAGCCAAGGAGCAGCAGGGTGACAACCAAAAGGATTAAACTCAGTTTATTTTTCATCAGAACCGGAAATATATAAAAGGGTTATAACTTCCGGTAGCCATAATCATACTTGAATAAATGAGTATGATCAGCAGAAAGACTATCCTGTTGAATCTGAAAATATTTTTAATCAATGACCTTTTTGCATTCCGGCCAACGAAATATTTAAATAATTGCTTTAGAGTTCTGTTGAATCCGTTCACTGACATAAAGACACCGATGAGAAACATCGTCACAATTTCAGAATCAGTAATCATTGCTAACGTGTAAAGCCCGGAATTCAATTTTCCGAACATCGTGCCAATGTATCCGACGGCCCCGGAAAGATGATCTGCCCTGAAGAATACCCATAACATAATTACAGATGACATCATATAGGCATGTTGCAAAACGCGGGGTAATTTTTCAAGAATTTTACCAAATCCCAAACGTTCTATTACCATTAAGGTGCCATGGGCAAGACCCCAAATCACAAAATTCCAACTGGCACCATGCCACAATCCTGTTAAAAAGAAAACGATGTACAGATTAATGTACGTCCGGAAATTACTCCCTTTATTTCCGCCAAGAGGTATATAAAGATAATCCCTGAACCAATTTGACAGTGAAATATGCCAGCGCTGCCAGAATTCCCGAATGGAGGTTGCCCTATATGGGAATCTGAAATTTTCAAGGAAATTAAATCCAAGCATTTTACCCAATCCGATGGCCATATCAGAATACGCTGAAAAGTCGAAATACAACTGAAGTGTATAGCAAAGAATTCCAAACCAGGCTGCAGGGGCAGTTAGGTCCTGAGGGTTGTAACCAAATGCAGCATCCGCCGCGATTGCAAGAGTATTTGCAATAATCATTTTCTTACCCAAACCAATAATAAACCGTTCTACTCCTGCCCTGAATAAATTAGAAGTTAGTATACGGCCAATTATTTGTTTTGCAACATCCTTGTATCGCACAATAGGTCCGGCAATTAACTGCGGGAAAAGGCAGATATACAATGCCAGATCCACAAATGACTGTTGTGGTTTGAATTGCTTCCGGTTCACATCAATGAGGTACGACAAAATATGAAAGGTATAAAAAGAAATTCCTGCAGGCAAATTAACCTTAACCTGTTGTATCTGGAAAGAACTAAATACTAAAAGCAATTCATTGACACTACCGATTATAAAGGAGAGGTACTTGTAAATTATGAGTACCAGAATGTTTATAGTTATGCCAACAGTTATTGGAATATTGTTTTTAGCGCTTCCAACCCATTGCCCGATAAAAAAATTAAGTGTTATTGACCCAAGCATCAGCAGGATTAATTCCCCTTCACCAAAAACATAAAAGAAGATGCTAAGAATAAGTAATACAAGATTCCGGAAATTATATTTATGTGTAAGGTAGGTCAGCAATAATGTTACTGGTAAAAACAAAAAGAGAAAAATGGGAGAGCTGAACACCATATTACAAATCCAATTTCTTTATATCGTTAACAAGAAGTCTTGAGAAATCGGAAGCACCAACCTTATTCAGGTGATCCGGATTAAAAAACAAACCCGGATCCCGGAAAGTATGCGTATAATCAAATACCGGAGACTTGCCAATGACAGCGGCATTCACAATGGCATTGAATCCGGGAAAGCCGGTAGTATAAATGGGAGGAAGAACAAATACAAGCCGGATATTATTTTCACTGCACTTCTCCTGAATCCTCCTGAAAGCTGCCCAGAACTTCAGGTTGATATGCCATTTATCAGCCCTTAACTTCTGAGATCTGAAAACAGTTGGCGGATCGGCTGGGCGCATTGCCAGCAGATTAGCTCCCATGCTGTCCAGGTTATTGGTTTTATAATCCAAAACTTCCTTTCCATAAACAGGATACTTCAACGCATTTACCAGATTCATATTTTGCCGGTAAGTTTTGGAGAATAGAGTGGCGTATTCCTTTTTGTTCATCTGTTTGCAAACAATTTCATTAACTGTACTATTGTGAACATAAGGAAATAATGCATCTTTCCTGAAAACCATATTAGTAACTTCAAAGAAAGTGGCATGGTCATCAATAGAGTAAATTATAACGGACGGCTTTTTGTGGCTTTGAATAAGTAAATCAATAATTGCTTCATGATACAGCACGTTGGATCCGCTCAACCCGAAGTTATAGCATTTCACATTAAGGGAATCACCAATGATTGCAGGGCTGTAATTATTCAATGCCCTGGAAGATCCGACAATACATATATCGGCCTGAATTTTTCCATCGATAAGCAACCCAATCCTGTTATCCCTAATTTGCTCTCTTGCAAAATAAGAAATAGCAGTGCCTATGCACTGATCGGAAAGGATCAGGATCACTAAAAAGAGGCTGTATTTCACCAAACTGTTTTTGAGCATCAGTTAAAACTGAAAGTAAATAAATGGAGTTTCAGCTATGTTTGACATTAGGATGATGGCCATTACGGCGATCAAATATATAACAAACCTTGCAATGGTATTCATGCCATTCATAAGATGGTCGAGCGATTTGGTTCTGAGTTTCCACTGGAATAATTCGAGCAGTACAATAAATCCGATAATCAGATAGAAAGAAATAGCATCTTTTCCCAGGTATAATATGTCCTGGCGAATATTATTGGGATTATTAATAATGAGTGAAAGCGTATCACCCACATTGGTGAAGAGTCCGGTGATTAATGTCCATGAATCGGCTAATGTTCTGGCCCTGAAGAACACAGTGCCCAATGCAAAAATGTGGTAAACAATAAAAAACTGAAACACCTGGCGGAATAAATTATTCCCGGCAAGACCCAGTTTATCAAAAAATGCTTCTCTGTATTTCTCAGTTGATTTTGAATAAATTACAAATAGCCCGTTATACACACCCCATACCACAAACGTCCAGTTGGCTCCATGCCAGATTCCACTGATTAAAAACACCAGGCTGAATACCACAGGCCACGTCCAGCCTTTTCGGATGAGGGGAAACATTATGTAGTCACGAAACCAACTCATGAGAGAAATATGCCACTTGGTCCACAAACTGTTGATGGAGGAAGAGAAAAACGGCAGTTTAAAATTTTCCATTAACTCCACTCCCAAAATCCTTGCTGACCCTCTGGCAATATCAGTGTAGCCTGAAAAATCGCAGTACACCTGCTGGGCAAATAACAAACAACCTACATAAATTGAAATACTATGTGCGCCTTCAGGGTGATTAAAAACATTTCCTACCATCACACCCACCTGATCGGCTACCACTACTTTCTTAAACAGTCCCAATAATATCAGCCGCAAACCGCTGGTCATCTTTTCCCTACTAAATTTATAATTAAAATGGAACTGTGATATCAGGTTTGTTGCACGTTCAATTGGCCCGGCAACCAGCTGCGGAAAGAACATAACATAAAGTGCAAAAATTCCCAGTTTTTTTTCCGGCTTTGCTTTCCCTTTATACACATCAAGGGTGTAGCTCAGTGTTTGGAAAGTATAAAACGAAATTCCTAAAGGAAGAACGAGATGGGCTATGGGCAACATATATTCCATATTCAAACCAACCAGCAGTTGATTGGTAGAATCAGCAAAAAAATCATAATATTTGAATGTGCCCAGCATAGCAAGTCCTGTGAGCAGACTAAAAAGCATATAGGGTTTACGTTCCTTTTTTGTAGAGAGTGTACCCATTCTTATCCCGCAGAAATAATCAACACCGGTAGAAACAATAATGAGCAGGATGTATATCGGCTCCCACACCATATAAAAATAATAGCTGGCAATCAATAACAAGATCCAGCGAAACCTTACCGGGAGGAGGTAATATAAAAGCGTGACAAGTGGGAAAAAAATGAGATAATGTAGCGAATTGAATATCACGAGTCAGTATGTTACTTAAACCCGAACCCGGAAGAAGCCGCTATGGGTCTGTAAGCTAAGATGTAAAATGGTTTATATTTCCGGGTTGCAAATATACTATTATTTATAAGGCTGCAAACCCTCCGGACTGTACAAATCCGGTATCCAAAAAATACTTTAAGGCCTGATTATCAAACGAACCAAGGTTAATCCTACCAGCAACACTGAATAGTATCTGAAAAAGTCCGGGACTGGCCGGTTGCATATATAAAGCAGCAAAAACCCTGTCATATTCCATAAACTAAACACTCTTACAAATGACCAATCATCAATGTATATGGCCGGAGAAAGAATGAGTGCAAAGCCGAACCAGGACAAATAGGCTCCCGCAAGCGCATTAAAAAATTGATGGGTTGTTGCGGGCGAATGATAAAAAATTGACCTTATAACATACCCCACGACGAAGATCTGCCAAATGAAATATAACATCCAAAACAGGAGTTGTAATTGATTTTTTGTTGATGACACATCAAGATTTCCGAGGAAACCGTTTACCATTCCCATAAAAGGCATTCCAATATTTCCTGATCCTACTGCTCCGGCGGCGGTAGCTGTTTGCGAGGCAATCACCAGTTTCCAGACAGCAAACAGGAAAAAAGGTAAAAACAAGAAAAAGGTTTTGCCGGTTAAATGACCAGTTTTGTAATTACTGAAAAAAGTAATTAAAACAATTGGAAGGTAAGCTACCAAAGATGTTTCCCTGGTCAATATACTGCAAGCAGCCAATATGCCAAACCAAAAATAACTTTTACGGAGAAGGTAATAAATACTTCCTGTAAAGAAAAAGAGCTCTACAACTTCGGAAAGATCTCTTGCCAAAGACATATAAATTCCACAAAGCAATAGCGGCAATATAGCGGTTGTTTGGGTTACATTTAAAGATTTCAACAATGCATTACTAAAAAATAAAATGCCGAAAAAAGCAAGTACATTGACTAAAATTAATGCGTAAGGAACGAGTACAGGATTTCCGCCGAATGATACAATCCATGTGAGAACCGGATACATAATACGTTGCATCCTGTAGGGAACAAGGTCAACCGTTATACCCAAATCGGTTTTGTTAAAATTAAAGGGATCAAGGGCATACCGGTAAAAAAATTGCCCGTCATATCCCTGCCCGTTTTGCACCCATACCGGAGCCGGAGTTGCTGTGGGATCAACAAAGTCGGTGCCCGCAACAAAAAAATAGCTGAAGTCACCCGATGCCAGGAAGCCTCTGCCCGCCAGTAACAATGCAATGATCACCGACGCAATTACGTAGGTGTTAACCCCTCCTCTACTTTTAATCACGGGATGAAAATACAAAACAATTTAAGATATTTGCCTTTATGAATGAAAAGGGTGCCCGCATTTTTCTGATTGGCTTTACACTGGTGACGCTGCTGGTTCTTTTTCAACAATTGTTTCATCCAATAAAACTTGCCGGTCTTCAAGGAGCATTTGATGCCGGTGAACCACCCCGTTTTTCTGCTTCACTTTGGTTTGAGGGAAAGTACCAGCAACATTCCGATCATTTTCTCAAATACAACACTGCTTTTAACGGGGAGCTGGTAAGATTACGCAACCAGGTCGATTATTCTGTTTTTGGAAATATAAATACCATTCTTACTCTGGGTAAAGAAAATTATATTTTTGATCCCAATTATATTTACTCTATTAATGGCACGGACCTGCTAAACGATTCCTTAAAGTCTCAGAAAATTCAGGCTATTTATGAAGTAAAAACTATCCTTGATTCCCTGAGTGTACCATTGCTTATTTGCTTTGCACCGAACAAGGCCAATTACTTTCAGGAATATTTGAATGATGTATTAATTAATTCTAAACGCACCAACCGAATACTGTTTGATTCCATTTTTAAAAGTTTTCATGTGCCTGTGCTTGATTACGATAAATGGTTTCTGACCTTAAAGGACACTTCTTCCTGGCCGTTAGTACCAAAATTCGGAGCTCACTGGAGTACTTATGGCGCATTTTTCGCAGCCGATACATTATTATCATCGTTGCGAGCCCTTACCGGGAAAAATTTGGCATCATTTTCAGTTACCGGCATTGATATAGCTTTGAAGACCCGTTATACAGATGATGATTACCTTGCCTCATTAAATCTGATGATAAAATGGAAGTCTCCACCTATGGCATATCCCATATTGCAATTTCATAGCGGCGATAAACCAAATGTTATGATTGTGAGTGATAGTTTCATCTGGAATTTTTACGACCTTCAAATAATTCAAAATTGCTTTTCCGATAAATCACAAATCCGATATTACAATAAATCAACGTTCGATATAAATAAAAATCCTACAGGAGTTGCCGGGGAAATAAAACTGGCAGATCTGGCAAACCGTGATTGCATAATCATTTTATCATCAGATCCCAGCCTGAAAGATTTGGGTTTCGGGTTTCTTGAATCTGTTTCAAACCTGAAGCAAGATGATTAAAAAATTATTTTACTTACTGCTTTTTATCTTCATGAGTACGGGTATCACCCTGAAATTCTCGAAATCTCATGAATCCATGCCGATTGGTTGTGATGAATTTGGTTATCTCAACCTGTCTCGAACTATTGATGAAGGTGCTACCAATGAGCGACCTTATTTCAATGAATTACTGCTCACCCTTCGCGGGGAAGGAATCACCGAACCTGAACTGGCTTGGATGATAACACCACATGCTTACCATATAGTTCCGGGTACAAATCTTGTTATCAATCAATATCCACCGGGAACATCCTGGTTATTAAGTTTTATCCCGATTGAATATCGCAAAGTTTTATTTCCTTTGGTGGTGGTGATGTTACTGATGCTGCTTCCACTCTTGCTTTCAGGCAGTCTGATGAAAAAAGAATGGACAGCCTTTGATTTGATTTTTCCACTTTATCTGTTTCTATTATCTGTTGCTGCTCCGTTCACCACAGAACTTGCGCGGGTAAATTCGCTTTCAGTGACATTTGGTCTGTTACTTTCAGCTGGAATGGTTTTAAAGAGCCGGCCATTATTAGCCTGTTTCTTAATCGCACTCACTGCCAATTTCCGGATTGTGAACATACTCATGATTTTGCCGGTTGTTTTGTTTTTACCGCTTCAGCCATTAAAAGATGCGGTTTCGATTAAAAATAACCTGTTATTGTTGATTAAATTTACGGGTTTGATCTTTGTCGCATTATTACCTCTTTTAGTATACAATTTTCAACTACTTGGAAATCCTTTTGCCAGTACTTATTCTTCAATAGATACTGCGGTTAATTCGGGTAGTAACCTATTCGCAAACTTTAAATATTATATTAGTATTGATCATCACTGGCTGCGCGTACATCTTTTTGCACTTTTGTTCCTGATAACAACATGTATATTTAACCACAACAGCTGGATAAATTTTTTAAAATCTCTTGCATTTCCAGTATTAAATTACCTGTTTTTCTGTTGGCATAAAGTTACCATGGATTATTATCCGTATGCATCTGCTATGCTGCTTACCGGCATTGCCTTTCAGCTACTGCTGGAAATAAAAATAGCTTATAAGAAAGCTATGCTTATTGTTCCCTTAACGGGGATAGGAATTGCATTGATTGTTTTGATTTCAGGTTGGAACCGTTATCGCAAAAAAGAACATATTTCATTTGCACAAGCCAGGGAGGTATACACCCCACTGTGCAATTATGATGTGGTTTGGTGTGATCTGCTCTCAGGAACTACTGAATATGTTTGCTCAAATAATGGATTTCGTTTTGCAACCAGTACGCCACGTGCTAGGAAAGCTGCAATTACTTTTCTTCATCTGAAGCAAATAGACCAGGTTGTGCTGCTCAATGATATTCCTCTTGAGCAAAAACTAATAGAAAATGAAATTAAAGAAACCGGACTCTCATACGAACTGTTAAACCACCCTTCACTGGGAGTTATGGCCATAATAAAAGGGCAATCAGAAATTAAAAACGGAAATCGCTAATGGTATTCAGCAGCATAACGTTTCTTATCTATTTCATGCCCGTTTTTTTTATCGTATATTTTTTTCTTCCCGACCGTTTTCGCAATGGCTGGATATTATTGTCAAGTATCTTATTTTTCAGTTGGGGGGCCCCGGTTTTTGTATTTACGGTAATTGCATCCTGTTTAATTGACTATTACTTAGCTTCACAATTCAACACTACACATAGAAAAACATTCTTTACTATTTCAATTGTATTAAACCTGGCTCTTTTAGCCTATTTTAAGTATGCAAATTTCTTTATAGATAATTTTAATTTTATTTCAGAAACTCTTACGGGAGAGAGTTTATCGTTTGGACATATCCTGTTGCCTGTAGGTATTTCATTTTTGACTTTTCACAAAATAAGCTTCTTATACGATGTATATCGACGTGAATGTGAATTACCTTCACGGTTTACCCAATACCTGCTTTTTATAATGCTCTTCCCCCATCTCATAGCAGGGCCCATTGTCAGATTTAAAGAAATTTTACCCCAGATAAAAAACCGGGTTAGCGCAACTAGCATGACAAATGTATATTATGGATTGCTACAATTCATGATTGGCCTCAGCAAAAAAGTATTAATAGCAAACACTTTAGGAGCGCATGTAACATCAGCTCTCGGGGGTAATATCGCTGATATGGATTTTACTGAAAGCTGGGTGGTGATGCTTGCCTATACGTTCCAGCTCTATTTTGATTTTTCGGGATATTCCGATATGGCAATTGGAATGGCACGCATGATGGGGTTTCAATTTCCTGAAAATTTCAGGTTCCCTTATACTTCAAAAAGCATTACTGAATTCTGGAAGCGGTGGCACATCACCCTGGGAAGTTGGATGAGAGATTACCTCTACATTCCCCTTGGCGGAAATCAATTGGGCCGTTCAAGGACCTACATGAACCTGTTACTGGTATTTTTCCTTTCCGGCCTCTGGCATGGAGCAAGTTGGAATTTTGTAATTTGGGGAATGTTCCATGGAACATTCCTGGTTTTAGAGCGAATGTTCCTTGCAAAGCTAATGCAAAAAATTCCGACAGCTGTTCAATACATCTATGCCTTTGTAGTGGTTGTTACAGGATGGGTATTTTTCAGGATCGAATCCTTTGATGACAGCACAAACTATCTCGCAAACATGTATTCATTACCTGTTATTAATTTAGCTTACCTGCATTCACTGAACTTAAAATTTGTGTTCGTATTGCTGATAGCAATATTCTTTTCTTTCCAACCCAGGAGTCTACAGTCAACATGGACAAATTTATTCACTCAAAAAAATCGCCGGCCTGTTGTTAACGCCACACTGGCTTGCAGTTTGGTACTACTCTATGTGTTTAACCTGGGTGAGTTGTATGCAACTGGATTTAATCCTTTTATTTATTTCAAATTTTAGTTACCCGTTAAGATGTAGCTGAAAGCGTAAACCTAAATTTTGCACCAGTTACATTTTCTGTATCAAGCCATATTTTCTCCCCGATGTCATTCAGCAGTTTTTTAACAATGGGAAGTCCAATTCCGGTTGTTTCAAGATCATCTTTAGATTTGAGCGTAGTGAACACTTCAAATATTTTTTGAGCATATTGAAGCTTGATGCCGGGTCCATTATCGGTGGCGGTTAATATATACTGATGTTCATTTTTTTCGCAGCTAATTTTGATCATGCCATTCGCCGGATCATGATGATGAATTACGGAATTTTTGATAAGGTGAAAAAGGATGTTATATATTCGGGAATGATCCATTTTCACTATAGGTAAATCATTTGCCTCAAGAGTAAAACCATTTGGAGGTGTTATTGATTCAAAAACTGCATGTGCAAGAAGATTTAAGTCGATGGACTCTGCAATGCCATCAATTTTTCCACACCTCGAATACTCCAGTACGCCTTCAAGCAATGAACGCATACGGTTTACCCTGCTTTTCATAAGACTGAGGTTCTCGGAAATAGCCCCTTCTTTACGATCACCCAGGTCATCCAAAATCCAGTTCGTCAGATTTTCAATTGCGCGCAGAGGCGCTTTCAGGTCATGCGACACAATATAAACGAACTGCTCAAATTGGGAAGCATTTTTCTCTGCTGCCTCCTTATACATTTGGCTTTCGGTTCTCATATAATACATTCTTTCATGAAGTGCTACTTTATTCCGGGTTTCTTCCATATTAAGCGGTTTATGCAGGTAATCAACGGTCCCATCTTCAAAATCTTCCATACAGGGTCGTTCGGTTGTATTAATTGCTGAAACAAAAATTATGGGAATATGGCGTGTTGTTTTATTTGAACGGAGCAAGCGAGCCACTTCAATGCCATCTATCTCTGGCATTTGGATGTCCATCATTATTAATCCAATGTTTTCACGGATGGCAAGGCGAAGCGCTTCATTACCCCCGCTGGCTTTAATAATTCTTCGACCTTCTTTTTCAATAATACTTTCAAGTGTGAGCAAATTTTCAGGACGATCGTCTACAATGAGGATCCCCATTGTGGCACGTTGCTGCAATTTATCAACTTCTTTAGTTAGGTTCATACCGGGCAGAATAATTATATTAATGAATACTTAAACTTGAATTGATTTCAACAATTGATAAACTTTTGACAATAACATTTCAATATTAACTGGTTTTGTAATATACTCACTGGCACCGGCACTGATACAAATTTCACGATCGTCTCGCATGGCTTTTGCCGTAACGGCAATAATTGGTATAGTGCTATTAAAATTCATTGCCCTGATCTCCCTGATGGCCTGTAAACCATCCTTACCAGGCATCATAACATCCATCAGAATGATTTTCAAATCTTCAGTTTTTTTAAAAATTTCAACTGCTTCATATCCATCCATGGCGCAGATCACCTCTGCACCTTCATTTTCAAATACGGAGGTCATGGAATAAATATTCCTGATGTCATCGTCAGCAATGAGTACTTTAATCCCCGATAAATTGCTATTTTGTATAGTAGGATTTGAAGATGGCATTCCTGGCTCTTTCGATCCTGCAGGGAGCATGTGACTTCCTGGAACACCGGGCGGCGTCAATCCCGTAGTAGTAATAAATTCAAGCAAGGATGCAACAAGTGAAGCATTTAACGGAGCCGTGGTGTGTAATTTAATAAATGACTTAATGGGCTCGGGAATGTATTCTGAAACTGACCTGCAAGCGAGATACGCGTTTTTGGTGATTGGATTTTCTTTTAACTTTTGAATATAAGAAATGTATTCCTTGTCGGACAGCGTGGCATCTACAATAACAATATCAGGGATCTTAGAAATATTTATTGAATCTGAAATCTTTAAGCATTGCACATTAAAGTTTTCAACCCGTAATAATAATTCCCATTCTTTAGCCATTTCATTGTCATCACAAATCAACAGGACAGATCCTACTGTTGTAGATACAATTGGCTGAAGTATATCCTGGGGAGCATCATCGTGCTGCAGTGTATGGTCATCATGAATGTTAGGATCTGCTGAGAGATAAAGATTAAAAACCGATCCCTCACCCTCCCTGCTTGACAGTGTAATTTCTCCGCCTAACAAAGCCGCCAACTGTCGGCAAATAGCTAATCCTAACCCCGTTCCTCCAAATTTCCGGGTTATTGAACTGTCGGCCTGATTAAACGCATCGAATATCAGCTTTTGCTTTTCTTCAGGAATTCCAATTCCGGAATCATAAACTGCAAAACATATTATCTTCCCTGCCTTCTTCAATTTTTCATTCTGTAATTTCATTGTTTCCTTTACGATCGAAATTTTTAAAATTACGCTGCCATTTTCAGGAGTGAACTTAAATGCATTTCCTAAAAGATTTTTCAACACCTGTTCTATTCTAACCCTGTCGGTATTGATAAACACGGGTAAGGATGGTTCCATTATGGCAGAAAAATGAATGTGCTTATCGCGTGAAACTTCCATAAACAACTGCACCATATTGTTGCATATTTCCGTAACTAAGGTGTTCTCCTTCTGTAACTGAAGTTTACCGGCTTCAATTTTTGAAAGATCCAGGATATCATTTATTATTATAAGCAAATCGCTTCCTGATTTATGAATTACTCTGGCATGCTCAACCTGTTTATCAGTCATATTGCCTGCCCGATTTTCACTTAATAACTTTGCCAGAATGAGCACGCTGTTTAACGGAGTCCTTAACTCATGTGACATATTAGCAAGGAAATCTGATTTATATTTATTACTTCGTTCCAACTGTTCGGCTTTAAAAGCCAATGCCTTGTGTGCATCCTCTACTGCCATATTTTTTTCTTCAAGCAGGAGGGCTTTATTTTCAAGTTCAGAATTCACTTTTTGTAACGTCTC
The DNA here is from genome assembly GCA_030855635.1 of Bacteroidota bacterium. Lineage (GTDB taxonomy): Bacteria > Bacteroidota > Bacteroidia > AKYH767-A > OLB10 > JADKJB01. Next base: position 1,598 of record JALYQW010000146.1, on the reverse strand, counting down.
CGACTGCTTCCTTAAAGTGGATTCTGATTGTTTCAGCTTCCCGGATTGCAACATCAATTCATTATTTATCTGGCGTAACTCTTCATCCTGCAAGGCGAGTTCAGTAGTCTTGATCTGTGATTCTTCAAGTAACTGGCGGGTAAGCATGTTCGCCTTAAGATTGAGCATATTGGCAGCAACCGGTTCAGAAATCCGCTCTATAAATGCAACTTTAGATTTGATCAGTGGTGTTTCTGAAATTATTTCAATGGCACCTATTACCCGTCCACCGGAAAACAAGGGCAATACCAGCATGTCAGGTTCTGTATGATCAGAATTTTCATGGCTCATATTAGTTTGCACACGTGAATTTGAAGAAACCACATTCCCGATAATGCCTTCATCCATTTCAATTCTTTCCGGCCTGAATACAGGAGTACCTACCGAATGCATTGAAACCAATTCAATGAAATGATGATCGGGATGCGTATCGTTAACGAGGTAAAGTGCTCCGTATTTAGCCTTAATGTAGCTCACCAGTCCGGTAATGATTTCATCCGATAACCTGGTAATGTCCTCAGTATTTTTATGCAACACGGAACTGATATGTGCATATCCTTCAGACGCCCAGTTACGAATGGCGTCATCATCGGCTGCACATTTTAATTTATTACGCATATCGAGAAGGGCGCTTCCTAAAACATCTTTCTCACTTAACGGCTGGAAATTTGCGTTGAAATTTCCCCGGCCAATTTCTCCTGCGAAAGAAGAAGTGCGTTGCAACCCTTCGCGGAGTTGGTACAAGGCCGTTTTCATTTCCGAAAGGGCACTGCGCTCATTATCTACACTCACTTCCGGAAGTTCTCCCGCACTCATCTGCAAAAGCACTTCGCGTACACGCATAAGCGGAATAATGATCTTTTTCATCATATAGGCACCGGCCATCATTACCGACACAATTACGAGAATGGCCAGGCTGAATACGATCACAAGCAGGTGAACATTATCCTGCAACATGGCATTCTGCATCTGGCGCGCTTCTTCTTTTCTGATGGTGATTAACTCTCTCAAACTAATCATGATCCGGTTTGTGTTGGGAATTATTTCACTCTCCAATTGTTCTTCTGCCAGAAATTTCCTCATCGGATCCTGGTAGTCATCGAATTTAACCAGACTCTTCATGATTTTTTCCTGCTCGCGGATAACCGTTTCATACTCAACAAAAAGTTTCTCCATCTTCTGCTCATTACCATCCGAATGCCAACCCCTGGTAAGTGCTATAAGCTTGCTTTTAAGCCTGGGATAATTCACCTGGTTAAGCTGCACAAGACTTGATTTATCATTGCTATTGTTAGGAAGATAAACCCAATTAGAAATAAACATCCTTGACCGTGTGACCAGAAGGTTAAACTCTTCCAGATTCTCAAGAGTTGGATTAGTATACTGGGTGATTTCAAAAATGGTATTTTTATTATTCCTGATTTTAATTGTACTCAGTACTGCGTTGGCTATAGCAACAGTAACAACGAAGATAAAAACGAAATAAATTCGCTTATCCATTTTAAAAGCTGTGCTTTTTAAAAAATTCATGTTAATTATTATTTTGTTCCATTTGCCAG
>JALYQW010000144.1 GCA_030855635.1 Bacteroidota bacterium | reverse complement strand
TAATTCCACGTGAAACTATCTCCCCATACTTACCATTAAAATGGATATATCAGAAGGTGAAACACCACTGATTCTGGCAGCCTGACCAAGTGTGCGGGGTTTTATTTTATCCAGTTTTTGTCGAGCTTCAGAAGAAAGCGATTTAATCTGGCTATAATCATAATCAGGATTGATAGAAATATGTTCCAATTTGTTGATTTTGTTCACCATTTCCTGTTCCTTTTCAATATAACCCTTATATTTCATTACAATTTCGGCCTGTTCAATTGTAATCTCACTAAATACCGATAGTTTTTCTTTCAATTCGGGCAAATGATTCATTAAATCGGTAAGGGAAACCTGTGGTCGACTAATTAATCCTATTAGTTTCATCTTTTGCCGGATCGGTTCGGTGTCCAGTTGAATTAATAAATCATTTACATTATCCGGAGAAATACTTATGGAATCAAAAAGTTCAATTATGGCATCCGTTCCCTGCATTTTAACCGCAACTGCCTCCATTCGTGCTTTAGAAGCAAGACCCAAGTTAAACCCTAAAGGTGTTAACCGGCTATCAGCATTATCCTGGCGGAGTAAAGTTCGAAATTCTGCCCGCGACGTGAACATTCTGTAGGGTTCGTCGGTCCCTTTAGTAACAAGGTCATCAATTAGTACTCCGATATAAGCGTCTGAACGCTGTAAAATGAAAGCATTCTTATTGTTTAGTTTTAAATGGGCATTAATACCGGCCATTAAACCCTGGCAAGCGGCCTCCTCATAACCGGTGGTCCCATTTATCTGCCCTGCAAAATAAAGGTTTTGTACCCGTTTTGTTTCAAGGGTCAAATGGAGTTGCACTGGTGGAAAGTAGTCATATTCTATTGCATAACCAGGACGGAACATTTTTACGTTTTCAAAACCCGGTATATGCCGTAGTGCTTTATACTGGACGTCTTCGGGTAAGGAGGAGGAGAAGCCGTTTACATAGATTTCTACAGTTTTCCATCCCTCGGGCTCTACAAAAAGTTGGTGCCTGTCGCGCTCAGCGAAACGACTAATTTTATCTTCAATAGAAGGGCAATATCGAGGTCCAATTCCCTGAATACGCCCATTAAACATAGGCGATTTTTCAAAACCCGTACGTAATATCTCATGCACCTTTTCGTTCGTGTAGGTCATGTAACAACTCCGTTGAATAGCGGGAGGTTGGGTATCTGTAAAGGAAAACTTCCCTGGTTTATCATCCCCTTTTTGCTCCTCCATTTTCGAATAATCTAACGATCTTCCATCGAGTCTGGGAGGGGTGCCGGTTTTCATTCTACCACTTTCAAAACCTAGAGTCAGTAGTTGTTCAGTGATACCGGTCGATGCCTTTTCTCCTGTTCGTCCTCCTCCAAATTTCTTCTCGCCTATGTGAATAATTCCATTCAAAAAGGTGCCGTTTGTGAGTATAACAGCGTTACTTCGAAATTCAAGTCCCATGCCGGTTTTGATTCCTTTAACAGCACCCTCTTCCACAATGATTCCATTTACCATATCCTGCCAGAAATCAACATTAGGAGTTTGTTCCAAAAGCAGGCGCCATTCTTCGGCAAAAAGCATACGGTCATTCTGGGTTCGGGGACTCCACATCGCAGGTCCTTTAGATCGGTTTAGCATCCGAAATTGTATCATGGAACGGTCGCTTACGATACCGGAATAGCCACCTAACGCATCAATTTCCCTTACAATCTGTCCTTTGGCAATGCCACCCATAGCAGGGTTGCACGACATTTGAGCTATGGTTTGCATATTCATAGTTACCAGTAACACCCGGGAACCCATATTTGCAGCCGCCGCTGCTGCCTCACAGCCGGCATGGCCAGCCCCCACTACAATCACATCATACTCTGTTGTAAACGAATTCATTATTTTGTTGTGGAAAATAATGTTCCACGTGGAAAATTTTTATATTAAATTGATTATCAGGATAGTTATCACAATGTAAATTTGAAAATTCTTTTATGAGGGAGCAATAAGTAATGAGTGCTGTCAGCCTGGAAATAGTCATCTTATTGTTCCAACCGACTCACAAAATTAATCATAATCCTGTTACCCATGATCTTTCACAAGCCTCCTTCTGGCAACCCTTCCTGAATGAATAAATTGATAGTGATGCTCGTATTAATACGTGTACATTTGTTTGATGACCTCGTTAAATCCTATGTGCCTAAGAATTTGTTTGTTTTTATTGGTCTTGCTGCAAACCTGCGTGAATGCAAAAGCACAACACTACGGTGAAAAGAAAGAATTACCATTTGAATTACTTTCTATTGATGATGGATTATCACAGGGAATGGTTAATTGCATTGCACAGGATCACTATGGTTTTTTGTGGTTTGGTACCAAGGATGGACTCAACCGTTATGATGGACAACGTTTCAATGTTTACAGGAATATTCCTTCCGATACGGGAAGTCTGAATGATAATTATATCCAGGCAATTTTTGAAGATTCCCGCAAAAGATTGTGGATTGGAACTTCCCGGGAAGGACTTGAATTATTCAACCGGGAAACCGAAACCTTTCATCACATACGACTGGATACAGCACGGAATTCTTTGTCGAATTGTGTGATCCGGATGCAGGAAGACAACGATCATAATTTATGGGTAGGAACATTTAACGGACTCTATAAAATTACTTTCGATGAACCTGCTTCCACAAATACTCCAAAATCCTTTCCTCCTCTTTACACCATTAAAAAATATTTCGAGCGCTCCTGCAATTTCCTCATCACAAAAAGCGGAACTATTTACGGCACTGCTACCTGGAGGTATCCGTTTATTATTCATCCTGCAAAAAATGGCAAGGATCATATTGTGGCGTTAAACCCCGACAATTATTATTGGGCACCCTCCAACATTAATGACATGCTGAAATACACCTCCGTGGTAGTTGAAGACTCGATTAGGAAGAAAGTATATTTTCTTTATGAATACAGTTTTGTTGAGGTAGACCAGGAAACAAAGGGTTCGAAAATTATTTTTCGCCGATCGCCACAGTCGGCTACACTTCCTTATGATGCTATTATCGATAAAGACGGATTGTTATGGGTAACCACCTCCGGATATATAGAACAGTTCGATACCAGGACCGGAATTATCAGGTACATTTCCGCAAGCGATAATGATTTGAAACCGGCTGCGCGACAAGTACGGAATATTTATACCTGTCGCAGTGGTATTATGTGGATCGGTACCATGGGATTTGGGATTTTGAAATACAATCCGGCCATCCAAAAATTCAATACAATCCCTGGACACAGCATGAGCTGGATGTGCCCTGCAAACGACGGAAAAATAATTTGTCAGACACAAGGCGCTTTTCTTGGGCTGGTTGATCCCGCCATGGGAACCTATTCTATTATTGTTAGCGACAGCTTGTATGGAGCCACTAAAAAAATACGACTCGTGCGGCCCACTTTTGCCGCGGTCCAGGATAAGCAGGGTATTTTCTGGGTCAACAGGGAATCCCTGGTTCGTTTTGATCCACTACGATTTACTTTTGATACCATTAATAATTATGGAGTAAATGGCGTACCTGTGTTACTTGATTCCAATGAAGTGTTGTGGTTTAGCTCGGGAGGTGCTTTTTCAGGATATAATACACGCACAGGAAAATTTGATCACTGGAAATTCCCGTTTGAAATTAACAACGACCCTTATTTTTTTATACAGTCAATTTATCAGGATGCGAATAAAAATTTCTGGTTGGGAACAAATAACGGATTGTTGTTTTATAATCCGGTTACTAAAGACTGGAAAAATTATAATAAGGATATTGGGAATAAAAAATCACTTAACAATAATATTGTTTTTTGCATTCAACCCGATCCTGTTGCACCGAACAGGTATTTGTGGCTAGGTACAAATGGCGGTGGGCTGAACAGGCTTGATATACAAACGGGGGAGTTTATTAATTATACGGAGCATGAAGGACTATCTAATAATGTTGTTTATGGAATCCTGAGCGATAACTCCAAACGGTTATGGTTAAGCACAAACCGGGGCTTATCGCGTTTTGATATCAAAATGAAATCTTTTCGGAATTTTGATGTTCGTGATGGTTTACAGGGAAATGAATTCAACCGACACGCGTATTGTAAAGATGCTCGGGGATGGCTTTATTTTGGGGGCATGAATGGGCTGAATTATTTTCATCCGGATTCTATAAGTGAAAACGCTGTTCGTCCGGAAATCGTAATAACCGCGATCCGATTAAAAAACAAAGCCATTTCATTTAAAAATAAAAATTCGCCACTCTCAAAACCCTCCTATCTTGAAAGCCGCATTGAAATACCGTACAACGAAAACATGATCGCTTTTGACTTTGCTGCTTTAGAATTCAGCACTCCGCGTAAAAACAAATACATGTACCGTATGAATGGCTTTGACCAGGAATGGATTTTGTCGGGCAACAACTCATCTGCAATTTATACCAACCTTGATCCTGGCGAATATACTTTTGTCGTAAAAGGGAGTAATAATGATGGGATCTGGAGTGATAAAGAGGCCATGATGTCGGTGGTGATACTGGCTCCCTGGTACATGACCTGGTGGTTTCGTCTTTCTGTACTTACACTTCTTGCCGCAGGTATTTACCAGCTATACCGTTACCGGATGAATCAAACCATACGTGTGCAGGAACTACGTAACAGAATAGCGAGTGATTTGCACGATGAAATAGGTTCTACGCTCAGCAGTATTTCCCTTTACGGGGAAGCTACCAAACAACTGGTCGCAAACAATCCGGAAGCCATGAAAATGCTGTCAAGGATAAATGAAAACACGCAGCAGATGATGGAGGCCATGAGTGACATTGTGTGGACCATTAACACCCGGCACGATCGCTTTGATGAAATGATGAGCAGGATGCGGGAGTATGCGGTGCATGCCATTGAAGTTAGAAATGGTGAAGTGCATTTTAATGACGTACCGGAAATCAGCCAGTTCACCCTTGACATGAATCAGCGGAAAAATATTTATTTAATTTTTAAAGAAGCAGTTAATAACGCTGCAAAATATTCTGAATGTAAAAACCTGTACGTGGAATTTCATTTTAAAAAATGGGGCTGTATTATTAAGATCAGGGATGATGGGAAAGGTTTTAATCCCGACCAGGTTAAAAAAGGAAACGGTTTGTATAACATGTATAAACGAACCGCTGCCATAAAAGGAGATCTTGGAATTCATTCCGTTCCCGGTAACGGTACAGAAGTGGTGCTTAAAGTGATATTCTAAAAATGAAAAAAGTCAGCTCACGGGAAATGATACCGTAAATAGGGGAAAGAAAATCAGTAGTATTCATGATTATAGATATGGTAAATTTGTTAAAATATATCAAACTTTGCAGGTATGGAAATTCAGGTAGCAATTTTTGATGATAATGCATCCCGAAGGGATGGGTTGGAAATAATGATCAATCTTACCGAAGGTATGCATTGTGTGGGAGCCTTCCCTGATTGCAGCAATGTGGTAACAGATATTGAACGCATTAAACCGGATATTGTGTTAATGGATATCGACATGCCCAAGGTAAATGGAATAGAAGGCGTGAAGCTCATCCGTAAAAAAAATTCCTCGATTAAAATTCTCATGCAGACCGTATTTGAAGATGATGAAAAAATTCTTGCAAGTATTTGTGCAGGTGCCGATGGGTACATCCTGAAAAAAACGCCTCCGCATGAACTTTTAAATGGCATTGTTGAGGTTATGAAAGGCGGAGCACCCATGACACCGGTCATTGCCCGTCAGGTACTACGTTTCTTAAAGAAAGGAAAACCCGAAGCGCCCGCCTCGGATTTCGATCTCACCCAGAGGGAACATGAAATATTATCGTTACTGGTGCAGGGATTGAGTTATAAAATGATTGCTTCAAAATGCAATGTTTCAACTGCAACAGTTAACACTCACGTTCAGCACATATACGAAAAATTGCAGGTGCATTCCGTGGTGGAAGCTGTTACTAAGGCAATTACCTATAAAATCGTATAGCAGTAACATCACTTTTTCTCCGGAATTATTTTTCTCCAGATGCTCCATCGTCTATATTTATTGTAAAAAAAATACAAGAACGTCTGGTACCATGACAATGCCCGTAATATTTTTGTGTTGACGGAATACCTAATTTTGCCGGGCCTTAATCAACATGACTTTTGAATCGCAGTGAATATCCCTGTCGCAAGCAGCGGGGTATCAATTATGCAATAAAAACTCTCAAACCTATCGGCTTTAAGCCAGTCTTTTAAAAACTATGAATAAAACATTACACCGAGTAGTGGTTACCGGAATGGGTGCCATCACTCCGCTGGGAAATTCAGTGGATACTTTCTGGAAAAACTGCAAGGCCGGGAAAAGTGGCGTGAGACTCATCACGAAATTTGATACGACTCACTTCAAAACAAAAATTGCTGCTGAGGTTAAAGATTTCCGGGCTTCCGATTATTTTGAGAAAAATGAAGCAAGGAAATATGATCTGTTCACACATTATGCCATAGCCGCGGTGGAAGAGGCGATAAAAAATGCCGGAATTGATTTTGATAAACTAAACAGGAATCGTATTGGTGTTATCTGGGGATCGGGTAACGGTGGCATACAAACGTTTCAGGAACAGATTGAGGAATTTGTAAAGGGAAACAGGCATCCGCGATTCAATCCCTATTTTATTCCGAAAATTATTGCTGATATTCCATCGGGTGTCATCGCCATTCGGCATCAGTTACGGGGATTAAATTTTTCCACCATCTCAGCATGCGCGTCGTCTAATAACGCTATAATTGATGCCTGCAATTACATCCGGCTGGGTAAAGCCGATATGATTATCACCGGAGGATCAGAAGCTCCGGTAAATGAAACGGGTATCGGAGGATTTAATGCATCAAAAGCATTATCCACCCATAACGATTTTCCGGAAGCAGCATCCAGGCCTTTCGACAAAAATCGCGATGGGTTTGTTATGGGTGAAGGAGGTGGGGCACTGATTGTTGAAAGTCTTGAAGCTGCTTTAAAAAGAGGGGCAACCATTCTGGCTGAAATTATCGGAACAGGCATGGCGGGTGATGCATATCATCTTACCGGCACGCATCCTGATGGCGAGGGAGCTTATCTTGGAATGATGGATGCGTTGAATGAAGCGGGTATTTCTGCAGCAGAGGTCGATTACGTGAATGCACACGCTACCTCCACGCATATGGGTGATGAAAGTGAATTAAAAGCGATGGCACGTGTTTTTGAAAAAAGGGAAACGCTGCATGTGAGTGCAACAAAATCCATGACAGGACATTTGCTCGGAGCAGCCGGAGCGATTGAAGCAATTATTTGCGTAAAAGCCATCCAGGAAAATTGCATTCCTCCAACCATCAACACTACAGAAGTGGATTCGGAATTCGCAGATTATTTTAATCTTACACTTGGCGAAGCACAAAATACTCCGGTGAACATCGCGCTAAGCAACACTTTTGGATTCGGCGGACACATTGCGACTACGATTTTTAAAAAGTATGAAAAGTAAACCGCCGGGAGTTCGCTGATAAATTTATTTTATCCCAAAACGAAGGGATCAGTCCTTAACTTTGTTAATTCCCATCAGGTTTACCATCCAGTTGGGTAATGGTTTTCCGGATTTCCGATTTTTGAGATTGAGATAAAACCCTAATTTTTTTAGCACCGGAATTTTGTGGGTTTCTACCATTTCTATTAATGTGCCGTCAGGATCTTCCACGTAAGCAAATCTTCCTCCCGATTCACCCATGCTGTAGGTATCACCACTATCCACAGTGAATTCATAGTTGTGTTTTTCAAGATTGGATTTCAATGCCGACATGTTGGACACATCAAAGCAGAGGTGTATAAATCCCAGATCTCCCCAGTAGCGGTTTTCGTAAGCCTTTTTCGCTTTATTATCAAGCACCTGGATGAGCTCAATCTGAACATCGCCAAGAAGCCGGCTGAAGGGTGCAATAAACGGGTTGTCGAAAGTTAGAAGTACGCGGCGGAACACCCTGTTCTTTGCTTCTTCTCCCAGGTCCTCGAATGAGCCGGTGACATCATAAACAATATTATTCAACCCAAAACCTTTCTGATAAAATGCCATCGAGGTATCCATGTTGCTCACACCAATTACGGCTCCGCAAACACCACCCTGCATAAAATCGGCATTCTTAAACCACGATTTATCATTCACTACCTGGTATTGATTTCCGGCCGCATCATTAACCAAAAACGATAATTTACCTGCCGGGCATTTTCTGGGAGCTGTACAATTCACATTTTTTTCAATGTTGCTGTACGAATTTTCAACTTTGTTCGATTTGAATTTAACTGCGTTTATTCCGTAATCGCCCCAGTTAAGTTTTTTGCCACCCCGGGAGGTACGGCTGGTAAACTGCCAGATTTCGGCTCCGCCCCCACCATTCATATTCATGGCCAGTATGGCACGGCGCTCATGAACTTCCCCACCGGTATAGCGAATCATTAGCTCCGCTTTAGCTTCATCATCGAAAATTTTCACGTTTAAACCAAATGCTTTTCTCAACCAGGCAAATGTTTCTGTTGCATCCGCACATCCGATGCCTACCTGCTGAATTCCTGAAATTAATGCCATATACAGATGTAATATAGTTAAACGGATTGTAATTTTTTAGCAATTCTGAAAAATAAAAACGGGAAGCATTTTCGAAGCACTACAAGTACCATCTCTTTTTGTACAATATACAATTTCCGCTGATTCCTGTTTATGGCCCTGATAATTTTTTCTGCACAAACAGCAGCCGGAATTCCATTGGCCTGTCCGTTATCGAGCTGAAGGTGTGCACTACCATCCGCTTTAAGGGCATTAAAAGAGATGTTAGTGAAAACGCGGCCGGGTGCTATTGTTGTAAAATGAATGTTGGGTTTGTCGTTTTCAATCATCCACGATTCAAAAAAACCTTCAAGTGCGTGTTTGGATGCCGCGTAAGCACTGCGTTGTGAAAATCCGAACGTACCGGTGACACTGCTGATAAGTACAATATTGGCATGAGCGGATTTAATAAGCAATGGCCACAGTGATTTGGTTAAGTCAACCAGCCCAAAAAAATTTATTTCCATAATCTTTCGGTCGACAAGGATGGAGGTTTCTTCCGCCTTGGAGCGCTGACTGATGCCGGCATTGTTTATTAAAATATCCAAAGAGGAGGTGAATTCAGACACTGCATTTACCAATTCTGCAATTGAGTCCGGCAAGGAAAGATCTGCATAAATACCGAGACAAGAGGCACCCTTAACTCTGCAAGCTTCCGACACCATGTTAAGTTCATTGGTCCGGCGAGCGGTTAAAATCAGGCGCACTTCCGGACCTGCTATCTGTAACGCTAAAGCCTTGCCAATGCCTGATGATGCACCTGTGATAAGAATTACTTTACCTGCAAAACTCCCCATTCATAGTTTTTATATGAGAGCCAAAGATATTATATTTAGACTAAAATATCGGTTTGATGGGATAATTGATAAATTTTCTTCATTTTATAATGGGAAAATTCATTTAATACTCCGTACAATACCAGTATTTTCGGAAAATTGATAGGTCGGTTTAAACCATTGGAAATTACGGCACTGGTACCAGTGAAAAAAAAATTAATGCTTCTTTAATTACGTTGTAGGCAAGTCAGTTAGGGCGGGAATAATGCAGGAAGTTTACTGGGGAAAAAACCCCTGTCGTCATTGTCATTATCAAATTATTAGATTTTTTTTTTGAATCCCCTTGCTATTGAGTTATTTATTGTGGTTGCGTAAAGGGAAGTATTACATGAAACTCCGCGCCTTGGTTTTCTTTTGCAAATGCAAAAGTTGCTCCGTGATGGTTTTCAATAATTTTTTTAGTAAGTGCTAACCCAATGCCTGTTCCGATGAAAGTTTCTTTATCGTGCAGGCGTTGGAAAATGGTAAATATTTGCTCCGCGTATTGTTGTTCGAAACCGATGCCGTTATCTTTAAAAATTATTTCGAAATATGCTATAAGCGGATTGAAGGCGCGATATTTTTTTACTTGTTCATCTGAAAGTTGTCTTGAGGTAATAGTGATTTCTGGGGCGACACCTTCTTTTGAAAATTTCAGGGCGTTGCTAATGAGACAGTAAAAAAGCTGATTCATTTGCAATGGGATTGTTTCTATGGTGGGAAGAACATCAAATTTTATTATTGCTTTTTTTTCGTGAATGGGCAATTCAAAATCGTTTAAAATATTTTTTAGTGTTTCGTTTAAATCTGATTGCACAAATAATTTTCCGTGTTGAAGCAGGTTCGAATAACTGAGCAGGTCCCGGATCAGTGTTGTCATTCGGCGGGATGCACCTTCAATTTTGCTGAGATAGGTTTTTACTTCTGTGCTCAACCCGTCTTTGTGTCTGTCCTTCAATCGCATAGAGAAGGTTACAATTTTTCTTAACGGCTCTTGCAAATCATGGCTGGCTATAAAGGCAAGCTGATCAAGCTGCAAGTTGGTTTGCTTTAGTTCTTCATAAGATCCTTTCAGTGCCGCAGTTCTCTCTTTTACTTTTGCTTCTAATTCTTCGGAATATGTTTTTGTTTTTTGCTCCGTTAACTTTCGTTCAGTAATATCTTCAATGGCCAGAAGAATTAATTGCTCGTTGTTTTTTTCATTAATAATCTGACGCGCATTCAAAAGCATAAAGCATTCGCCAATGCAAGGAAATTTAAGAACAATTTCAAAGTCAGCAATACTATTGTGTTTTGGAAGAATACTTTCAAGTAGTGCGCGAACTACATTATCATCCCATTGGTGGTTTTGTATTTCATAAAATAGCTTTCCTTCGATATCTTGTTCATTTGCATTGAATTTTTTATAGAAGGATGCGTTGGCGCTTTTTATGCGGAGTGCTTTGTCCAGAATGATGAGGGGTTCTCGAATGGTGGTAACGATGCATTCGGCATAGTGGCGGGCTGCATTAAGTTCGGCCTGTTTATCAAGCAACTCCTGATTTACTATAGTGAGTTCTTCATTGGTGGATTGCAGTTCTTCTTTTGATGTTTCCAATTCTTCGTTCAGGCTCTGCATCTCCTCGTTACTGCTTTGCAGTTCTTCGTTTGCACTTTGCAATTCTTCATTGGCGGCTTCCATGTCTTCGGTTATGGAGCGCATGTCTTCACGGGTGTGTGCTAGTTCTTTATCTAATAGTTCATTTCGTTTTTGCGATGCATTTATTTTTCCTGAGGCAGATGTATTTTCTTCATGCACAACAGAAATTATTATTTTCTCAAACCGAATTAAATAATGGAGTTCAATTGTATCAGTAAGCGGAATAACTTCTATCGTAACCAATGATTGTTTTCCATTGGTCTTTACAGGAATATTTCCTTTGGTAACCGCTGCCTGTTCTTTATTCGCCTTGTGAATAGCGTTACGCAATTCAAACGCTAAACCTTCACGCGCCATTTTCATAAGGTTGTGAGTTGGCTTGCCCTGTGGTACATGAAGAAAAGGCGTGATGTCTCCGTGAATGTGAACAATGTCCATTTGCTCATTCAATACCACGCTGGCAGGAGATTTTGAAATCATGATTGCTTCAGCACTCTTGCGAAAATCGGGTTGCTTAATTTCTGTTTTTGTTTCTTTCTGATCTTTGGTTGTAATCGCTTCTTCCCTGATATCAGTTGCAACATGCATGAACCTGCCCGGCACTTGCTTGCGAGAATAAATTTTTTCGTGCTTGCTTACTTGGGAAAACAAATCGAATGATGCACCAATTGTTTCCGATTTTCCTAATAATAGAAACCCACTTTGTTTAAGCGCGTAATGAAAAGTTGTGAATGCCTTCTTCTGTAAAAATGTATCCATGTAGATAAGTACATTGCGGCAACTGATTAAATCCATTTTTGCGAATGGAGGGTCTTTCAAAAAATTGTGTGGAGCAAATACGCACATGTCACGTATGAGTTTGATCACTTCATAATTGTCGTTGTTTTTTCTGAAGTAAAGTTTCAGTTGTGTCGCTGAAAGATTTTCTACATTGGCTTTACTATAAATGCCAGTGCGTGCTTTCTTTATTGCTTTTTCTGAAATATCGGATGCGAAAATTTGAATTTTTTGGTTTGATAAATTTTCTCCTAAAAATTCGTGCAGGCAGATGGCCATTGAAATTGTTTCTTCCCCTGTAGAGCATCCTGCAATCCAAACACGAATAGGTTCACCGGCAGATTTATTTTTAAACAGTAAGGGTAAAACAGTTTCAGAAAGGGTTTGAAAAGTTTTAGGGTCGCGGAAAAAAGAAGTCACAGGGATGAGCACATCGTGAAAGAGCGCATCCTGTTCGGCTTTGTTAGTACGCAAAAAAGTTAGATAGTCGGAAATGTTTTCCTTTTTTACTATGGCAATTCGCCGGGCTATGCGCCTGTGAAAAGTTGGTTGTTTGTAGTAAGTGAAATCAACCCCGCTTCGCTGGCGAAGCAACAAAATAATTTGTTTGAAAACATCTTCATCTTGTTTAGGGAGTTGTACTTCGGCTTTATAAACATGATTGGTTTTGTATGCACTATTAATTTGCAAAAGCTGCGCGGGAATTTCTTCGGGAGCTAAAATAAAATCAACTACTCCGGCATTCACTGCGCTTTGTGGCATGCTATCATAAGCTGCCGATTTTGGATCTTGAGCAAAACTGATGCCTCCATGTTCTTTAATGGCTTTTAATCCGAGTGTTCCATCACTGCCTGTGCCTGACAGCACAACACCAACTGCACATTCTTGATGAACTTCGGCAAGGGATGTAAAAAAAACATCAATAGAAAGATTAATAATATTTTTGTCGCGCGGAGTGAGTTGCAGCACACCATCGGTTGAGGTAAGAATTTTGTTTGAAGGAATAATGTATATGTGGTTGGGTGCAAGATGAATGTCATCGGTGATTTCATGCACGGGAATTTTTGTAACGCGTTGTAAAATTTCGGGAAGAATACTTACGTGTGATGGGTCAAGATGCTGAACAAGCACATAAGCCATTCCTGAACTCTCCGGGATTGCTTTGAGCAAATGCTTGAAGGCATCAAGACCTCCTGCTGATGCTCCAATTCCTACAATAGGAAAGTTCTGCACTGTTTCGGGTGGCTTTGCTTTGGCTTTACTTTTTTTTGGAGTTGACAATTGTGGTTTAAATTAGACAGACGAAGTTATTTAAATTGGTGCTAAAATGTTGGCGACATTCTTAGCTTCAGGTATTCAGCATGTTCTTGCGGAACGGGCAACACGAAAAAATAAAATGTAAAGAATATAACATTTAAAACCAGGAAAAGATATGCTTGTCAATTTATTTAACGAAGATATATTGATTGCCTGACATTGTAGAGTTGTGTATATCTTACCTGTCAGTAGATTATAGCAGTGTACCAAAGCTGTGCATAGTTAGGCCACGAAAGGAAATTATTCCTTTATATGCCTACGCCGAGCTTCAGCATAGGCGCTGCGACTCTTGAGGTTCATTTACAAATGTATGCAATTTAAAGTTAAAACCATAATTTTCATATTAAAGTTACTGTATAGAGCTAAGGGTAACACTTAAGCGTCCTTATTAGTTTGCTGGCCACCAAAACAAACTATACTGGAAAGAAAGCCCTATAATTTAAGAATCTCCTGTTTTACGGATTGAGCTACTCGCAAAAGCAATTTGAAGGCAGTGAAAAAGCATCAAATCAACAAGGAGCTTAAGAATTCGCCTTTTCACGTCTATTTCATCAGTTTAGGGCTAGAACCTGCACCAGTAGTGGGTTTTATGATCGAAGGTGAAATGTGGACAATAGTTCTCACAACCACTCAAAGTAGGGAAATATTCCATTTTATAGGCTTTTGACATATTAAGTGTTTTTTTGTCATAGGAATTTAATCACAAACGCCTGGTGTTAGACAGATGTCCCTGATATTCTATATGATAGTTAAAATAAATTTCCAAATACCGCAAATTTTTCTAGGCTGATTGCCATCTACTGTCAGTTAACTGACATTACTTTTTGATATGGTATAATAGTTTCTTTAGAACATGAAACGAGTTCCCCCCAATGCTTTCTCAATCAGAATATATTTCAGACCGGCATATTATTGACCTGCTCCAAGAAAACAACCTTGAAGCCTGGAAACTTTTGTATGATAAATATGCAGCGTCAATGTATGGGATGATATGTAAACTAACAGATGACGAAAGTATCGCCGGTGAGATTTTTAAGGAGGCTTTTCTTCAATTAAAAGATAATCATATTCTTTCAAAAACAAACTATTCACTTTGCCCATTTCTTTTAAGGCATACATACAATTATGCGATAAAACAATTAAAGCAGTTTGGAATGCAAATTAAACCACTAACTCCTATTGAAGAAGCAAGTCTCATTCACTTTCTTTGTACGCAATCGGTTTCCCTTCCTGAAGTTTCATCTATCCTCAATATGTCTGAGGAAGAAACCCGGGTTAAACTTCGCCATGAATTTTTAAATCTACGAAATCAAAGAAAAACATAGTACGGATTATCTTAATCAATCCTGACTTAAACAAGATTTTACAGAAGTACTTCATTGAAGTTGTTTTGGATTCTGAAATTCTTATCCCAAATCAATCATAATTCAATTCAGCACAAACCCTGGTCCCAGGAAGAAGGTTTTGTTGATATGAAAAAGAAAACTTATTTGTTAAGTCATAAAAAATTGGCCCTTCCGTTATTACCACGCTGGGTATATAATGCCCCATATCCCTTATTGTAATTTTTTCTGAGTAAAAAACGACACCTATTAAGTAATTTTTTAGGGTGAGCAGGTTCGATCTAATTTGTGTCTTTTTTATCGGCAATTATTTTTCATCTATTTTAGAAGTTTCCCATGATAATTTGCAAGCGAAGTTTTGAATTTTAACTTTCATAGAAATTATGTTTGTGGTACTGTCAGAGAGACGACATATTTTAATTGATCTGGTATGAATATTTGTATATAGTTTTTGCATGAACAAAGGATTGAGGTGCAGGTGCGTACAGATAAGTTAGACTATTACCCTTTAATATGTGAGTTAAACCTGCTTCAGATTGCAACGACGAAGAGTAAAAAACAGAAGAAACATTTTCCGAACAAAACAAATCAAAAAATCCTGCTGACGAAGAAAACCGTAAGGACATAGCTAAACAAAATAATGTTAGATAATCTGGACACTACAAATAATGGTCTCAAAATTAAACAACCCAATTAAAAAGCTAAAATAACTTAACGGAAAATTGGGATAAAATATCGAATTCTTAAATAATCGTGTTCGTGAATAAACGAAGAAAACCCGATAGATAAAATCATAACTCTGATAAAATAATTAAATAATAATTCCAAGCAAACAATTATGAAACTATTTATACAAAAAAACAAATCTTTTATTCTTGTAGTGTCACTAATGCTAATTGCTGTAGTTTTTTCTGCACAGATTTCTCAAAAACCAATTCAGAAACACGGAAGTAGTTTTGTATCTGTTGTAGAAGAGCCATTAGAAAATGTAATAGCAAAAGATAAAGCTGCTAAAGCGGATATAATGAAACGCCAGCGCCAACTGCTAAGTGAACGATATGATACCACGAAGCGAGTATCAAAAGATATATTTATGTCAAGAGGAAAACCAATACCAGTAGGCCCGACAGCCAAATTAAAAGGTATAACATGGGAACAGCTTGCCGCAATGTCACCTGAAGAAATAAAAGAAAAAAACATTTTTCCTTATCTGCCTTTACCTCATCCCAATCATCCTGTAGGTGGAATGATATTTCCTCAAATGCAGGCCGACACTATGGTAAGATTGCAGAGGTTCGACCTTGATTTTGATTTGCCCGAACATTTCCTTCCCGAATTTCCACCAGCCCTATTTCTAACAACTCATAAAGAGGCAGGCGATGTATCGCAGGGAAGAATGATAACAGCTGATAATTTTTATGATTTATTTAATGGCTTGCTCAACCCAAAACAATTAGAAGGTTTACGGTTACTTGTCACACAATTTCCCCAACAGCAATTTAACAATACCAGCGACCGTAAAACAATAAACCCCAGTTTGGGAATAACCTGTTTAGATTGTCATGTAAACGGCCATACAAATGGAGCAATACATTTAGTAGGAGATATTCGCCCCCAGGCTAACCGAAACCGAATTGAAACTCCTTCGCTTCGCGGAGTAAATATTCAACGCTTGTTTGGTTCACAGCGTGCACTTAAAACGGTTGAAGATTTTACTGAGTTTGAACAACGCGCAGCTTATTTTGATGGCGATCATTTATTAGCAGCTAAAAAAGGAGTTAATCCGCTGGAACGGGGAAGCCAGGTTCATTTTATGTCTGAATTCCAGGCGTTACTTGATTTTCCTCCTGCGCCCAAGCTTGATATTTTTGGTATGCTTGATTCATCTAAAGCAACAGCATCTGAACTAAACGGTCAAAAATTATTTATGGGAAAAGCAAAGTGCGGCAGTTGCCATGCTCCTCCCTATTATACTGACAACAACATGCACGATTTGCAGGTGGAACGTTTTTACAAGAATCAAACAATTAACGGGCAGTTTATACGCCCCGAAGGCGCAATGAAAACTTTTGTATTAAGAGGTATTAAAGATTCTCCTCCTTATCTGCATGACGGACGGCTGCTGACATTAGAAGATGTGGTAGAGTTTTTCAACCTTATTGAACAGACTAAATTAACCGACAATGAGAAAAAAGATATTGTTGCTTTTCTGCGGCAACTTTAAAGTATCAATTAAATTTGCCGTTGATAACAGCAGGATTGTGTAGTTATAATAATTCCTTAGGTATTTAATCTTTATCAAAAACCAATTACAAGGTTAAAAAAAGCATCAGTTTCAAAACATTTATAAATTTTTGAAAACAATAATAACGGGAATATCCTGTTATAACACAATAACTAAAAAGTTGAATATGAGGCTTGTCATTTTGTTTTTTTATTCATTCATCTATTTAAGTGCAAATGGCCAGGGAAATAAAATGATTTTAAATCTTTCACCAACAATTTGCAGCTATTATGGTGAAGAAATGGCCGAAACAGTAACTGGTTTTAAATCTACAGACGAAGCAGAAACAATCATTGGTAATGTTTTATCGATCGTTGGTTTAAAGCCAAACTTTGAAATCCGGGCGGCTGATGTCCCAAATGCCGCAGCAGTTATTAATAATGGTAAAAGATTTGTTTTATACAATCCCAAGTTTGTCGAGAAGCTTAATAAAGCTGCCGGAAGCAAGTGGGCATCCGTGAGCATTCTCGCCCATGAAATTGGACATCATTTAAACGGGCATACACTTACAGGTACCGGTAGCCGTCCTGATATTGAACTCGAAGCCGATGAATTTTCAGGATTTGTTTTGCGTAAGATGGGTGCATCACTCAATGATGCGCAGATAGCAATGAAAATTGCCGCTGATGTCAAATCCTCACATACCCATCCTGGCAAATCAGACAGATTGCTTGCAATAGCAAAGGGTTGGACAAATGCCAATGACCAGATGGATGGCAAAATAATAACCCCAAAGACTGATAAAAAAATTGAAAAGCCCGTTATCGTTCAAGAGCCGGTTAAAGAAAAAAGTGCCTTGCTAGACGAAAAATATATTGCCTACGATGTTCACTTCAATTCAGATCCCAAAACAAAATATTATGTTACTGTTCGCAATAACCTGGTAAAGGTAGCAGGAAACAATTTGCTTATTGCAGCTACTATGGTTGAATCAAACAAAAAAAAATACACTGCAATGTTTTATGATAAACATTACAATTATCTCTACATTACTGCAAACGGAACAATTGTTAATGGATTAGGGAAAAAAATCGGGACTATTAACAAGCATAAATAAATTTTTTTAATGGTATACTGTTATTTTTTCTTAAACAGTAACTGTTAAATAAAAAATCAAACATTTAAGATATTACCTCTGGGTATTAAATGCCCCAATTCCCCTATTGTAATTTTTCTGAGAAAAAAATGACACCCTATTATGGATTTTTGAGGGGTGGTCAGGTTTAAACTTTTAATTGGAGTCTTTTTAATCTCGTCAATTACATTACTATCAATTTTAGATGTTTCCAATGATAATTTGCAAGATACATTTTGAATTATAACTTTTTATAGAAACTATTTTTGTGGTACTGTCAGTGAGACGACAATTATTATTTGATCTGGTATGAATATTTATAGATAGTATTCACATAAACAATATAAAATCAATTAAAATGAAACTCAAATTTATTATTGCAACCATTACTCTTGTTGCTATAGCAGTTGTTATAGCAAAATTTTCATCAAGTGATAAAGCAATGGCAGAACCTTCTTTAA
>JALYQW010000142.1 GCA_030855635.1 Bacteroidota bacterium | reverse complement strand
GTTTTATAATCGTAAAGAATTTAATAATGATTAGTTGAATTCAATTATCGCAATTATTTCGGAAAAAAAATACAATGACTATTCAGATTAACTCCGACAACAACATAACAGGCACCGAAGGACTAAGCAATTTGGTACAAAATACTATTGCTCAAACTTTAAAAAGGTTTGATGAACAGATTACGAGGGTAGAAGTTCACTTGAATGATGAGAACAGCCACAAATGCGGGACTAAGGATAAACGTTGTATGCTGGAAGCGAGACTTGAAGGAATGCAGCCGGTTGCAGTTACCGCTCATGGAAATACAATTCAAGAGGCATTAGATGGCGCTTTGGATAAATTAAAAAGTTCACTTGAGACCACTATAGGTCGCTTACGAAATCATTAGTAAGAGTGTGACATGTAAGAAATTAATTTTATTGGACGTTGTCCGTGTTTCCCTCCTCAGTTGAAATGATTTGAAAAGGTTTTGAGGCTTCATAAAATTTAAGTTCTCTAATATCAGCTGGAAGATTAAACCCATTTTCTTCCAACCTTGATTTTACTTTTTGAATTAATTTTCCACGGGTTTGCAGCGTGCCACGCCTAAAATCTTCTGTTGTAACCCAAAAAAATACTTTCAGATTTACAGTGCTTGCAGCAAGTTCATGCTCAGCAACAAAGTTTACATGTACTATATCTTTAACTATCTCCTCAATCTCTATGAAGCATGAAGTAATAATTTCTTTTGCTTTTTCAATATCATTTTCATAAGCAATTCCTACAACAAAATCTGTCCGATAAAAGCCATCTTCGGTATAATTAAATACGGGCTTTGTTAATATATCTGAATTGGGTATGTATACATTTCTACCATCAAAAGTGGCTATTTTGGTATATCTGAACTCCATTGTCTTTACCTTACCAAATACATTTTCAATCTCCACGGTATCATTAACATGGAACGGGCGGTTAAAAGCCAGTATAATACCGGCTAAAAAGTTTTCGGCGATATCTTTAAAGGCAAAACCCAAAACAACTGCCGATGCCCCTGCTGTTGCCAATATAGCGCCTGCAATACCACTTAACCCCGCAGCGTGAAGCGCAAAAAGAAATACGAAAATTATTAAAACTAATTTAATTGCCTTGGCTAAAAAAGTACTCATTAATGGGTCGTAGGATTTTCTTCTTATTCTTTTTTGAAACAGAGACGTAAGCCAACTCACTATAAAAATACCTATAACTAATATTAATATGGCAAGACCGATACGGGGTATGGCTTCCAAAAAATCTACATAATACGCTTCAAGTCTTTTTAAAATTTCATTCATACAAATTGTTTTAATGGGGGAAAAACACCTGGCTAAGATTCGTTCTTTTTTATCCCAGTCTTCCTGCTTTGCATTTCTTGTTCCGTATTTTTTGTGTTTTCTTCATTTTGTTGCACACTGCCCCCATCGCTTTCTATCTGTACTGTTTGTATTGCTACTGCATAATCTTTTGGCTTAATTACCGAGCCATATTTTAATGCGTAGGCTTTGGTAAACTCTGCGCCAAAATATAAAATGACCGACGAGTAATACACCCACAAAAGCAATATTACAAGCGAACCTGCCGAACCATAGCTGCTACCGAAGTTGCTGTTGTTTATGTATATGGTAATGCAAAACTTTCCTATCATAAATAATACTGCTGTAAATAAAGCGCCTGCAATCACATCTTTCCAGCTAATAAGTGCATCGGGCAACACTTTAAAAATAATGGCAAACAATAATCCAACCACTAAAAGTGTCATCAACAGGTTAACTATATATACAACCACAAAAGCAATGTTAGGAAATATTTGTTGAAGCTGATGCATAAACCCCTCCAATACACTATTTATTAGAAGAGATACGAGTAAAAGAAATCCCAAGCTGGCAGTAACCGAAAAAGAGAGTAGTCGACTTTTCAATATCTGTAACCACTTACTACCTGCTTTTACTTTTAAATTCCAAATCGTGTTGATTGAATCCTGCATTTCTGTAAACACAGTGGTAGTTGCTATTATCAACGATACAAAACCGATTATAGCAGTAAAATTACTACCGCTTACTGAGGCATTCTTTATGATACTCTGAATTTGCAGCGCCGTTTCTTTACCTACCAAACCGCTCATCTGTTCATAGATAGTGCCCTCAATGGCCGCCCGCCCCCAAAATAAATCGGCAAAAAATATAGCAACAAGCAATGTTGGACCAATCGAAAAAATGGTATAAAATGCTAGCGATGCACTTAATTTAAGTACCTTATGTTTAAGAAATCCGGCACCTGCATTTTTCAAAAGTTGCCATACCCCTTTTAGATTTACCTTACTCATTTATAAAAAAATTTATTAATTGAAGGACTGTAGCCAGGCAAATCAATTGTTTGAAGACAAAATATTTACCTTTGCAAAGTTAATGCCCAAATTACACATCTAAAAATACCCCTTTCTTAGAATCACTCATAACCAAAGTTAAGTTTTTTTTGAAGATGTTGTTTATTTTTTTTCGTTTTGCTTCCTTTTTCTTTATGTTAATAGCTGCTAGTATGGTCCATACAGATGCTTTGCATTTATAAATTATGCCTTTTTATTGTAATCTAACGAGTGTTGACCACTTTCAGGGATGTAAAATTGAAAAGCGGTGTTTGAGCTTTTATGAAGGGAGATTCAATTTTGTTATCCCAGTTGTTCAAACGTTAACTGGCCTATCGGTGTGTAATTTATCGACCTCAGCATCGGCAACTTTTTCTACAGATTTTTCCCTTTTCAAAGAGAAGCTAACGAAGCGCTTCAAAGAAACACTTTCTTCCAAATTCTATGTGATAAGGAAGCAGTACGACCTAGGCCATGCAGTCTACGCTGAACTTGCCATGGTTTCCTTTCCATACATTTAAATTTAAAGGTTTATCTTAACTTAACTTCCGGGCTCGATTTTAGTGTTATTTAATAATTATCTGGATTTAATTCAGATAAGGAAAAGGTATTATCATAGCTCTATATTTCTAATAGACTAATAGTCAAACAAATGAACATTATATAGATAACACTATAATATCTGAAACTACGTTACTTAAGCGAATTCCATTTGTATTTGATAATAAGAAAGTTATGCAACGAAGAATCGGATTTTAATTAAAATCGTTGCCAATATTAGATTAACCGAAACCCAGTACTATCAATGCTTTCAGAGAATTCTTTATAGACTTAACGCAACGCAACTGTAGATATTAAATGTTCTGATGAAAAAGTTATTATTCGACTATAAGGAACCTGTCACCGCACTAGGTTTGTCAACAAAACTTGCGGTTTAAAATAGACCAATTTCTGTATCAACAATTTGAAAAGGTTTACTGATGAAATTTACAGACATTGTAAAAAACCTGATGCACATTTATTTGAATAACATTTCATTAGTATGAGTAAAATTTACAAGTGGCTGCGTAAAATTTATAGTAAGACAATTGACAGTATTGCGTTTTTCCCTGCGGTTATTTCCATTGGGTTTTTATTATGGGCGATACTCATGCTTGAATTTGACTTTTCAGAGACAGGAAAGCAAATTAAGTCGCAGTTAAGCTGGCTTAGTCTGCGCGACGCAAGCACTGCCCGTGTTATACTTACCACCATTGCAGCCGGAATTATTTCACTTACCGTATTCAGCTTTACTATGGTAATGATACTGTTAAACCAGGCTGCATCGCAATTGAGCAACCGGATGCTTGACAGTATGATTGGCAATAGATTTCAGCAAATAATTTTAGGCTTTTATATTGGCACTATTGTGTATGCACTCTTTTTACTAAGTACAATACGCGATACAGTGTCTGGCATATATGTGCCGGCATTAAGTATTTATTTATTGTTATTATTCACTGTATTAGACATTTTTCTTTTTATTTATTTTCTACATTATGTAACGCAATCCGTTAAGTTCGAAACGATAATTAAGCGCATACACAAACGAACATTAGATACTCTTCAACATCATTGCTGCTCAGAAAAGACCATCCCATTTACGCCAGATGGACAAGTAGCACAAACTATTTATATGCCTTCATCTGATTATTACCAGGGATTCAATAAACATTCTCTTTTGCACTTTGCTCAAAAACACAATGTACTTGTTCAAATGGTTCATTATCCAGGCTCCTATTTATTAAAAGGCAGACCCCTGCTTATTGTGTTTGGCGATAGAAAATTGCATAAGGATGATATAGATGACCTGATGATTGCAATAGATACATACACCGGTCAGCCCATAGATAAAAATGCTTATTATGGCTATCATCAGCTTGCTGAAGTTGCCATTAAAGCATTAAGTCCTGGTATAAACGATCCTGAAACTGCTGTGTTAAGTATTCATGCTTTATCCGACTTGTTTCGTTTTAGATTGTGTAATTATCTGCCATTAACGATACCCGGTGAAGGAGGGATGATACGCATTGTTTTAAAAGAACTTTCATTTGATGAATTATTTGCAGAATGTTTCTATCCAATTTGGAATTATGGTAAGGGCGACCGTTATATTCAGAATGCACTTTCGAAAATGATGGATCAGTTGATACAATGTGATGAACGAAAAGAAAATCAAAGAACCCTGCAGCAGTTTAAAGCCCAAATAGAGTTGCAAATCGACTCAACTGTAAAATGAAATCAATGTCACTATTTGAAGATGATTTCTTCATCTCTTTGGCTGCGGGCCCACTTCAAACTGACGAACAAGGGAAATTAACGCTTTCCAAGATTCGTAGCGATTTTCAGTCTAAAAGTTCTAAGTTTTTACTATCTTTGCGTGGTATATAATCTAAAAAAGTACAATAATACGTCCCATTAATCATGAAACTAATTATATTTATTTCTCTTTGCCTTTTAGCAGTTTTTTCACAAACTAAGAATTCCTACGGCCAAAACGAATACAAAAAATGGTACTTTGGAACAGCAGCAGTTGATTTTACAAGTGGGTCACCGGTTGCAGCTACTACCAGCGCCATGGGTCCCTCCGAAGGATGCAGTTCAATAGCAGATGCAGCAGGCAATTTGCTTTTTTATACCGACGGGCGAAATATTTACAATGCCAACAATGTAATTATGCCAAACGGAAGCGGGCTATTAGCTGCCTCTTCATCTACACAAGGTGCTTTAATTGTTAAACATCCAGGTAACGCAAATCAATACTATGTTTTTACTGTAGGTGACCTTACAAGCAGTGCGTCTACCACCTGCATGTGTTTCGCTTACTCCATAGTAGATATGACCTTGCAGGGCGGACTCGGTGATGTAACGTCAACCAAAAATGTTATGCTTCTTAATAATACTACTGAAAAACTTGCAGCAATCAAAGCCGCAAACGGAGTTGATGTTTGGATAATTGTTCACCAATATAACAACAGCGACTTTTATGCATACCTCCTCACATCATCAGGTACAATTAACCCGCCTGTTGTAAGTACCGGCAGTCCCTATTCCACTAGCGATGATTTTATAGGGCAATTGAAATGTTCTCCTGCTTGTGATAAAATTGCAGCCGCACTTTATACGTCATGCAAAGTTGAAATTTGTGATTTTGACAATGCAACAGGAATAATTTCCAATCCCATTCTTTCTCCCGTTGTTACACCCAGTGCTGATTTATACGGACTGGAATTTTCACCCGACGGCAGCAAACTTTATGTTTCCTCACAGACTACATTTTTTGGAGGCAGCAACGGCTACATTTACCAATACAATTTAAATGCAGGTTCTTCCTCAGCAATTTTTGCATCCAAAACAATTGTAACTTATTACAACACTGATTACCTTGCTGCCATGCAACTCGCACCCGACAATAAAATTTATATTACACAAAATTCTCTCGGATACCTTCATGCAATTAACGACCCAAATGCATTGGGATTATCGTGCAATTACCAGGACAGTGCCGTATACCTGAATGGCAGAACAGGCAAATATGGAATGCCCGCCTTCGTTACCAATTGTTTCAATTCCACACCTCTTCCAATTGAACTTTTATCCTTCACAGGAAAAAATTATGATGATAAAAATATTTTGAAATGGTCAACAGCTTCCGAAATCAACAATGATTATTTTACTTTGGAAAAAAGCAAAGACGCAATCACATTTCAACCGATAGCCAATATGGATGGCGCAGGAAACTCAACTGCAGTTTTAAATTATTCATTCACGGATGAAATGCCTTTTGCAGGGATAAATTATTACCGGCTTAAACAAACCGACTTCGACGGAGCAATTTCTTATTCAAGTACAATTGCACTCAACTCAAATTCGAAAAGCGATATTGATTTTTTGATCTTCCCTAATCCGGCAGCAAGCATATTGCACATTGAACTTCACGATTCACAATCATTGCAGATAAAAATTGTCAACGTGTTAGGCGAAGAAATTTTAAGCAAACTAATTCACGATAACAAAAGCACAATTGATGTTTCTGAATTGAGTAACGGAATTTATTTTGTTACTGCAACAACAGACGGTCAACAAATTAATAACACGAAATTAATTATCTCTAAGTAGTGATTCAGCAATGCTTTAATGAGGGTAGAATGTTCTCATAACAAAAAGTCACCGTATCCAACTGCTAAAAAATAGGTACAATGAGAACAACGATTTCATTGCAAGGGTTTTTAGACCATATTTACAAACAATAAAGGTGAGTAACTCATTTTTAAGATACGGCAATTGTAATGATGTCTTTGCAAGACTGTAACTTTAGATGTTATTTTTTGGTGTGAAAAGAAATGGCTCTTACAGCCGAAGACCAGAAATTTTGAGTAAATCCCACACCAGGTATTAGCTCATTATTTATGTTTCAATCTCAGGAAGGTGAAAAATCCCGTATAATTTCCGATCGCTTGCAAGTATAATGTTTTTAGCATTTTTGCTTTTATCTGCTTTTATACTAATTTTGATCGTTTGTAACTCAAGGGCAGGGCGTTTTTAAATATCAAAACAGTGCTGTTAAGAAACACATTAAGATTTAGGATTTGAAATACTGCTATAATGAGAGCAATAGTGTATAAAAAATATGGCCCTCCTCAAGTTGCTCAATTAGTGGAGGTTAGTAAACCTAAGCCAAAAGATCACGAGGTATTAATAAAAGTCATTGCTTCCACTGTTAATAGAACTGATTCAGGTTTTCGAAGTGCTGAATATTTTATTTCACGGTTCTGGAGTGGACTTTTCAGGCCCAAATATTCAATATTAGGATGTGAGTTTGCAGGTATCATTGAAGAAACCGGAAAGAGTGTGGGAATGTTCAAAATCGGAGACAAAGTTTTTGGCTTTAATGATAAATCTTTTGGTGGGCATGGTGAATATCTGACTATTGCAGAGAATGCGGCTTTTACATATTTGCCTAAGAACACATCCTTTGAGTGTGCTGCTGCAATTACAGAAGGAGCTCATTATGCACTTTGTAATATTAGAGCAGCTAAGATAACGATTGGACAAAATGTGTTGGTCTATGGAGCTACAGGGGCGATTGGGTCAGCGGCAGTCCAACTATTAAAAACATTGGGAGCAAATGTTACAGCCGTTTGCAATACAAAAAACGTCGCATTGGTTAAATCTCTTGGTGCAGATACAGTTATTGATTATCAAACCGCCGACTTTACAATTACGGATACCCGGTATGATTTCATTTTTGACGCTGTGGGTAAAAGTTCATTTGGAGCATGTAAAAAGTTATTAAAAGAAAACGGGGTTTACGTTTCGACCGAACTTGGAAAGAATGCTGAGAATATTATTTTAGCGCTAACGACACCTATTAGAGGAGGTAAAAAAGTATTATTCCCAATCCCAACTATTACTAAAGATGACGTAGTTTATTTAAAAGAACTTGTTGAAAAAGGATATTTTAAACCGGTTATTGACAGCTATTTTAATTTAGAGGAGATTGTAGCGGCATATACCTATGTTGAGTCAGGACAAAAAACCGGGAATGTTATATTAAAATTACAGCATGAATAAAAAATGGCTGCAGTCACAATACCGACGCACATTATTTGAATCTCAATTCTAAAAAACAGTGACTTATAAGAATGTTAGACAAAAATTTAATCGAAAACAAACTAACAATCACTTGACGCTATAACTGTTGTGATACCCCTCATTTTAAACTACATATTAGTGCAAAGATCAGTAACTTTATTTTTTATTTTCTTAATCACAATGAGTTTGACTTATGCATTGATTCACTATGTTGGGATGCAGGGGTTTTTATTTGCATGGGTTCTGAATTTAATGTTGATGATGTGCGTGTACAAATTTACCGGAACCTTAAACAGCCAATTTAATTATCCTTACTTTGATGAAAAGAAATGGGAACTTCGTGGTAAATTATATGAATTTCTTGGAATTAATATTTTTAGAAACTTGTTGGTTTGGATAGGATGGGAACGGCTCAACAAGAGTGCTAACCCAGTCGAAAATAAAACTAAATCCTTAATCAATTTAAAATATCGTACAAAACAATCCGAACTAGGACATATTATAATTTTAGTTATAGTTCTTGGATTTATTGTCCTAGTCGCTATTAGGTATGGTATTATGGAGGCTTTGTGGTTATTGATATTGAATATTTTGTTAAATCTTTACCCTATTTTCCTTCAACGTTACAACCGGCCGCGTTTAGACAGAGTCATAAATTTGAGTATTCAAAAGGAAAAACGATCAAACAACATTGTATAACGAAATTCCAAAATGTCCCCTTGCTGTATCTCCATCCAGAAAAACATTCAGCCTGCAGTTCCTTATACCTTTAATTTCGCTCGCTTATCAATCAGAATTTATTTTTTGAAACTGCAAGAAAATTCTACGGCCTATGTGCAAAAAATTGTTGATGCGAAATAATTCAAGAGATATTCAATAGGATTACAATAATTTAGTGAAGCGAAAGGGTCAATTAGAAAGGTTGAAATAAAAATGGAATTAATGTTAAAGCACCCCATATGAATAACACAACCAATTACGATGAGCGTATTGCAAAAATGACTTTCGCTTCAGTATACCCACATTACCTCACAAAAATCGAGAAGAAAGGAAGAACGAAAGAAGAGTTGCATCAGGTCATTGAATGGTTAACAGGCTACGATCAAAATAGATTGCTGCAACACATTGATAAGAAAGTAACTTTTGAAATTTTCTTTCAGGATGCCTCTATAAACCTTAATGCTAAACTTATTACCGGTGTAATTTGCGGCTATCGAGTTGAAGAAATCGAAAATACGTTAACCCAACAGGTAAGGTATCTGGATAAGCTGGTAGATGAGCTGGCAAAAGGACGTAAGATGGAAAAAATTTTGCGCGTTGCGTCGGATACTTAAACTTTCAATTATGATTTGCTATGCTTTAGTTTGAATTTGACATTCATGGCGAAGATAAGCAACCTATAGTTCACCGATTCTCACTCATTTTAATAAAAAATGGCAAATTTGAATTTTCCCTTAGCCATACTTAAAGGAGGAGCTGTTGGCTATACTTTTCGATCCGCTTAATTTTGTAAATACTGATTCTCTAATAACCGGTGGAATTAATTATTTTGTAATTTGATTTTAGGAAAAAACATGCTACATTTATTGTTCGTGTTTTATAAAGTGGAAGGACAACTTATGGATTCGAAACGAAAATGAATTACAAGGATTTTGGGAATTAACGGCAAATGCCTTAGGCCGTATTCCCTTGATTGATAGCTGCTTCTTGCCGTTTTGGAAAATTAAATAGAAATTTGTAACTTTCCGAAGCCGCTTAGTCGTGTAAGCAATATATAGGGTGGCATTTCGGCATATAACAGAAACGAAAAAATTTTTCTAAATTTAAAATTTGCAGAAACAGTATTTACCAACTAACAACAATAAAATGAGAACAAAATTATTTTTAATCATCGGCCTTGTCGTATGTAGTGTTGTAACAAAAGCGCAAACAGGATTATATGTTCCTCAGCTTGCTAATTTCGATACAGCTATGCTCAACCTTATGTCGAATTTTAATGTTCCTGGGGGTCAATTAGCTATTACCTATCAGGGGCGTTTGGTTTATAACAGAGGTTTTGGATTAGCTGACACTCTTGCCCAGGACTCCGTTTATCCAAATAGTCTTTTCCGAATTGCAAGTGTTTCAAAACCGGTTACCAGTATTGCATGCATGAAATTATTTGAACAAGGTTTATTAAGTTTGGATGCAACAGTTTTTGGTGTCAATGGAATTTTAAACGATGCCATTTACCAAAACATTCTGGATCCACAGGTTATCAACATTACGGTACGCATGTTACTTCAACATGGTGGCGGTTGGAATAGAAATATTTCCGGTGACCCCATGTTTAATGCATACAACATAGCCACAACAATGGGTGTATCATCACCTCCCTCAGCCTCCACCGTTATCCAATACGTTCTTGCTAATAAGATGCTTGACTTTGCCCCGGGCACTCAGTATCAATATTCCAATTTTGGTTACTGTGTATTGGGAAGAGTGATAGAAAAAATTACCGGGCAAACTTATGAAGATTATGTTCGCAATACGATATTAATTCCGCTTAATATAAATGAAATGCAATTAGGTTCTAATTTACTCAGTGGACAGTTGCCCGATGAGGTTAATTATTATGATTACCCGGGAGCTCCACTTGCATTTTCCATTTATAATAATTCAACACTTGTTCCATGGCCTTATGGAGGATTCAACGTGGAATTTATGGATTCTCACGGAGGATGGGTGGCATCCTGTGAAGAACTGGTAAGACTTGTTTGCGCAACAGACCGCTATAATACCAGACCCGATATTTTAACTGTGGCTACCATTGATACTATGATTACACCATCCATACATGAGCCAACTTATGCCAGCGGTTTTGGTGTCAACATCTATAATAACTGGTGGCACCTCGGTTCTTTACCAGGTACTACCGCTGAAATTGTAAGAAATGGGAATTGGCAATTGAACTGGGCAATATTATTAAATACACGGGATATAAGTACTAGTATTAATACTGCTGTTGATAATTTAGTATGGGGTGTGCTCCCAACAATTACAAACTGGCCATCATTCGATTTATTTTCAGGAAGCGGAATTTCTCAAAGTCCTGATAGCCCTGAATTCCGGTTTTATCCCAATCCGGCAAGTAATACACTTCATATCGCATGGAATTCAATATTTAAGGAAGCGATTAATCTGGAAATATTTAATTCTTACGGACAAAAAATACTCGATCAGCATATAATCGCCGGTACTAAAACTATAACGATAGATGTATCCAAATTTGCTGACGGAATTTATTTTTTCCAGTCTAAAGTAGGCAGTAAAGTTGTTGGCGGAGAAAAAATACTTATCACAAACTAACTACCATTAATATCAAGAAATTAAGTTTTAAAAAATTTGTAACATCAAAAATAGCTTCTGACAAAGAGGTCTATTCCAAGAAGTTTTGGTAGATTCATTAGTGAGGCAATTGAATCGGATCTACATCACAAAACACAGCGATTAAGGCTGGCGAGTTACAGTCGATAATCATTTGAATGTATATGAAGTAGTGTATATGCAACCTGATTGAGTGGGGGTTTAATTCAAATTGAGTTAAAATGAAAAAATACCTGCTCACCGAACAGGTCAAAGAACGTGGTATTTATTCAACCGAGGATAGAAAAGGTAACAGTTTTATAAGTACAGAATAAAAATAACGGCAAATGACGGAGAGACCAAAAATCAAAATGGAACTAGCCACCACTGACAAACATTGGAATTTTTGGGTTGGATGGGTGTAGTTGGCATTTGGACTTTGATAATCATTTACTACAATACATTACCCGAAATAATTCCGATACATTACAACGGAACCGGACAGGTAAACAGTTATGGAAATATGGTTTATATTTTGACCCTACCATTAATTGCTACGATTTTGTTTGCGGGTTTGACTTTTCTGAACAAATTTCCACACTTTTTAAACTATCCGGTCCCCATAGCGGAAGAAAACGCATTCATGCAATATTCACAGGCGACCAGACTGATCAGGTATTTAAAATTTATCATTATTATCATTTTTGGACTCCTTGCACTTATGACAATTAAAAGTGCTCAAGGCAAAGCAGATGGCCTCGGTACCTGGTTTTTTCCTGTTACGGCAGGGCTTCTTTTTATTCCCATAATATTTTACCTGGTCAGGTCATTTAGGAG
>JALYQW010000126.1 GCA_030855635.1 Bacteroidota bacterium | reverse complement strand
TTTCCTCAGTTACATTTTTAGTGAACATTGAATCACCAGGGTACATGCTGCCTGAAAACATAAAGTCCTGCCAAATCAATATGCCGTTTTCATCACACAACTTATAAAAAATATCGTTCTCATAAATCCCACCTCCCCACACACGCAGCATATTCATTCCGGTAATTTTAACATCATTAATTAATTTCCTGTAAGTTGAATCTCTTATCTCCGTAATAAAATTACTTTGCGGAACATAATTCGCACCTTTCATAAATACAGGAAGTCCATTGACACGGAAATAAAAACTGCTGCCCCATTCATCATCATCCTGGAAAAGCTCAATGGTCCGGATCCCTGTGCGTTCTGCAATGGTATCGACAAGGTAACCGCTAATATAAAGCTTCGCTGCTATGCTATACAATGGCTGTTTACCATAACCATTAGGCCACCATAATTCAGGGTTATCAATTTTAAATCTCACCTCTGTGGTGGTGGTTCCTTTTTTCAACCGGATCTGTTTAAACCCTTCCTTAATGGTAATTACCGCATTGGGTAAATCGGCATGGGAATAAATAGTTACAAATCCACTCAGCCATGCACATGTATCTGCTATTTCTACCGTCTTCAATTGCATGGAGGTAATATAAACTTTATCATGGGCACTTATAAAAACAGGTTGCCAAACACCCATGGTTAAAAAACGCGGCGACCAGTCCCACCCAAAATGATACGGTGCCTTGCGTACAAAAGCACTTACCTTTACTTCCGCATTGTCATTTCCCATAGGCAGGGGCGTTATATGCTTTTTCAGTTCTGCTTCTCCCCTTTTGGCCGGTGAATGTAAACGTATCACCAGCTCATTGCTTCCCCGTTTCAAAAACCGCTTACCATCCACTCTCCACTCCCGGAACATATTGTTGGTGGTCAGCAATACAGAGTCGTTCAGATAAACCGTTGAATAGGTATCGATGCCTTTAAAAATAAAGTCAACTCCTTTGAATTTTAAAAGGGTATCGCTAACATCAAATAGTGCACGATATTGCCAGTCGGTATCGGAAATCCATTGCAATTTGTGCTCATTGCTTTCGAAAAGCGGTGGATCAATTTTATTGTTTTGCAATAGATCCATTTGAACAACACCCGGCACTTTGGCAGGAAGCCAGTTACCTTTCCCCGCCTCGGTAAACTGCCATCCCGGCTGAAAAGGAACGGTACGAACAATTCGGATTATTTTATCGGCACAGCCTGAAAAAAAAAGTGACAGCAGTAAAAACAAGGAACAAAACCGTTTCATGCTTCGGATAAGGCTTTATAAATTGCTTTCATTTTTGATTCATCAAAAACATAAACACCGTACTCATCACTCCGGTTGTTATTTCCCATTGAGTGCAACACTTGATTTTTGTATTTCATACCTCCATCCACTTTTTTCCGGGAAGTGAAATGAAATGCTTTAACACCGGCTTCATGAAGGAGTACAACATTACCGGCATTAACTCCTCCGCCTGCTATAAGTTCAATACGTTCGCCGGATCGTTTAACAAGTTCCCGAATCAGTTCCAGTCCGTCTTCTGCTGTCTGATGCTGACCCGAGGTTAACAGTGACTGACAACCAATGGCAATTATTTCTTCCAATGCAAAAAAAGGTTCAACTGTCATATCGAATGCGCGGTGAAAGGTGACATCCAGGGGTGAAGCCAGCGTAACCAGTTCCTGGCATCGTTCCCTGTCGATAGTGCCATCTTCGCAAAGAATACCAAACACCACACCTGAAGCACCGGCCTGTGTGGCATGCTCAATATCCTTTTTCATGAGCGTAAATTCAAATTCGGTATATAAAAAATCACCGGGCCTGGGCCGAATCATCACATGTACGGGAACCGTTAGTACGTTGCACACGGATTCTATCAGCGAAAGTGAAGGTGTTATACCGCCTTCCGACAGCGCTGAACACAATTCAATGCGTGATGCCCCGAGACGTTCAGCAGTAACAGCCATTTCATAACTGTCAACGCATACTTCTATGGTCAAATTATTTGGGTAAGACATGCTGGAATAACATCATAACAGGTTCAACAATCACTAATTCACTTTCGTGGATAGGTTTTCGGGCCTCCTTGAGGGTATTATCAGATGCAGCTACCCATGAATCCGAAACATTTTCACGATGATTAAGCAGTTCGAGACTTTCCAGTCCGATAATCGCTGTAGTTTTTAATAAAGCCGACAGCGTAATCCAATCTTTAAGTGCAGGATTACCTGCAACGGTTTCAATAAATTTCTGATGATTATCCCTCCAAGATTCCAGGCGGATTTTAATTTCATCTTTAACCGAATTATTTCTGCCTTTCACAAATTTCTCACATAACATTTTAAATTCCCTGGCGGAATCGGATTCCGGAAATGCAATATCAGGCAACCGGGTAAAAGGCAAATCGGTGCTGTAAGCAATTCCCTGGCTATGACGATTGTAATCTTTCAGAGGTTCCACAAGACTTACAAGCAAACGTAGCGGTGCTATATCACATTGTGGGCAAAGCCGGCGGATCATCATATCCTGATTTTTTAAATGTTGTAATCCGGTTTCTTCCAGCTGAATACTCAGTACTGCAAGACGCCGGTACATATCAGGTATATTATTCACCTCACGGTCTGACCATAAACGTTCAGCAATGGCGGCAGTACGTGGCCATATACGCGAATCAATTGTTTCTGGGGTTACCAGCTCCGCCCACATGGTGGCTTCCCCGCCAAGGATCTTTTTTTGTTCATCCGCAGCTAATTTTACATCAGCAGGAAGGGGATCATTTATGTAATGTTTCCACGCCGGCTGAACCAGGTCAATGTAATAACCATTTGATAATATCACATTATAACCGCCTGAAGCGGCCGCAACCACACCTTCCTTTCCTCTCCATGACTGAATAACAGCACCGGCAGGTAATCCGGGCTGCAATATTTCATCCCACCCAATCATATTCTTTTTATTCTTTTTCAGGATGGTAAAAATTTTTGTGTTAAAATAATTCTGCAGTGCATGATTATCTTTCAAGTCATTTTTATTCATAAATGCCTGAATCTCCTTATTTGCGTCCCATTGCTTACCATTATTCTCATCACCGCCTATGTGAAAATAGTCATCGGGAAAGAGTGCGCACAACTCGCCAAGAAACTTTTTTAAAAATTTATAAGTGTTTTTGTTTGCCGGATTCATGGAAGGATCAAATACTCCAAACTTTTTTTCAATAACGTACGGCCCGGGAGCACTTGCCAGTTCGGGGTGACCGGCAAACCAGCTGGTAACATGACCGGGCATATCAAATTCAGGAACTATACGAATGCCTCGGTCGGATGCGCATTCAATTAATTCGCGGATCTGTTGTTGTGTAAAATATTCACCGTTTGAACCTGAGGTATGAAGTTTTGGAAAAATTTTGCTTTCAATCCTGAATCCCTGGTCTTCGGTAAGATGCAAATGCAGTACGTTCATTTTCACCATGGCCATTCCGTCAAGGTTTCGTTTAATAACATCAACCGGTGAAAAATGCCGGCCCACGTCGATCAGCAATCCACGCCATACAAACCGCGGTTCGTCTTTAATAGTAACCCCGGTTATGAAGTAACCTGTATTATCGAACTGTATGAGTTGAAGAAACGTTTCCAATCCCCGTAACACGCCAATATCTGTTGGCGCATCCAGTTGCGCATGGTCACCACTAACGGTAAGGGTATATGTTTCATCTTCCCCTGCTTTAAGTAATCCTTTGCGGGAATAATTAATTGTCAGCGAAGGGCCTTTCCCGGAAACGGATTTTTTGTAAAAATTTTTATCGATGAACAGATGCGTACGGTTATCGAGTCGCCGGAGAAAACGCTCAACGGCCTTACCTGCCCGTGAAGTGGTGGTATCATTCATCACAACATGAAAATTTTTGTCGAGCTGAAGCCGCTGCGTTCCCCACGTAATTTGAGAAGGAACAGGGAGCAGATTATGCTGCTGTGAAACCAGGACACCTGTAAAAAGAAAAATAAAACACACTGAAAGCAACAATTTCTTCATAATCACCCGGTATTTACCGTTTGCCTAAATTACGAAAGAAAATGAAACCCGTTAACTGCAACGGGGTGTACCCGAAGCTTAACTATTATCAGTTGCCTGCCATTCGGCAAAAGAATTGGGGGTTTCTTTCAGCCGAAGGGTTGCCAGTTTCACATGTGAAGGAAGAAGCCCCTGGATACGCTTCACGAAATCGAGCAGCATATTTTCGCAAGTAGGCTGATAATCAACAAATACGACTTTTTCGAAATTGGCATCGAGCTCAGGAATGTCGCGGTGAGGGGAATTTCCGTTCAGCAACAGGGCATGATCAAGCCGGTCGACGATCTGGTCCTTTACAATGGCTTTGAGGTCAGAAAAATCCATCACCATTCCATGCTTGGGATGGGCAGGATCATTGAGAGGATGCCCCGCAATGGTGACTTCCAGGGCGTAAGAATGTCCGTGTATGTTTTTGCAAGGGCCATCATACCCGTAAAGAGCATGGGCCATTTCGAAATTGAAAATTTTGGTGAGGCGTATCATGGGGCAAAAGTACGAGTAAAAGCGGTTCGACTTCGCTCACCGTGACAAAGATCAAAGCTCGACTTCGCTCGCTTTTGGGATCAAATCTGCCGGTGGCAGATTTGATCGTGTGGTTACGCTGTCGCGTTTTATGGCCATGCTGAATGTGCTTGTAGTGCTATCTAATCTGCCGGTGGCAGATTAGACGGTAAAAAGAAAAGTTGTGATTTTTTGAAAATTTAGCGAGTGTGCAGGTGGCAGGCTCACTTGTTAGACCAGAATTATTGCGACAAAAGGCAAGATTTAATACGTTCGCTATGTACGCTTTGATTATTCTTTATGGATACAGCACTGGAATTGTTACTTTAATAATAATTTAATGGTTTGATTTACAAATTCCTGGCTTGATTTAATTAAAAGTCTTTTTTTTAATCTAACTGTTTGTTACCTTTAAAAAGTATTTATAAAACAAATCCATTTTTCAACGGGATTTGCTTATGCGTACATTATACGCTCACTTAACATCCACTTAATTAAAATTATGAAAAAACCTGCAAACCATCAAGGCCGTATTTTGCCTATCTACAAAAAAATAATTTCTTCACGTTTTATATTATTGATCGCAGTTTTTTGTTTTTTTTCCTTCTCAAATGCAATCGCACAGAGTGTTCCACCACCTATTGATAGCTATATTTCAATTGAAAACAACGTAGGAACAGTTTTGGTTTCCATTATTGATAGCACAACGGTGAATGAAATCGAAGTGAGTCTCGGAATGAAGGGAAGTTTTAACGATTTATTCTCCTATTCCTATGCCTTTGATCAATCGACAGGTTTGCCTTCTGGCCTTACTTACAGCCGAGAAAAGTTAAATGTTTTTTTAGGAGTAGGATCACTAGATTTCCCTCCTGCATTTAATGTAAGAGTGCGAATTAAAGATAACAGTGGTAATTGGAGTCCGTATCTTGAATATATTTCAAATTAAACACCCATAAAATATATCATATTGAACTTAATACTTTAATAAATAAATAATGAAACAACACAACCTCGCACTAATTTTATCTCTTTTTTTCCTTTTTATCAGCTTCTCCGTTTTTGGTATAAATTATACCTGGACAGGCACTACAAGTACTGCATGGAATACTACTACAAATTGGAGTCCAAATGGACTACCCGATTCTCTTGATAATGTTACCATTTCAACAGCAACGAATTCACCCTTATTAAGTGCAAATCGTAAAGTTAATAATATCACCATCAGCACCGATTCCTTAAATTTAGGGACTTTTACCCTGACCTTTAAAGGAACTGGAACATTTACATCAGGTATAATTTATAATGGAACTCTTCAGGGAAGAAGTACATCATACGCTGCATTTAATGGGACCAAAATAGACTGTATAGCTGACATTATTTGCGGCTATATCAGATTATCGGGTTCAACATTTCAACAAGATGCGTATTTTGAAGATACAGGTGTTGCTACAGGACTTGGTGCAGGGGGTTGCACATTTAACGGTAATGTAACAATAAAACATACCGGAACAAGTTCATATTTTACACTTGCCAATACAACAGGGGATACTTTTAATGGTAATCTTGTTTTAATAAATACCAGTACCCACGAAATCAACATTGCTACATCCGATAGTTCAACGTTTAATGGAAATATTGAAGTTAATTCAACAAATACCGGAGGAATTCTTTTTGGACTATCAGGTGGTAAATCAGTATTAGCAAGTGGTAAAACAATTTCAGTTGGAACCACAGGCTTTACTAATGATTATCTAACGCTCAAAAAATTCACACAATTAGGAAGTACAGCTCAAACATTAACCTTTACAAGTGCTGGATCTGTGAACATTATTGATGGAGTATTTAACGGAGACTTGACTGTTTCAGCATCTGGATTTTTATTAAAAAACAATACTTTTTTAAGTACTACCAGCTTTACAAAGAATGGAACACCCAATTTTCAAAGTGATGGCGGGAATACATTTTTATGGGCCACAACAATTTCTAACAGCGGAAGTGGCGGTAGGATTCGTATGGCTACAGTTACAGCAGATAATTATAAAAATAATGCTACTTTCAATTCCACCGGGCAAGATTTACAAGTTGCATACAGTGGTGATAATTATTTTGAAGGAGATATAACTTTAAATAGCAATAAGGTTGTTTTTAATAATTCATCAGGAAGAGTAATATTTACTGGAATAAATCCTCAAAGTTTACATGGTGGCTATAATTATGCATTTAAAAAAGTAACCCTTAATAAATACAGCAATCATGTTACAGCAAATACTACATTTAGTATTGATGACACGTTAACTTTTATCAAAGGTAATTTTATAACAACCAGTACAAACCTTTTGACCATGAAGGCAACATCAAAGGCAGTTGGTGCTTCAGATAATAGTTTTATTTCAGGACCCGTTAAAAAAGTTGGTAATACGGCTTTTGTGTTTCCTACGGGCAAATATTTAGATTACAGAGCCATTGAAATAAGTGCACCCTCTACATCAACAAGTGAATTTATAGGTGAATTTTTTTGCGATTCTATTTCTGTTAATACCGATGCAAAAGATACAACACTAGCTCGCTTATTACGTAAGCAATATTGGAACTTGAATCGAACTTCAGGTAGCTCAAATGTTTATGTAACGCTTGCATGGGATTCATTGTCTCCCATCGTTGATACACTTATCACAATTGCTAGTTGGAATGGGACACAATGGAAAGATATGGGAAAAGGTGTTATTAACGGAACTATACTTAATGGTACCCTTAAATCCAGTATAGTAACTACCAATTTTTACCAATATATAATAGGCTATGGCGGAGGCCTTGGCGGGGGGTCTGGAGTATTAATTCCTGCTATTTGCCAAGAAGTCATTTCTGCAGGAGCTCTTCAATATTGTCTTAATCACTCTTACTCTGCCGTTGTAGTAGGCAATATAAATTTAGATGCAAGTGTAACTTTGCCATTGGTTGTGTCCGCAGGTTTTATGCTTACAAGTCCTTATGAATGGTGGAAACCAGAATGTCCTCTTATTACTTCTGATCATACAGCAAATTTTACTGTCAACAGCCCCGTAAGACCTTTATATTTATTTGAAATGGAAACAGGAGCAACATTTCAAAATCTTAGAATTAGAGGTGCCAACTGCAATTATAAAGATTATAACGAAAGTGAAAAGTTATGTGGTGGTATTTACATTGTTAGTGGAACCACTTCAACTACTGCAACTATTAAAAACTGTGAAATATCTTGTTTCAGTCAGTCTGGGATATGGAAAGACGATGAGCCATTAACTCTTAATGTTGAAAATTGTTATATTCATAAAGTCAAAGGTGTTTCAGCAACAGGAATAGGCTATGGTATTTGGACGGAAGGTGATTATGATGCTTCACCTGTACAAGTAATGAACTACCACAATAATATTTATGATGATTGTAAAGCAGCCATTGATGGGCAAGGCAAAGTTACAAATTGGAATATTACGAATTGTTCATTCAGTCAATTCTTTATAAGCGAAGACATTAATATGCACAACAATAACAAATTTAGAATATACGATTCTGACGATACTAACCCCTTTGACTATCATTATTGTTACTCTGGCTCTGCTTGTGTAACGGATTGCTTTTTTGGTATATATTGTCCCCTTACACCACCATGTACATTTCCTTCAGCGTGTAATGATGAAGGAGACTATGTAACTGATTGGATAGATTGTGCATCGAATACTGTAAATATTCCAATTTATGATGTTGGCGGAGCTGAAACCCTGATCAGTGATTGTATCTTTCATAAAAAATGGGGATTACTTTCTAGCCAGAGCAATATCACTTTACCTTATCCAAACAGAGATGAATCATTTCAAAAATATGGAGACGATGATAATAAAGTAACAATAAATCAAAATACTTTTACAACTGAATGGATTAATCCAACCAATTTATCAGATCTTAATCAAAATAA
This sequence comes from Bacteroidota bacterium, assembly GCA_030855635.1. Classification (GTDB taxonomy): domain Bacteria; phylum Bacteroidota; class Bacteroidia; order AKYH767-A; family OLB10; genus JADKJB01. The sequence continues at coordinate 13,700 of JALYQW010000126.1, read as the reverse complement.
TAATTTTAAGAATAGAGGTGGGTACGCAAGAATAGCTGACAATTATATTGAAAGTTGCGTATGGAGTTCTGATCCACTTCATATAATTTCAAATGATAATTATTTCAGTTATGAAGCAGGAAAAACTGTTTTAAGCCAAAATGTTCAACCATGCGAAATTATTTTAGAACTATCAAATTCTAGCAATACTAAACTACCGTCGACCTTTACTCCCTCAGCTGCAAATGAAAATAAATATATTCAATATCTAGATCCAAACACTTCATTTAAAATAAAAATTGGGCCTGGTTTGTTAGGAAGTCAAGACTTAACATATATTATAAGATCAAATCCTAATGAAGATGTAACATCAGTCCTAAATGGAGTAATTTCTAATAATAATTACTTTTATGATGACGAAATTATTACAGACCAAAGTATAACAACATTGCCTGGTTATGATAAACCCGGATTATATGGAATTGATGTTTTAGGATTTGATGCAGTCGCTTCAGGTACGCCGCCTACAGAAACATACGATTTTAAGGCATCATCATGGCAATACATTCCTTTAATAGTTAAAGGAGCAGAAGATAAGAAATTGTATTTTAATATTAAAGATAGTTATTTGAATAATGCTACAACTGGTGTAAAAAAGCAAGCATATTTAAATAAATTATTGATTTGGGAAGAAGATATTGGAGTTGGAGCAAATGGATGGGAATATGTAGAAATTGATTTAACGGGATTAGCGGCTGATAATTTAACAAATATTATGGATTCCATTCATACTGACGGAACTAGCAATATTTTATCATTTGGACTATTCTTACCCAATAACACACTTTCAAGTGTTGTCAATGGGGTTTATGTTTGGGTAGATGACGTATATATGCCTATAACTGGAAGTGTTAATGGAGAAAATATAATTAAAGATGGATCACTGGAACTTTCAGATAATTCTTTGAACAATTCTGATTATTGGCAACCGAATGAAATTGTTTCTTCAACTGATGCAGGATGCGTAAATACATCTGTTGGAATTAATTCTGTGGAGAGAAAATCCGGGAATTTGGCCATTTATTTATGGATTCCAAATACAAGTTGTAGTAACTATACCACCACTGACGGTTTAGTCGCCTCAGTTGGAACTCATGTTGACTTTACTGATATATTAGATTGTAGTGATTATTGGACTCCAGCTCCAACAACTTCTAATCCTAATGCTGGATTTTCCAATGTTGGGTTTGTGCCTTATCCAGGAAATGGGTCCGTAGTCCCAAATTCAAAATATTATGTTTCTAATGATATTTCAATTGCAGCAAATGAAACTTTAGATTTAACTGGTTGTGAAATTGCATTTGCTCCAGGAGTTAAAATGATTGTTTACAATGATGGTATTTTAAATATTAAACCAGCACTTCCAACAGCTTTTACACCTACTATTCCTTCATATTTGTTTTCATGTGATGAAATGTGGCAAGGAATAGTTATAAAGCCAGGAGGATTTTTAGATTTTAATGGCTCTATCAGTGGGAATCAAATAAACTATTGTAAAATTGAAAATGCTATAATTGGAATTAAGGCGGAAGGTGATGGCTCACTGACTAATGATGTACCTGATCTTACAATTAATAATGTTAGCTTCAATAATAATTCACTTGGAATACTTTTATATGATGAGGACTATGCCAATACGATAATAACTCAAAACTCTTTTGATTGTGATGGGCAATATTTAACAAAAGCACCTTTGGAAGGTGAATATCCATCAACCCATATTTTGCTACAAAACATATCTGGTGTACAAATCGGAGGAAGTGGAAAGAAAAATCAATTTCGTGATATTTCTTCGGGAATAACTGCCGATAGGAGTACTTTTAAAGTTGAAAATTCGGAATTTACTAAATTAATAAATAATAACGTAACGCCAGCTATAAAAGGAATAGGTATTATTGCTGAAAATAGGTCAAATACGTTAAGAGAAATAGAAATTGATTCCCGTTTTGATGCTTTACATAAAGGAATTGAAATTAGAGGCAATTACAATATAGTAATTCCTGGAGGACAATATTATCGTAATATTGATGATATTGGTATTGATATTGATTGTTGGAATTTTAATAATGATATTGAAATCGATGGTGTGGATGATTTTATAAAATGTAATATAGGTATAAAAATTTCAGGTTTTAATTTAAATAATGTTATCATTTCAAACAATAATTTTACTAATACGGATTTTGTTGAAACATCATTGGGAAGTTTTCATAATACTGCTATTTCTGTACAAGGGCAACTAGCTGCATTAGGATTTAGTCATATTTTTGGAAATGATATTATTGACTATAGGATTGGGATTCATGCAAATAATATAACTCCATTAACTGTGGGTTCAAGTGTTTCATCAGGTACACCTAATACTGTTTCTTTTAATCAAAATTATTTCAATGATAATCATCACGGAATTTGGTTAGAATATTGCAACAATGCTAGAATTCAAACTAACAATATAATTCAAGGTAGTATTGCAATTCCCTCAGGTTCTTCAACAGTTTATGGTATCACAATTGACGAATGTCAAAATGCTATATTAACTTCAAACAACCTTGAAGAATTATACTCACCAATAAGAATGCTGAATTCCTGCTTAGGTACCGAACTTCATTGTAATAATATAGATAATCAAATCAACCAAGCAGGTACAGGAATTAACATTGATGGTGCAGATATTTCACCACAAGGAATAAATTTAACAACTATTAAAGAAACTTGGGATAATACTTGGGAAGGATATTCGACTTCATTATCGGGAGTTACAGGATTATCGGGTTCGCAAGTTGAATGGTATTATGATTTATCTTTAAATGATGTTAATCCCTTTCCTGCACCCGGATCGGTAATTGCTCAAGGAATAACACCAACAACTACTGATCCATGCAGTTTAAATATTAATATAGATGTACTTGAACGTGATATGCAATTAGGTAATGTTGTTACTGATTCTATGTTTTATGCTTTTAATTCTGAAGAGTTTAAGTATAAAAACAGATCATATTTATTTAACTTAATAAAATCAGATACCACTTTATTAACAAAATATACTTCAAAGGATACATTATTTAGAAATTTTTATTCTGAATTTAGTCAATTAAATATTGGAACTTTTTATCAAATTGATTCTTTAATATTAAATGGGAATTTGGATTCAGCATATAATTTAAATAATTCTATCATAGATAGTATTACTTGGGAATCAAATTTGAAATATATAAATAGCTTACTTATTAATAAAGTTCTACGAGATTCGATATTAAATGGTAGTGATTCTACAAACTTATCAACTATTGCATATCAAAATCCTTTAGAAGGTGGACGATCTGTATTTATTGCGAGATCATTACTTTTTTTGGAAATTTATAATGATATCATTCCCGCTAGATATAGTTTAAACCAGATAAATCCAACTTCTAATAATATTTTAGATTCCACTTCAATTAATTTATATCCAAATCCTGCCAATTCCGAATGTAACATAGCATTAGTTGGAATTAAACAAAATTATGTAATTCAAGTTAAAAATCTTTTAGGTCAAATATTATTTATAAAATCACTACCAGCAAATGTCCATAGTTTTAATTTAAACACTTTATTTTTAACTCCAAGCGTATATATTATAACTGTTTCTGACGGAGAAAATTATTACAAGCAAGAAAAGTTGATTATTTCTAGATAATTATTAAATGAAGAAATTCGCTATATTATTGATTTGGGTTTATTCCCTTTTGGTAAATGGATTACTTTTTGCACAAAATCGTAATTCCGTTTGGATATTTGGAGATTCTACTGGGATAAATTTTAGTAATATTAATTCTCCAATACCAATCTTTTCAGCAATGGATTCAAGAGGAAGTAGTTGTTCTATAAGTGATACAGCAGGGTCTTTATTATTTTATGCAAGTGGTTCTGACCCTCTTCAGAGCTTAGTTAATGAAACAGTAAAAGTAAGAAATAATCTAAATCAAATTATTGCAAACGGTGATTCAATAATAGGCCGTATATGGTATCAAGAATTAACTATAACTGACAATCCTACAACTTATAAACAATTTTATTTATTTTCAATTGGAGTTACATCAAGTGATGGGTTTTATTATTCTGTTATAGACATGAATGCAAATGGCGGACTTGGATCAGTGACTCAAAAAAATATTCAATTAGAAACATTTAAAGTTGTAGATGGAATGATTGCTATAAAACATGGCAATGGTAGGGATTGGTGGGTTCTATTGAGAAATGCTGATATTTATTCTAATAATCATTATGTTTATTTAATTACACAAGGGAGTGTTTCATCTCCGATAATTCAGGCCGTAGGTAGCGATAATAATACTAATTCTGGAAGATATACTATTTCTAATGATGGATCAAAATTATCATATATAAATTTTAAAGGCTTACTTGAGATCTATGATTTTGATAGATGTACAGGCTTAATAAGCAATCCTGTGACCATTCATCCTGAACCTCCCTCCTCCCCTTATTTTAATAGATTTTGGAGTTCTGAATTTTCTTTCAATAAAAGATTTATTTATATAAGTACTTATTCGAATGATACTAGTTTCCTTTATCAGTATGATTTATTAAATCCAAATCCAGGAAGCTCAAGAATTCTTCTAGATTCAACAACTAATTCATTAATAGGTTTTGGCTTTTTAAGAAGAGGACCTAATGAAAAGATTTATTTTTCCAAAGCTTATCAATGTAGTATTTTTCCATATTGCTACCCCTATCCGGATAGCGTATATAATATTTATAATATGAATCTGAGTGTAATTAATCATCCTGATAGTTTAGGAACTGCATGTAATTATGCACCATATAGTTTTTATCTTGGAGGAAAACGAACCTACTATAGTCTGCCCAACAATCCTGATTATGATTTATCCGCTCTTAATGGAAGCCCTTGCGATTCACTTTCTTCAATTTCAGAAACCAATGCATTTTCAGAAGCGGAATTATTTATTTATTATACTTCTGATTTGCAAACCGCATTTATTAACGCAAATAGGCTTAAAGGGAAAAATTATTACTTAGAAGTTTTTGATCTTTTAGGTAAATCTATTATTAAAGAAAGTGGTAATATTTTTCCCCCTCACTTTACTAAAAATCTAAATTGTTCTAGTTTTTCAAATGGAATGTATATTGTAAATTTGGTAACTGACAAAGAACGGTTGGTAAAGCGGTTTGTGGTTAGGTAATGGGGTTAAAAGTTGGTATGTTTTTTATAAGTATCCTCAGGAATACTATTTTTACGACTTTTTCGAGGCTTGATTCCATAACCGGATTTTTGTATCTTTAACCAAAATAGAAAAACTTAAAGCAACCTAATGCATTATGTACTTCGTCAGAGGCTTACAATTCATCAAATCAAATTTATTTTGAAAGTCTATTTAATTTTATTTTTTTGCTTAATTAGTTCATTGGGAAGGAGTCAAAACAGGAATTCTGTTTGGTGCTTTGGAGATAGTGCTGGAATTGATTTTGGAAGTGGTGTAGCAATGCCCATATCAAGTGGTATGGATGGTAGAGGGAGTTGTGTAAGTATTGCGGATTCAAATGGAATTCTATTGTTTTATGCTGCAACTATGCGAGCTTATTCACAAACCACTTCTCATTCCACATTTGTATATGATGCAACGAATTCAGTTATGTTGAATGGGGATTCAATAGTTGGTCGTGTATGGTACCAAGAACTTGTAATTGTACCCAATCCTGCCCAAGACAGTACATACTATCTTTTTTCTATTAGCGTGACGGATGGATATGGGCTTTGTTATAGTGTCATTGACATGCGGTTAAATGGAGGTCTTGGGGCAGTCACTTTAAAAAATATTCAACTTCAAACCTTTGAACCTGTTGATGGTATAAATACTATAAAACATGGAAATGGTAGAGATTGGTGGTTGCTTTATCGTAAATCTGACGCCTCAACTTTTACATCAAATAATGATTGGTACAAATACCTAATTACACCTGATAACATAAATGTTGTGCAGATGCAATCTATTGGACAACAGAACAGAACTAATGCTGGGCATATTGGATTTTCATCTAATGGAGAAAAATTGGTATTTAGCAATATATTAAATGTTCTAGAACTTTATAATTTCGATCGGTGTACAGGCTTACTCAGTAATCCAATTATTATTGAAACGGACCCCGGTATGAATCCCTATTCAATGATTTGGGGTTCTGCATTTTCATCAGATGGCAGTAAATTGTATGTTACCACCAATAATGATACTTCTTATTTATTTCAATATGATTTAAACGCAGGAAATATAGCAGGTAGTAAAGATACACTTTGGGCCACATCATTTCCACAATATACTTTAGGAACGCTAAATTTAGCACCTGACGATAAAATTTATTTATCCAATCAATATTTCAACGGATTTAATACTTCCTATCCTTATGCTGATACCGTTTACAATATGTATAATATGAATTTATCCGTGATTTTTTCACCAGATAGTTTAGGTGCTGCATGTAATTTTCAGCCACACAGTTTTTATTTAGGTGGCAAAAGGGCATATTTAGGATTACCAAATAATCCAAATTATCAAATGGAACCGTTATTTGGCAGTCTATGCGATTCACTAACTTCAATTTCGGAATTACCTTCAATATTATCAGGAACTGAATTATTTGTTTATTACGCATCTGACTGGCAAACCGCATTCATTAACGTCCATAAACTTAAAGGTTCCAATTATTCTATAGAAGTTTTTGATCTCTTAGGCAAATCTATATTTCGCGAAAGCGGTAAAATACCTTCAACTTACTATACTAAAAATTTAAATTGTTCTGGTTTTTCCAATGGGATGTATATAGTAAATTTTGTAACTGATAAAGAACGGTTAGTTAAACGCTTTGTAATTAGGTAATGCTCTTTCTGTCAATAAATTTATATGAGCAAAAAAATAAATATAATCCCTGAAGAGTCTGAACTTTTAATTAATATAGGGTATATTTATACAGCAATCACTAAAAAATGGTTCAAATTCCCAAGGGAATTATTTGGAGAATTAGAAGAAAACCTTGAGCATATACTTACCAGAGCCAAAATAGTAACTGCACCATGGGATGGAAATCTAGGGTATTTTGAAGCACAAATTAATAAAAAGGAGGCACGTGAAGAAAAAGCAGAAGAAAATTTACATGTTGCTCCATATTTAAATTATTATGTTAAACCTGAAGCGAAAGGTTACAGCTTAACCGCTTTCAATACTTCTTATATTCTAACAATTGAATCTGATCCGGATTATTTTGATTATTTTTTTGCTTTAAACCTATTGCAATTGACCTTATAAAAATTCATTACTTTTTAGAATTTCATAAAAAACACTCTTTTAAAAACAGTGTTAAAGATTTTAAAATCTTTTAAACCGGTATTTTAGTTACATATCCTGAATTGTTAAAAAATGGTAAAATAGATTTTTCCTGTACTCGGTACTCGGCAAATCCATCTTCCGCGAAAGCGGTAACATAACACCACCTTACTATACAAAAAATTTAAACTGTGCGGGGTTTGCTAAGGGAATGTATGTGGTGAATTTGGTAACTGACAAAGAACGGTTGGTAAAGCGGTTTGTGGTTAGGTAATGGGGTTAAAAGTTGATATGTTTTTGTGAGAAGCCTCAGCGGTACTATTTTTACGACTTTTTCAAGGCTTGATTCCATAACCGGATTTTTGTATCTTTAACCGAAATTGAAATTTTTTGAGAAACTTAATACAATATGTACTTCGTCAGAGGCTTACAATTCATCAAATCAAATTTATTTTGAAAATTTATATAATTTTATTTTTTTGCTTAATTTATACCTTAGGAAAAACACAAAACAGAAATTCGGTTTGGTGTTTTGGAGACAGTGCTAAAATTGACTTTTCTGATTCACTTAATATTCAAATTGGGAAGAGTTCACAAAAATCAAGAGGAAGCTGTGCATCAATTTCTGATACCTTAGGATCGTTACTTTTCTATACAAGTTATGATCCCACAGTATTAATTGGAGGAACTGATCCTATAAAAGTATTTAATAATAATAATCAAATAATTTTAAATGGTGATAGTATTAAAGGGGGAGGATGGTATAGAGAATTATTAATACTCCCTTATCCTGGATCTGATACTTTATTCTATTTGTTTAATATTGGTGTAACTCATGATTTTGGTTTATATTATTCAATTATTGATAAAAGCTCTAATGAAATAATTCAAAAAAATTTGCAATTGGAAAGCTTCAAACCTGTTGATTGTTTAATTGCTCTTAAACATGGCAATGGCCGAGATTGGTGGATTTTGTTACGCAGACTAGATTCTTCATTTAATCCTAATAATGATTATTATAAATATTTAATTACCCCATATGGAATAAGTCAAACAGTTCAAAATATTGGTTCGTTAAATAGCACCAATTCCGGTAGAATTTCTTTCAATTCGACAGGAGATAGAATGTGTTATATAAATTATAAAGGATTAATTGAATTATATAATTTTGATCGTTGTACAGGATATTTAAGTACTCCAATAACAATTTCCCAAGAAACCGTAATATCTCCATGGCCTGCATATTGGAGTGCCGAATTTTCACCTTCCGATGAACTCTTATATGTTACTAAAGTTGCTCAATCGATTACAGATTCGTCAAAATTGTTTCAATATAATTTATTTTCTCCCAATATTAATACTTCCCAAATAACACTCTGGACAACTCCATGGACAACTACAATCGGTCAATTAAAAAAAGCACCTAATAATAAAATATATATTACCACTAATTATTATCAAATTTATCCATATCAAGATACAATGTATAATAGTATAAATATGAATCTAAGTACAATTAATAGTCCTGATAGTCTAGGATTTGCTTGTGATTTACAACCATTTGGATTTTATCTTGGTGGGGCTCGAAGTTATGTAGGTCTGCCAAACAATCCCGATTATGATTTAGAAGCCCTTGCAGGAAGTCCCTGTGATAGTCTTACTTCACTTTCAGAAGTAACAATTGTTTCAGATGCTGAGTTATTTGTTTATTTCGATACAAACTGGCAAACTGCCTTCATCAATGGAAATAAACTTACCGGAACAAAATATCAGTTGGAAGTTTTCGATTTAATAGGCAAATCCATCTTCCGCGAAAGCGGTAACATAACATCGCCTTACTATACAAAAAATTTAAATTGTGCGGGGTTTGCTAAGGGAATGTATGTGGTGAATTTGGTAACTGACAAAGAACGGTTGGTAAAGCGGTTTGTGGTTAGGTAATGGGGTTAAAAGTTGATATGTTTTTATGATAAGCCTTTAATCCCGCGTGTAATTTTTGTTACGCGAGCACCAACATCGCAGCAAACATGGATCGTGCCTACAGCACTAATGAGCGATAACTTTTCTATGACTTTTCATAATGTCCGCCTTTCACTTATTCCCTATTATCTTATTCTCAAATTAGCCAATTCCTAATTAACTCATTCTCACATTTTCCCATTTCCTCATTCCCTCATTCCTTCCTCCCTTATGACCTATGGACATTTCCTTTCCCTACCTCCCTATCACTCCCCTTACTCCTATCACAATTCCTGACTGCGAATTTCCACTTTCATCAAAAGCTATCACATAGTCGGCACGAAGGATACCCAGTTTTTCTAAACCAAATGAAACTTCGAAATGATCTTTTTTACCGGGCACATGCAAGTAACGGAATCCGGCGATCTCATTTAACTTTAACTTTTTTAGCAGCGGAATTTTGTTCAAAATAAACCCACCGAATTCCTGCGCTGCAAATGCCTGTATGTATTCGCGTGTTGTGCTATATGTATAATACTCCAGCAAATCATAACGACGGGTTTCAAACCCTGAGAAAACAGTTTGATTAGCCATGAAATGTGCATAATCCATGAAATAAAGTTCATTGGTGTTTAAGAACCTGCCGTACCAAAGAGAATAATTAAATTTTCCTAACATACCGAGAGAAAATTTGTCCTCTATACCTGCTTCTGCCCTGTCATAATCGACATCACTTCCGGCAATGCTTTTAATTCCTTTCTCATAATTAATAATAAAGGTAGGCCACTTTGATCCAAGTATGATATTTATATCGGGCCGGTCGATATATTTTTGTTTGGGACGTATACGTGCAGAAATATTAAATTTAAACGCCTCATTGGTTTGAAATGGAAAATTAACTTCAGGGTTTTGTGGAGTGTTGGATGTATATTCGCGATTTTTGTTATCCACGAAAGTGAAATCAGTAGTATTTTTTACTGCACTACGGCGTGCGAATTCAAAACCACCTTCTAACCGTATACCATTAATAATTTCATACCTGCTTTCAACACGGCCAAATTGTTTGTGAAAAAGTTTCATGTAATTTTTTTCCCTGAAAAGGGTATAATACGAATTGATGGCTGCACCAATAGGTTTCATTTCATTGAACTGCATAAGATCGTCGCCACCCTCCACACTGATATACGCAAACTTCTTTAAGTGATAGTTGTACTTGATTTTTCCGGTACTACTCCATTTATAATTAGAGAACCCGTAACGAACGGAAAGATCTGTTTCGAGCGATTTAAGCATTTCAAATTTCTTTTCAAGTCCGGCACTAAGACCAACAACAAGGCCCTCGACCGTATTAAACTGAATATTTTCCAGCATTGATGAAAACGAAATTTCAGTTTTTGAATACCGGTCATAATAGGTATAACCGCTTAACAAATTACCCGGTTTAAATTTATTCGACTTACGATCGAGTGAATCGAGGTACGGTTTTGACTCTTTAATTTCACGTACGCTGTCGCGTTTCATGTAATCCACTGATTCCTCCGGGGTGAGCGGAATGGGCCGCATCATTTCCCAGTAACTGGTATCCCTTTTATTTGAGTCATCATTAATTTTCATTACACTGCCTTTAAAATGTCCTTTTTTGAAACCGGGGTTTACCTCATAGCCTGAAAATATTCCCACAAAATTACCATCTCCTTCAAAGCCCATAAAACTGAATACAAACCGGAATGTAACAGAGCCCTGCAACCAGATACTTTCTTCATCACCGGCTGGAATAAAAACCTGGTTGATACGCAGTGTATCTACAAATTGAATCTGCGCATCTTTTGTGAGAAACAGATCGGTACTGTGAATGCGCCATGTGCTGTCCTGGATAAAAATATATCCGGAGTATACCGGATCATTTTTTCGTTTAGGCAGCACTGCAATTTTATTTACCCAATGTCCATTTTCATAAAAGGAGCCTTCGAGTTTATACCGGTAATAAAATAATGCACTGGAAGCAATGGGAGAAATAAATCCGCGCGGACTTAATCCTTCGGCCATCATAATATTCTCATAAAAATTAAATTCCATATCGGAAGCCTGGTTAAAGCTGAAAGCACGGTTGCTGCCACTCACTTTAGAGGAAATCATTACTTCCTTAACCTGATCCGGTTTTTTGAAATGGTATTTCGAAACCGATTCCGACAGGTAAGCAATGCCGGTAGTGCTATCGACAAACTGGCTGAGATCGACCTCAACGCCTAAAATTTTGTCAGGATGCTTTGTAATCTTCTGCAATCCCTTTACATATACATCACAAGAAAATTCGTCAACCTGGTTTAAGTAAAATTTTCGTTTATCAATAGCGTTACGAATAATCGCGTAAGCAGGATCTTCATCGCCGGCACGTATCTGAACTTCATTAAGGGTATAATTTTCGGAAACCAGCTGAACGTTCAGTTGCATTTGCGCACCCGAAACTACAATTGTTTCAATACGCATTTTGTATCCGAGATACCTGAATACCAGCTCCACATTCCCCTCCGGCAATTCCAGTTTGTAATTGCCTTCAATGTTAGTTGTGGTTCCTTTTGATGTTCCTTTTACATACACGTTAGCAAAAGCAAGAGGTTCATTATTGAAGCCCGTAACCTTCCCGGATATCACGGTTGCCCCGGATTCATATAAAAAAAGACATCCTGTCACACACACTACAATAAATTTGAGTAAAGCCATAAAGAGCACATTAAATTATCGCATAAATTCAAAAGTACAAGTTCCCCATTAAATTCACATTATTGGTGAAACAAAAACAATCACTTACCTTAGCCCATATCAACAACCTAAAATATCGTTATGAAACAAGCCCTGTTACTCTCATTAGTATTAGTTACCGGATCACTGATGGCACAAAATGCCGACACTTTATTATACGAACGATTTGAAACCGGGGGAAGCTCATTTACCATTAACAGTGCCGATGAAAATGGTGTAAGTGCGGCAATCGGTTACAACCAATGGATCATAAATAACGAATATACCGGTGGCAGCGGACAACTTATCTGCAGCGGATTTCCAACCACCTTTACAGTTCCAAATACACCATCGCAACCTGCAGGAATTACAGGAGGTGCATCAACGCAGTACATGCATATTATCAGTGATGCAGGTCAGGCAGCAGGCATATTAAACTGTTCGTTCCTGGCAGCCAATGGTCTATGCGGAAACAATGAATACAACTTTTCACGCATGTCGCTGGATGTAACTACAACGGGTTATGATTCAGTAACGGTATCTTTCCTGTGGTTGTGCGAAGGAGCCGCAACCGTTTATGGCGAATTGTATTACAGCACCAATGGTGGCACTTCATGGACGGAAGTAACACCTTCCACACAATATTCAGGTCAGCCGGTGTGGACTACACAAACCGTTTCATCTGCTGCTTTTGCCGGACATGCAACAATACGGTTCGGCTTCCGGTTTGTGAATGAAGTTACATTTAATGCCGGTGATCCGGGCTTCGCAATTGACGAATTCCTGATAACGGCAAGCAATGCCGTTCCGGCGCCTGTTGCTGCATTTTCGGTATCTGATTCTGCCTTCTGCGAAAGCACCTGTGTTGATTTCACCGACCTTTCAACAAATAATCCGGTATCATGGTTATGGATTTTCCCGGGCAGCTCAACGAGTTTCTCTACCCAACAAAATCCTTCTTCCATTTGCTATGCAACACCGGGGACTTATGATGTTACGCTGATAGTTGAAAATTCATCCGGCACTGATACACTTACTGTTTCAACCATCACCGTTTATGCTGCACCTGCCGCTCCGGTTATAACGGCTTCGGGCGATACGTTATTTGCAACATCAGGGTTTTCCACTTATGAATGGTACCTCGACAGTGTACTGATTGCAGGAGCTACGGGGGAATTTCATGTACCGGCATCAAACGGACTTTACAGCGTAACAGCTACCGACAGCAATGGGTGCTCATCATCATCATCGCTCTTTTTATTGAATACCGGAATTTCAGAAATGTATACACGGGAAATTACTGTATTTCCGAATCCTGCTGCAGAAATTCTTCATATAGCCACGGGAGAGTTAATAAACCGGGTAACTATTTATGATGGAATTGGCAAAGAAGTATTCATTTATTCCGGAACAAATACAATGATGGATATTTCACATCTTCAACCCGGCTGTTACCTGATAAAAATACTTACGGCAAGCGGAAAAATTCACATGACAAAGCTTTTAAAAATTAATACAACGCCGCATTAAGAAACATTGACCCATAAAAAAAGCTGTTACAAAAAATGTAACAGCTTTTTTTATGGATTTGTATGATTACTTCTGTTGTTTCATCTGTTGCTCTTTCAT